>DATLHA010000017.1:0-21860 GCA_035540095.1 Acidimicrobiales bacterium | reverse complement strand
GTAGACGGGGATGCCCGTCCACAGGGCCAGCACCTCGGCGATGCCTTCCTCGTCGACCTCGTCGAAGAGGTCGATGCCCTCGGCCTTCCACTCCGCTTCCTTGACCTTCTTGCGCTCCTCGAGCGCCTTCTCCTGGTCGCGCAGCTTGGCGGCCTGCTCGAACTTCTGGTTCTCGATCGCCTGTTCCTTCTCCTTGCGGACACGGGACAGGTCGTTCTCGAGCTCCTTGTAGTCCGGCGGGGTCTTCATGCGGCGCATGACCATGCGGGAGCCGGCCTCGTCGATGAGGTCGATGGCCTTGTCGGGGAGGTGGCGGTCGGAGATGTAGCGGTCGGAGAGGTTGGCGGCGGCGACGATGGCCTGGTCGGTGATGGTCACCCGGTGGTGGGCTTCGTAGCGGTCGCGGATGCCCCGGAGGATCTCGATGGTGTGGGCCACGGTGGGCTCCTCCACCTTGATGGGCTGGAAGCGGCGCTCGAGGGCGGCGTCCTTCTCCAGGTGCTTGCGGTACTCGTCCAGCGTGGTGGCGCCGATGGTCTGCAGCTCGCCCCGGGCCAGCATGGGCTTGAGGATGGAGGCGGCGTCGATGGCCCCCTCGGCGGCGCCGGCGCCCACCAGGGTGTGGAGCTCGTCGATGAAGAGGATGATGTCGCCCCGCGTCCGGATCTCCTTGAGCACCTTCTTGAGGCGCTCCTCGAAGTCGCCGCGGTAGCGGGAGCCGGCGACCAGGGCGCCGAGGTCGAGGGTGTAGAGCTGCTTGCCCTTCAGGGTGTCGGGCACGGTGTTGGCCACGATCTGCTGGGACAGGCCCTCGACGATGGCGGTCTTGCCCACGCCGGGCTCACCGATGAGGACGGGGTTGTTCTTGGTGCGGCGGGACAGCACCTGCATGACCCGCTCGATCTCGCGCTCGCGGCCGATGACCGGGTCGAGCTTCTTCTCCCGGGCCAGCTGGGTGAGGTTGCGGCCGAACTGGTCGAGGACCAGGGACCCGGCCGGGGTGGCCTCGCCGGCGGGGCCGCCGGAGGTGGCGCCCTCCTTGCCCGCGTAGCCGGAGAGGAGCTGGATGACCTGCTGGCGCACCCGGCTCAGGTCGGCACCCAGCTTGACCAGCACCTGGGCGGCGACGCCCTCGCCCTCACGGATGAGGCCGAGGAGGATGTGCTCGGTGCCGATGTAGTTGTGGCCGAGCTGGAGGGCCTCACGGAGCGAGAGCTCGAGGACCTTCTTGGCGCGCGGAGTAAACGGGATGTGCCCCGATGGGGACGAACCACCCTGCCCGATGATCTCCTCGACCTGGGTGCGCACTGCCTCCAGGGAGATACCGAGCTGCTCGAGGGCCTTGGCGGCGACCCCCTCGCCCTCGTGGATGAGCCCGAGCAGGATGTGCTCGGTGCCGATGTAGTTGTGGTTGAGGAGGCGTGCCTCCTCTTGGGCCAGCACCACGACACGGCGGGCTCGGTCTGTAAATCGTTCGAACAAGGTGAACCCCCTAACGGGGACGGCGGGCTCTTGACGTCAGTGTAGTGGTGCCCGCAAGAAAACGAACACTCAGCACCCTCGCCTGATTCCTCTCATTCCAACCATTTGACGTAGCGTCGGGCCGTGGTCAGCCTCGCCCCGCTGCTCTCCCTACCCTGCCTGGAAGACGATCTGGCCAGGGTCGAGAAGGCCCTGCTGGCCAATGTGAGGACCGGGGACCCCTTCCTGGCCGAGGTGGCGTCGCACCTGATCACCGCCGGCGGCAAGCGCCTGCGGCCGGCGCTGGCGGTGGCGGTGGGCGAGCTGGGCGGGGGGCCGGCGGACGACGACGTCATCATGGGGGCCGTCGCCGTGGAGCTGGTCCACCTGGGGTCGCTCTACCACGACGACGTGATGGACGAGGCCCGCACCCGGCGCAACGTCGATTCCGTGAACGCCCGCTGGGGGAACCTGGTGGCCATCCTGGCCGGCGACTTCCTGCTGGCCCGGGCGTCGGAGATCGCCGCCTCGCTGGGGACAGAGGTGGCCGGGCTGCTGGCCGCCACCATCGGCCGGCTGTGCGAGGGCCAGGTCCGGGAACTGGCCCAGACCTTCGACGTGACCCGCTCCGAGGAGTCCTACCTCGTCTCCATCGCCGGCAAGACGGCCGCCCTCATGGCGACGGCATGCCGGGTGGGGGCCATCACGGCCGGGTTGGACCGTGCTGGAATCGATGCGCTCACGGCCTACGGCGAGCAGGTCGGCATGGTCTTCCAGATCGTCGACGACATCCTCGACGTGGTCGCCACCGACGAGGAGCTGGGCAAGCCGGCGGGCAACGACCTGGTGGAGGGCGTCTACACCCTCCCTGTCATCCGGGCGCTGGCGTCCACCGAGTCCTCGGAGCAGCTGCGCCGGCTCCTGGGCTCGCCACTGGAGCGCGACGAGGTCGACGTCGTCCGCGCCATCGTCCGCTCCAACGGGGCGGTGGGGGCGGCGATCGACGTAGCCCGTCGCTACGCCGGCGCGTCGGCGGCGGCGCTGGAGGGGGTGCCGGCCGGCGGCGAGGGGGGCGAGCGGGTGATGGCCGCCCTGGCCTCCCTGGGCGACCACCTGATCGAGAACATCCCCCGCCACGACTAGCCCTCCGACGCCCTCCGGTCGGCTGCGACGCCCCCTGACGAGCGGCCCTCTCCACCGGGTGGGCAAAGTCCGGTCCCGGAGACGGAACTCTGCTCACCCGATCAGGACTCGGGGCGCAGGGTCGGAAAGAGGATGACGTCGCGGATGTTGGGGGCGTCGGCGAGGAGCATGACCAGGCGGTCGATGCCGATCCCCAGGCCGGCGGTGGGGGGCAGGCCGTACTCGAGCGCCCGCACGTAGTCCTCGTCCACCGACATGGCTTCCTCGTCGCCGGCGGCCTTCTCGGCGGCCTGGGCTTCGAAGTTGGCCCGCTGGACGTCGGGATCGGTGAGCTCGCTGAAGGCGTTGCCCAGCTCCCGGCCGGCGACGATGGGCTCGAAGCGCTCCACGTAGCCCGGTTTGGTCCGGTGGGGCCGGGCCAGGGGCGAGACCTCCTGGGGGTAGTCGCACACGAGCACCGGGCCCCAGATCTCGGCCTCGGTCGTCTTCTCGTAGATCTCCAGGACGAGCTTGCCCGGCCCCCACGCCGGCTTGAGGGTGACCCGGCACTGCTCGGCGATGGCCCGGAGGTCCTCCACCGGCATGGCCACGTCGACCTCCACGCCGGCGTGCTCGGCGACCAGCTCGACCATGGTGGCCCGCCGCCACGGGGGGGTGAGGTCCAGGTCGCGCCCGCCGTAGGTCAGCTTGGTGGTGCCGCACAGCTCCTGGGCCAACCCCGCCACCAGCTCCTCGGTGAGCGCCATGGCGTCGGTGTAGTCGGCATAGGCCCAGTACAGCTCCAGCATGGTGAACTCGGGGTTGTGGCGGGGCGAGATGCCCTCGTTGCGGAACACCCGCCCGATCTCGTAGACCCGCTCCAGGCCCCCGGCCACCAGCCGCTTGAGGTAGAGCTCGGGGGCGATGCGCAGGTAGAGGTCCTGGTCCAGGGCGTTGTGGTGGGTGACGAACGGCTTGGCCGTGGCCCCGCCCTGCACGGCGTGGAGCAGCGGGGTCTCGACCTCCAGGAACCCCCGCTCCTCCAGGAACCGCCGGGTCAGGCTGACGACCTTGCTGCGCAGGACGAAGGTGTCGCGGGCCTCCTCGTTGACCCACAGGTCGACGTAGCGCTGGCGGTAGCGGGTGTCGACGTCGACCAGGCCGTGCCACTTGTCGGGGAACTGGCGGCGGGCCTCGGCCAGGACGCACCAGTCGTCGACCCGGACCGACAGCTCCCCCCGGCGGGTGCGCATGACCGTGCCGGTGACGCCGATCCAGTCGCCCAGCGACAGGGAGCAGAACGCCTCGAACCGGGGCGTCGTCTGCACGCCGGCGAACAGCTGGATGCGGCCCGTGGGGTCCACCAGGGTGGCGAAGGCCACCTTCCCCTGCACCCGCCGAAGCAGCATGCGGCCGGCGACAGAGGCGACCTCCTCGGTCTCCGCCCCGTCGGCCAGCTCGGCGTGGCGCTCGTGGAGCTCCCCGGCGGTGGCGGTGCGGTCGAACCGGTACGGGATCACGTGGAGTTCATAGCGTGGATCAGCCGCAGCCCACGGAGGGTCAGCCACGGCTCGTGGTGCTGGATCGTCGCCGAGACGGGTGTGATCAGCTCGGCCAGGCCGCCGGTGGACACCACGGTGCACGGCCCCAGCTCGGCCTGGAAGCGGGTGACGAGGCCGTCGACGGCGGCGGTGTACCCGTACAGCACCCCGGACTGGATCGACTCGGCGGTGGTCTTGCCGATGACCCGGCGGGGCTTGGCCAGCTCGACCCACGACAGGGCCGCGGCTCGGGCGAACAGGGCGTCGAGGCTGATCTCGACCCCGGGCAGGATGGCGCCGCCGAGGTACTCGCCCTTGACCGAGATGGCGTCGACCGTGGTGGCGGTGCCGAAGTCGACCATGATCGTCGGTCCGCCGTGGCGCTCGAAGGCGGCGAGGGCGTTGGCGATGCGGTCGGGGCCGACCTGGCGGGGGTTCTCGTAGAGGATCGGCATGCCGGTGCGGGTGCCCGGCTCCAAGACGACAGGGGCCACCCGCAGGTAGCGCTCGGCGAGGGTGCGTAGGACGGCGGTGAGGCGGGGGACGGTGGAGGAGACCACCATGCCGCTGACCTGGGAGAACGTCGCCCCGTGCTGGGCCAGGAACTGGCTGACGAGGAGGGCATGCTCGTCGGAGGTGCGGCTGGCATTGGTGGCGATGCGCCAGTGGTCGACGAGCTCGTCGCCGGCGAACAGCCCCAGCACGGTGTGGGTGTTGCCGGCGTCGACGGCGATCAACATCAGCCGGCGCCGGCGGGGTCGGGGCCCCGCTTCGGCGAGGAGGGCGGGGATGGGGCCCTTCCCGGGGGAGAAGGCACGAGATCGAGGCCGACGTCGAGGATCGGCGCCGAGTGGGTCAGGGCACCGATGGCGACGAGGTCGGCGCCGGTGGCGGCGTAGGCGTCGACGTTGCCCAGCGTGACTCCCCCGCTCACCTCGACCAGGCACCGCTTGCCGACCAGCTCGACACACTCGTGAACCTCGGCCGGCAGCATGTTGTCCAGCAGGACCAGGTCGGCGCCGGCGGCGAGGGCCTGCTCCAGCTGGTCGATGTCGTCGCACTCGACCTGCACGGTGCGACCCGGCCACTGCCTCCGGGCCGCAGCCACGGCCGCGCCGACGGTGAGGCCCGCCAGGTGGTTGTCCTTCACCAGGATCCCGTCGGACAGGTTGCCCCGGTGGTTCACGCCCCCACCGGCCCGGACGGCCGCCTTCTCCAGGGCTCGTAGGCCGGGCGTGGTCTTGCGGGTGTCGCGGATGGCGCACCGGCCGGCGGCGATGTCGACGTAGCGGCGGGTCAGGGTGGCGATGCCCGACAGGTGGGACAGGAAGTTGAGGGCGGTGCGCTCGGCGGTGAGGACCGAGGCGAGAGGACCCACGACCCGGGCCACGGCGTCGCCGGCCCGCACCCGGTCGCCGTCCGAAGACGTCCACGCCACCGCGATGCGGGTGTCGACCTGGCCGAAGGCCTCGTGGGCCGCGTCGCAGCCCGCCAGCACCCCGTCGTGGCGGGGGACGATGACCGCGTCGCCGGTGGCCCTGGGGGGCAGCAGCGAGGCGGTGAGGTCGCCGAGGGGGCCGATGTCCTCCTTGAGGGCGTTGGCGACGGTGTCCTTCAGGTTCATGTCAGCACCAGCCGGCGGGCGAAGGCGGGTGAGGTCCCCGGGAAGTCGGTGCGGGTGTGGCAGCCCCGGCTCTCCTCGCGGCCGAGGGCGGCGGCCACCAGGCCGGCGCCGACAGTCGCCAGGTTGCGCACCTCGTACACGTCGACCCGGTCGGCTTCCTCGGGCATGGCCAGGTCCACCCCTTCCAACGACGCCCTGGTGCGGACCACGCCGGCGCCGATGGTCAGGGCGTGCTGGATGCGTTCCCTGGTCTTGGCGACGTCCTCCGTTCTGGCTGCGGTGACGGTCGTCCGCGACCGCAGCTGCAGCCAGTTGGAAGGGCGCATGGCTCCGGTCTCCTGGCAGCGGTCCTTGCCGGCGGCGATGGCCTCGACCACCCGGGCGGCGAACACCATCCCCTCCAGCAGCGAGTTGGACGCCAGCCGGTTGGCGCCGTGGACGCCGGCGCACGCCACCTCGCCGGCGGCCCAGAGGCCGGGCAGCGACGAGGCGCCGTCGAGGTCGGTGAGGACGCCGCCGATGCAGTAGTGGGCGGCGGGGGCGATGGGCAGCCAGTCGGCGGCAGGGTCGAGGCCGGCGCCGGCCAGGGCGGCGGCGATGGTCGGGAACCGCTCGCCGAACCGCTCCAGGCCGGTGGCGTCGAGCCACAGGTGCTCGACGCCCTGGGCCAGCATGCGGGCGGCCATGGCCCGGGATACCACGTCTCGAGGCAGGAGCTCGTCGACGAAACGCTCGCCCTCGGCGTCGCGCAGCAGGGCTCCGTGGCCGCGGAGGGCCTCGGACAGCAGTGGTCGGGGCATCTGGGGGTGATGGAGGGCGGTGGGGTGGAACTGGACGAACTCCAGGTCGGCCACGGCCACGCCGGCCCGCAGGGCCATGGCCACGCCGTCGCCCGTGGCCTCGGCGGGGTTGGTCGTCACCGCGTAGAGCTGGCCGGCACCGCCGGTGGCCAGCAACGTGTGGGGGGCCCGCACCTCGTGGCGCCGGCCCGCGGGGTCCAACGCCACCACGCCCCGGCACCGGCCGTCCTCCACCAGGAGGTCGACGGCGAACCAGCGCTCCATGACCGACGCCGCCGTGAGGCCCACGGCCTCTACCAATGCCCGCTCGATCTCGGCCCCGGTGGCCGCGCCCCCCGCGTGCACGACCCGGGCGACGGAGTGCCCGCCCTCCCGGGCCAAGGCGAGGCCGCCGGTGGCGTCGAGGTCGAAGACGGCGCCGAGCGCGATGAGGTCCTGCACCCGCCCCGGGCCCTCGTCGACGAGGATCCGCACGGCGTCGACGTCGCACAGGCCGGCGCCGGCGGACAGGGTGTCGGCCAGGTGCAGGTCGGTGGAGTCGGGGTCGCCGCCGAGCACGGCCGCCACTCCCCCTTGAGCCCAGCGGGTGGTGGCCTGGTGGAGGTCGGCCTTGGACAGCACGCCCACCCGCATGCCGTCGCCGGCGGTGGCGGCCTGGACGGCGGCCGACAGGCCGGCGACGCCGCTGCCCAGCACCAGCAGGTCGAGTTCGGTCACAGAACCCGGTTCTCGGCGTCGACCTTCACCACGAGGGGCTCGAAGCCGGAGGCCAGCTCCGAATCGTCGTAGTCGGCGTAGGTGATGACGATGACCTTGTGCCCCACCTCGACCAGGCGGGCGGCGGCCCCGTTCAGCTGGACCTGGCCGGGATCGCCGGCGATGACATAGGTCTCGAAGCGGTTGCCGTTGTCGACGTCGAGCACGGCCACCTGCTCGAACTCCAGGATGTCGGCCCGCTTCATGAGCTCGGTGTCGAGGGAGATGGAGCCGGCGTAGTCCAGCTCGGCCCCGGTGACGGTGGCCCGGTGGATCTTCGACTTCATCATCCGGCGGCGCATCAGACTCTCACTCTCGTGTTGTCGATCAGGCGGACGCGGCCCACGCGGGCGGCGACCAGCAGGCGGTCGGGCAGCACTTCGGCGTAGTCGAGGGCGGCCAGGGGCTCGCCGGCGACGGTGTCGGCCATGATCCGCCGGACCGTCTGCGGGTCGCGCTCGCCGGCCAGCCGGGCTGCCACTCCCGCCGACAGCGCCCGGTAGAGCACGGTCGCGGCCCGGCGCTCCTCCTCCGAGAGGCGAACGTTGCGGCTGGACAGGGCCAGCCCGTCGTCCTCCCGGACGGTGGGGCACGCCACCACCTCGACGGGGAACGACAGGTCGGCCGCCAGCCGGCGGACGACCCGCAGCTGCTGCCAGTCCTTCTCCCCGAAGTAGGCCCGGCACGGGCCGGCCAGGTTGAAGAGCTTGGCCACGACGGTGGCCACGCCGTCGAAGTGGCCCGGCCGCGCCGCTCCCTCCATCACGTCCTCGCCGGCCACCGTGACCGTCACCGTGGGCCGTTGGGGGTACATCTCCTCGGCGGAGGGGGCGAAGAGCACGCCGGCGCCGGCGGTGCCGGCCACCTCCACATCGGCTTCGAGGTCACGGGGGTAGGTGGCGAAGTCCTCCGACGGCCCGAACTGGAGCGGGTTGACGAACACCGTCACCGCGGTGAGGTCGCACTCGGCCGCCGATCGCCGGATCAGCGAGGCGTGGCCCTCGTGGAGGGCACCCATGGTCGGTACCAGCCCGACCCTGCGGCCGGCGGCCCGGGCTGCGTCGAGCTCCTTGCGGAGCTGTTCGCCCCGGTCGAGCACTCTCATCTGTGGACCTCTCTCGTTCCGGCCCCGGACGGGTGCCGTTCGACGAGGCCAGACTACCGCCCACCCGGGGGGCCGCTCGGGCCCTACTGGCGGATGACGGGGCGGGTGACCGGTGAGTCCACCCGGAAAGCGGCGGAGTACACCGCGTTGGCGGCGTGGGCGGCCAGCAGGGGCAGCGTCGAACGGGCCAGGGCGTCGGGGACCACGCCGGCGGCGAACAGCCACCCGGTGCCCAACCCCTCGTGCAGGGTGAACGGCACGACGTAGCCCTCGGCGGCGGCGCCGGGCTCGGGTTCGGTCTGGTCGTCCAGGTAGGCCTGGATCTTCTCTGCCGCGGCCGCGGCGGCCGCCGCCGGCGCCTTGGGGTCGTCGTCGTCGGACGACGTCGCCAGGTGCACCACCGTGCGCAGCGGCTCGGCCCCCTCGCGCTGGAGCTCGACGCCGACCACGGCCAGGGGCGTCGGCACCAGGGCGGCCATGGCCCCGAGGACGCGCTCGAGCATGAGCCGCAGGGGCTCGTAGGGGTGCAGCGACGCCGCCGTCTCGTTCAGCAGCAGCAGGGCCCGGCGGTGGCGGTCGAGGTCGACCAGCTCCTCGTACGCCTTGAGGGCGGTTCGGACCGCGGCGTAGAGGCGGTTGGTGGTGAGCTCGGCCTTGGGGAGGTAGCCGTCGATGTCGTAGTCGTCGATCGTCGCCCGCTCCGGGGCGGCGCCGGGCTGGCCCGTGCGCAGGAGGATGCGGACGTAGCGGTTCCCGAGCTCCTCCCGGATGGTCCGGCAGGCGTCGAGGCCGGCGGTGTCGGTCTCCATGACCACGTCGAGGAGGATCACGGCGATACCGGGGTCGGCCTTCATGGCCGCCACCGTGCCGGCGCCGGTGGTGGTCGGGACCAGCTCGACCCTGCGCCCGCCGTGACGCATGCCCCGGAGGCTCAGGCGGGTGACGGCCAGGACGTCGGGTTCGTCGTCGGCCACGAGGACGCGGATGGGCTCGATGGTCACTGCCGGGCCTCCTCGGGCGTCCGGGGGAAGTGGAGGTGCACGGCGGTGCCCTCGCCGGGCTCCGATTCGATCTCGGCCCTGCCGTGCATGCCGTCGGTGACCAGGTTGTTGACCACGGCCAGGCCCAGGCCGGTGCCCCCCAGCGACCGGCCGGTCGTGTAGAAGGGCTCCCAGACCTTCTCCAGGTTCTCGGCCGAGATCCCCCGGCCGAAGTCCCGCACGGTGACGTCGAGCTGGCTGTCGTCGCCGGCCAGCACGATCTCCACCCGCCCGCCGGCCTGCCCCGGGTAGGCATAGCGCTCGACGTTCTGCAGCAGGTTGAGCAGGGCCTCGGCGAGGGAGCCGGGGTTGCCGATCCAGGGGGCGTCGGGGTCCTTGCGGTCGTCCAGCACGTCGATGGTGAGGTGGGCGGCCCGGGCCTTGGGGGCGTAGAGGGCGAGGACGTCGGCGACCACCGCGGTGAGGTCGACCTCCTCCACCCGGGCGATGGCCTGGCTCGTGGACAGGCTCTTGAACCGCTCGACCAGGCGGCTGGCCCGCTCCAGGTTGTTGGAGATGAGCTCGGCCGCCTCCAGGGCGTCCTCGAGGGGGCCGGTGATGGGGCCGGCCTTGCACACCAGGGCGGCCAGGTCCTCGGCCAGGACGGTGGAGGCGATGTTGATGATGCCCAGAGGCGTGTTGATCTCGTGGGCCACGCCGGCCACCAGCTGGGCCAGCATCCGGTACCGGCCGGCATGGAGCTGGACCTGCAGGTCGTGCTCGCGGATCGTCTCCCGGAAGAGGCGCTCCTGGGTGCGGCGCAGCTCGGCGCCGATGCCGGCCAGCAGGCCGGGGGTGGCGTCGGGCATGGCCTTCATGTAGGTGATGAACTCCCGCCGGCTGAGGACGAAGAAGCGGCTGTCCTCGACGGCGGTGACCAGGGCCGAGCGGGGGGCGGCGTCGAGAAGGCTGGGCTCGCCGAAGGAGCCCCCGGGGCCTCGGTGGCCGAGCTGCACCATCTGGCCCGTGTCGCCGGGCCGGCTGATGGCGACCTTGCCGCTCAGCACCACGTACAGGCCGTCCGACGGCTCCCCCGGCCGGCAGACCACCTCGCCGGCGCTCACGGCGCGGTAGCCACCGACCGCGGCCAGCCGGGTCAGCTGGGCGTCGTCCAGATTGCGAAAGGGCAGCGCCGACCGGAGCTCGTCCACGACGCCGAGGTTAGAGCGGCCCGGCGAGGCGCACACTGCCGGCGGCCAGATCGGCCAGCGGGGCCAGCACGAAGCGGCGCTCCCACATGCGGGGGTGAGGCACGACCAGGTCGGGCTCGTCGACGCAGAGGGAGCCGACGAGGAGGACGTCGACGTCGAGGGTGCGCGGGCCCCAGCGCTCCTCGCGCACCCGGCCGGCGCCGGCTTCCAGGCGCTGGGCCCAGCCGAGCAGCTCCCGGGGCGAGCGGTCGGTCTCCAGGGCGACCACGAGGTTCAGGTACGGCTCCTGCCCGGGAGGCCCGCCGACCGGATCGGTCTCGTAGACGGGCGAGACGGCGACCACGTCGGGCAGGGCGGCCACTGCGGTGCGGAGGTGACCCCACCGGTCCCCCTGGTTGGAGCCCAGGCCCAGGTAGGCCCTCACGGGCGGGTGATCGTCACCGCGGCCGACGACAGGTCCACGGCCACCGGCGGGCGCAGCTTGCGCACCGTGACCGTGACCGAGGTGATGCGACGGTCGACCTTCAGCACGTCGTCGGCCAGCCGGGTGGCCAGCCGCTCCAGCAGACGGTGCTGCTCGCCGGTGACCACCCTCTCGACGACAATGGACACGTCGCCGTAGTGCACGGTGTCGGCCAGGGCGTCGGTGCGGCCGGCGACGGAGACGTCGACGCTCATGTCGACGTCGACCTCGAAGGGCTGGGCCCTCCCCTGTTCCTCGGGCAGCGCGCCGTGGGTGCCCATGAGGCGCAGCCCCTGCAGCCGGATCACATCGGTCACGTCAGGGGCTGGGTCTCTCCGGTGGCCCGGTCGGGCCCGGCTGCCCGCTCGTCGGGCCGCCCGGGCCCATGGTCAGTGCCACGGCCACCAGCTCCCGCCCGGGAGGGCCCATCTGGCGGGAGTTGATCTGTTCGACGATGGAGATGGCATGGGCCGAAGAGGGCACCATCCCCGACCACACGAGGTAACCGGCCACCACGCCCAGCAGGCGGTCGCTCATCTCCTCCTGGTGGATGAGGACCTTGTCCTCTTTGGCCAGCCACTCGGCCAGCTTGGGGTACAGCTCGCCCAGCATGCCGCGGGGGTCCTCGTGCAGGGGCAGGGGGATGTGCTCCCACGCCACGCCCAGCTCGTCGTAGGCGTGGAGGTTGTGGGGCGAGGTGAGCAGGGAGATCACCCTGGCGAAGCCCTGCTCCCGGATCCAGATGATCTCCTCCTGCCGGCGGACCGGCCGGTGGGAGCGGGCGTAGCCCCCTGGCCGCTCGCTGATGGCCAAGCGGTCCTTGATGATCCAGGCGAAGTTGCGGGGGGCGATCCCGCTGGCCCACTTGCCTTTCATGCCACCCCGCTCGAGGGGCCGCTCCGGCCCTCGAGCAGTCGCGCCGCCGCGACCGTGGGGGCGACGTCGTGGACCCTGACCATCGCCGCTCCTCGTGACATGGCCCAGGCCGCGGTGGCCACCGAGGCTTCGACCCGGTCGGCGGCCGGGGCGCCTCCGGTCAGGCGGCCGAGGAAGGACTTGCGGCTGGTCCCCACCACCACCGGGTAGCCGGTGCCGACCAGGGCGTCGAGGTGGGACAGCAGGGTCAGGTTGTGCTCCATGGTCTTGCCGAACCCGATTCCCGGGTCGATCCAGACCTCGTCCACGCCGGCGGACTGGGCCCGTTCCACCAGGAAGGCGCGGACGTCGGCCACCACGTCGTCGTAGGTGGGGTCCTGCTGCATGGTGCGGGGCTCGCCCTGCATGTGCATGGCCACCCAGCCGGCGCCGGCGGCCTTGGCCACCGGAGCCAGCGAGGCGGACACATCGTTGAGAAGGCTGGCGCCGGCGGCGAGGGCGGCTTCGGCCACCTCGGCCTTGCGGGTGTCGATCGACACCCTGGTGTGGGGCGCAAGGGCCTCGATGACGGGCAGGACCCGGCGCAGCTCTTCCTCGGCGTCGACGGGGTCGGCGCCCGGGCGGGTGCTCTCGCCGCCCACGTCGATCACGTGGGCGCCCTCCTCCACCATGCGCAGGCCGTGGGCGACGGCCCCGCCGGCGTCGAGCCAGAGGCCGCCGTCGGAGAAGGAATCAGGCGTGACGTTCAGCACGCCCATGACCAACGGCCTCATCGGAGACAGAGAGTAGTGCGGCGGCGGCCCACCGCTCTTTGTCGGATGACCTGCCTCAGGGGCGCACCGGCCGACAAGGAACGGGGCGGCGGCCTGAGTCGCTACCGCCTGCCATGGATGAACGCCATGGCCTCGGCCCGGGTGGCGGCCTTGTCCCGGAAGGCGCCCCGGACCGCCGAAGTCACCGTGGTGCTGCCGGGCTTGCGGACGCCTCGCATGGACATGCACAGGTGCTCGGCCTCGATCACGACCAGGGCGCCCCTGGGGGCCACCCGCTCGACCAGCTCGTCGGCGATCTGGGACGTCAGCCGCTCCTGCACCTGAGGCCGGCGGGCGAAGCAATCGACCAGGCGGGGAACCTTGGACAGGCCGGCGATGCGGCCGTCGGTGTTGGGGATGTAGGCCACGTGGGCCCGCCCCAGGAACGGGATCAAGTGGTGCTCGCACATCGAGTACAGCGGGATGTCCCTGACCATGATCATCTCGTCGTGGTCAGCGGCGAAGGTGACGGCAAGGTGATCGGCGGGGTCGTCGGCCAGGCCGGCGAAGATCTCTTCGTACATCTCCGCCACCCGCGCCGGCGTGCGCACGAGCCCCTCCCGGTCGGGGTCCTCGCCGATCGCCTCGAGGATCTCCCGGACGGCGCGGGCGATGCGCTCCTTGTCGATGCTCAATGGCTCGCCCTTCGGCTCGTCACCAGTCCCGGGTCGGGCGGCCGTGCTCCTTGCGCCACGCCTCGATGAGCTGGGCCCGCCAGATCAGGGCGCAGACCAGCGACGAGACGCCGGCGATGATGGCGATGACCAGGATCGGCGTCCGGCCGGTGACGAAACCGATGATGAGGAAGAAGAGTCCCACCGCGCCGAAGGCCGTCGAGGCGCGCAGGGCCGGCGGGCGAGATCGCGCCTCAGCCGTCGCCACCGCTAGTTCGACGATCCGAACGGGCGGATACGGCGGGGGGCGGCGATGGCGGAGGGGGACGTCGCCGGCCGGCGGGGGCGCTTGGGGACGTCGCCCAGGATGGCCATGACCTCGGGGGTGTCGAGGGTCTCCTTCTCGATGAGGGCGTCGGCCAGGCGGTCGAGCACGGCGCGGTGCTCGGTGATGATCTCGGCCGCCTCGGCGTGGGCGGCGTCGATGAGCCGGCGGATCTCGGCGTCGATGTTGGCGGCCACCTGCTCGGAGTAGTTCGCCTGGTGGCCGATCTCCCGGCCCAGGAAGACCTCGCCGTTCTTCTGGCCCAGCTGCTGGGGACCGATCTCGTCGCTCATGCCGTACTCGGTGACCATGGCCCGGGCGATCTGGGTGGCCCGCTCGATGTCGTTGGCCGCCCCGGTGGTCGGGTCCTCGAAGATCAGCTCCTCGGCCGTGCGCCCGCCCAGCAGCATGGCCAGCTGGTCGCGCAGGGCGGCCCGGGAGGTCAGGTACTTGTCCTCGGTGGGGAGGGCGAGGGTCCAGCCCAGGGCCCGGCCCCGGGCGATGATCGAGATCTTGTGGATGGGGTCGGCGTCGGGCAGGGCGTGGCCGACCAGGGCGTGGCCACCCTCGTGGTAGGCGATGACCCGCTTGTCAGCCTCGGACATGAGGCGGGACTTGCGCTCGGGGCCGGCGATGACCCGGTCGATCGCGTCCTCCAGTTGCGGCATGCCGATCTCCTCGAACCCACGACGGGCGGTGAGGAGGGCGGCCTCGTTCATGAGGTTGGCCAGGTCGGCGCCGGTGAAGCCCGGGGTGCGGCGGGCCAGGATGTCGACGTCGACCCCCTTGGCCAGCGGCTTGTTCTTGGCGTGGACGTTCAGGATGGCCTTGCGGCCCTCGAGGTCGGGGCGGTCGACGACGATCTGGCGGTCGAAGCGGCCGGGCCGCAGCAAGGCGGGGTCGAGGATGTCGGGACGGTTGGTGGCGGCGATGAGGATGACGCCCGACTTGGTGTCGAAGCCGTCCATCTCGACGAGGAGCTGGTTGAGGGTCTGCTCCCGCTCGTCGTGGCCGCCGCCCAGGCCGGCCCCGCGGTGGCGGCCGACGGCGTCGATCTCGTCGACGAAGATGATGGCCGGCGCCGACTGCTTGGCCTGCTCGAACAGGTCGCGCACCCGGCTGGCCCCGACGCCCACGAACATCTCGACGAAGTCGGAGCCGGAGATGGAGAAGAACGGCGCCCCCGCCTCGCCGGCGACGGCCCGGGCCAGCAAGGTCTTGCCCGTGCCCGGCGGCCCGAACAGCAGCACGCCCTTGGGGATCTTGGCCCCCATGGCCAGGAACTTCGCCGGCGCCTCCAGGAACTCCTTGATCTCCTGCAGCTCCTCGACCGCCTCGTCGGCGCCGGCCACATCGGCGAAGGTGACCTTGGGCTGGTCCTTGTTCACCTGCTTGGCCTTGGCCTTGCCGAACTGCATGACCCGGCTCCCGCCACCCTGCATGGCGTTCATCACGAAGAGGAAGACGCCGATCAGCAGGACGAAGGGCAGGAACGTCTGGACGATCGTCCACCAGACCGGGTCGCGCTGGTGGTCGACCTTGATCTCGACGTTGCCCTGGCGGAGGATGTCGACCGCCTTCTCGGCGTCGTCGCGGACGTAGTTGACCCGGTACTTGTCGCCACTGGCCAGCTCGCCTTCGATGGCGGCGTCGCGGTCGGCGATGGTGGCCGTCTTGACCTGGCCGTCGGCCACCAGGGTCTCGAACTCGTCGAGGCGGAGCTTCTTCCGATCGCCGTCGCCTCGGAGCACCCCACCGAGGACCAGCACGGCCACCAGCCCCACCACCACCCAGAAGGGCGCGCTCTTGAACACCTTCGGTAACCGGTTCTTCACTCCCCTAGTGTGCCCGCTCGCCGAGACGTCCGTGCCCCGGGGCGCCGGTCAGGAATCCTCGCCGCCCCAGATGCAGACGTACGGCAGGTTGCGGTAACGCTCGGCGACGTCGAGGCCGTAGCCGATCACGAACGCCGGCGGGATGGTGAAGCCCACGTATTTCAGCGCCGGCGACCGCTTCTGGCGCCCCTCCCTGACCAGCAGGGCGCAGACCTCGAGGCTCGCCGGGTTGCGGGCCTTCAGGTTCTTGCGCAGATAGGACAGGGTGAGGCCGCTGTCGACGATGTCCTCGACCAGGATCACATGGCGGCCGGACAGGTCGAGGTCGAGGTCCTTGACGATACGGACCACGCCCGACGTCTTGGTGGCGCTGCCGTAGGAGGACACGGCCATGAAGTCGAACTCGACGGGGAGGTCGATGGCTCGGGCCAGGTCACTCATGAAGACGAAGGCGCCCTTGAGCACGCCGACGAGGAGGGGCGCCCGGCCGGCGTAGTCCTCGGTGATCTGGCGGCCGAGGGCGGCGATGCGCTCCTTCAGCTCCGTCTCCCCGACCACCACCTCGCCCAGGTGGGGGTCGTCCAGGGCCCGAGCGGCCCCGTGAGCGGGAGGAAGGGCGGCCACGAGCGCCGACGTTAGTGCTCCAGCCGGAGGACGTTCCTCGTGCGGGCGACCCTGCGGCCGGCGCCCACGTCGGCCGCCTTGGCCTGGTTGCGGGCGACGGCCAGGACCCGCTCGACGGTGGCCGCGTCCGGGGGGTGGTCCTGGCCCTCGGCCAGCCAGCGCCGGAGGGCGCGGCGGGCCAGCGCCGGCGGTGCGGCGGCGAGGGCGTGGGCGTCGGTGGGGTCCAGGTCGGTGTCCAGGGCGCCGGCCTCGTCACGGAGGAGGGCGGCCTGTCGGGCCAGCACGGGCACGACGTCGCGCTGAGCGATGTCGTTCATCAGCGGCAGGAGCTCGTGGCGGACGCGGTTGCGGCGGTGGGCCGGATCGGTGTTGGAGGGGTCGCTCACGGGCCGGAGGCCGGCGGCCTTGCACACGGCCTCGGTCTCGTGCCGGCGCAGCCCCAGGAGGGGGTGACCCTCCGGCCGCATGCCGGCGAGGCCGTCGAGGCCCGCGCCCCGCAGCAGGTTCAGGAGGACGGTCTCGGCCTGGTCATCGGCGGAGTGTCCGGTGAGGACGCCGGCGGGCAGCACGGCGTAGCGGGCGGCCCGGGCTCGGGCCTCGAGGTTGGGGCCGGGGCCGACGTCGACCTTCTCGGCCCGGAAGGCGGCACCGAGGCCGGCGGCGGCGGCGCGCACGACGTCGGCCTCGGCGGCGGAGCCGGGACGCAGGCCGTGGTCGACGTGGACGGCGGTGACCTGGCAGCCGGCGGCCACGGCCAGCACCAGCAGGGCCAAGGAGTCGGCGCCACCGGAGACGGCGCAGGTCACCGCGGTGCCGGGAGGCGGGAACGTGCAGCGGGCGAGGAGCCCGGGGATCATGGTCCGAAGGGCCCGTGAACCGTCGCCGGGCCGGCCTCCCGGGCCGGTCACGCCGTCTGGGCGGTGGCCTCGGAGACTCGGGCGAGCCAGCGCTGCGGGTCGCGGATCTCGGCAAGGTCGGGCAGGTACTCCGGACCGCGCCACAGGATCTCGATGTTCTCGCCGCCGGCCTCCTCGACGGTCTCCAGGAACCGCTCCCCTTCCTGGTACTGCTTGAGCTTGGCCTCCAGGCCCACCAGCTTCTGGAGGACCTTGGCCGCACCCTTGGCCTGGCGCCGGTCGTGGAGGACGGTGCTGAAGCGCTCGGCGCTGGGCACCCGGTCGGTGGCGGCCCTGTCCATGATCAGGTCACCGTGGCCCTCGAGCACGCTCATGAGGCCGCCGATGCGCTGGATGGTCCGCTGCTGGTCGGGCGTGGCCAGGATGGTCACGATGCCGCCTTCGTCGAGCGGGTTGTGGCCGGCGCGGGCCTGGGCGACGGCCCGCTTCAGCGACTCCACCATCTTCTTCGGGTCGGGGTCGAAGGAGCCCAGGGTGTCGTCGACCAGGGACAGGAAGTAGGGCCGCAGCCACGGGACGCCGGTGAACTGCATGCGGTGGGTGACCTCGTGGAGGGCCAGCCACAGCCGGAACTCCCGGGGCGGGAAGCCGTAGCGCTTCTCCAGAGCCAGGACGTTGGGACCGACGTAGTAGACGATGTCCTGGTCCTCGGGGTTCTCGGTCTCGATGACCAACATGTCGTACTGACCGAGGACCCGGGTCGACATCCAACCCAACATGGCGCCCACCTCTGCGCCGGCCACCTGGCGGCCGAGGGGGGCCACCTTGGTGGCACCCATCCGCTCGCCGAGCCGGTCGGTGAGGGGCCGCAGCAGGCGCTGGAACGACGCCAGGTTGGCGCGGATCCAGCCCGCCCGGTCGGTGACCCGGGCGCGGGCCGGACCGGCCAGGGACTTCAGCCCGGTCTCGGCCTCCACCAGGGCCTCGGCCTCGGCGGTGAACTCGCGGAAGTCGGGCTCCAGCGAGGCGTAGTGGTAGGACTCGGCCAGCGGCTCCCGCCCGGCGACGCGGATGGCGATGCGCTCCGCAGTGTCCCAGGCGATGGCGTCGGTGCCGCTCGACCGACCTTCCGGGCCGGTCATCAGGTCTTCGGGTACTTGGCGGCCACGACCTTGAACACGTACATCAGGATGTACCCCAGCACCGCCAGGACCGTCGCCGCCAGCAGCATCGGGGCGATCCAGTAGGCCCACGGCTTGGCCGCGGCGAGAAGAAGCTCCATGCCGGCGACTGTACCGGCCGGCGTGGGTCAGCCTGTAGCCGGCGCCCCTCTATATCGCCGCGCACTGGCCGGCCTTGGCGCCGGCGGTGTTCGCCTGGCCGACGTCGGTGGGGACCGGGTTGTTGCCGGCGCAGCCCAGGGTGCCGAAGACGGTGTTGGCCTTGACGATGGTGAGGCCGGGCCCGTTGTTCTCCAGCGTGGCGTCGTGGGAGACGGTGTTGGCGCCGAAGGTCACCGCCGCATTGCCGCTGAGGACGACCTGGCCGGCGAAGCGGTTGCCGGCACACCCGCTGGCCGGGTCGCCCACCCGCACGGGAACGGCGGCGCCGGTGACGCTCAGGGCGGTGGCCGGCGCCGGCCCCGACACCTGGGTGCCGCACATGCTGAAGAAGCTCGGCGAGATGGCGACGACGCCCCGGCTGATCTGGGAGTTCACGACGGTCAGGGCGCCGCCGGGGTCGACGGTGACCGGTCCCACCACCCGGGCGCCGGTGATCAGCACGCTCTCGCCGGCGGCGACGGTGACGGGGCCGAGGACGTCGCCGGTGAGGGTGCGGGTGAAGGGCGGGGCCTGGAACGGCGTGATCACCACCGACTCGTTGGGGGCGTTGCAGGGGGAGGTGGCCGGGTTGTTGTTGGGGTCTCCGCTGTAGACCGCGGTCCATCGGTACGTGCCGGGCGCCGTGGGGACGAAGTCGCCGGACGTGGCCGTGGCGCCGGCCAGCGGGTTGGTGGAGGTGAACACCTCGGTGGTGCACGTTGCGTCGCTGAACAGGCGGAAGGTGACGCTGCCGCCGGGGTTGTCGCCGCCGGCCACCATGGCCACGTCGCGCACGGCCGTGCCGAGGAGGCCGCCGGCCGAGGCCTGGGTCGAGAGGGTGGGGGTGGCCAGCACGGCCTGGTCGGCGATCTTGGCCACGAAGGCGTCTCCGGGGCCGCCGGCGAACGCGGGCTGGAACACGCCAGGGGTCTCCGGGAAGGTGGCGGCGCCGGAGAAAGTGTAGCCGGACACGTAGGCGTGGGCGGCTCCGTCCAAGGCGATGCCCGTGCCGGCGTCGCCGGCGTCGCCGCCCAGGTAGGTGCTGTGGACCAGGGCCGAGCCGGTCACGTCGAGCTTGGTGACGAAGGCGTCGATGCCGCCGCCGTGGGTCGGCTGGAAGGCGTTCGCCGTCGGGAAGTCGGTGGAGTTGGTGTTGCCGGTAACAGAGGCGTTCCCCGCGGCGTCCACGGCGATGTCGCTCCCGCCGTCGATGGCGCTGCCCCCGAGGAAGGTCGAGTAGACGAACCCGGAGCCGGCGGGGTTCAGCTTGGCGGCGAAGGCGTCGCCGTTGCCGGCATAGGAAGCCTGGAGGGCGTTGGCGGTGGGGAAGTTGGCGGACAGGGTGATCCCCGTGACGTAGGCGTTCCCCGCCGGATCCACGGCGACGCCCTCGGCACCGTCATGGGCGGCGCCGCCGAGATAGGTCGAGTACACCAGCGCCGAGCCGGCGGCGTCGAGCTTGGTGACGAAGGCATCGGTGCTGGTCGACGACACCGCCTGGAGGGCGTTGGCCGTCGGGAAGTCGACCGACTGGGTCTGGCCCACGATGTAGGCGTTGCCCGCTCCGTCGACGGCCACGGCGTTGGCGACGTCGGCGCCCGTCCCCCCGAGGTAGGTGGAGTAGACCAGGGCAGAGCCGGCGGCGTTGAGCTTGGTGACGAACGCTTCGTGGCTTCCGGCCGCCGTGGCCTGGAGGGCGTTGGCGGTGGGGAAGTCGGCCGAAACCGTGTAGCCGGTGACGTAGGCGTTCCCGGCGGCGTCGAGGGCGATGCCGTGGCCGACGTCCGTGCCGGCGCCGCCCAGGTACGTGGAGGAGAGCAGCGCCGAGCCGGAGGGGTTCAGCTTGGTCACGAAGGCGTCGGCGAGCCCGCCGGCGGCGGCTTGGACCGCGTCGGCCGTGGGGAAGTTGGTGGAGTGCGTGTACCCGGTCACGACGGCGTTGCCCGCTCCGTCGACCGCGATGCCGCGGGCGACCTCGATGTCGGTACCGCCGAGGAAGCTGGCGTACAGCAGCGCTGAGCCGGTGGGGTTCACCTTGGCCACGAAGGCGTCGGTGTCGCCACTGTTGGCCACCTGGAACGCCCCGGGCGTCTCCGGGAAGCTGGTGGCGGTCGAGGTGGTGGAGCCGGCGACGTAGGTGTTGCCGGTCGCGTCGACGGCGACGTCGTAGGCGGCGTCGCCGCCGGCGCCGCCCAGGAAGCTGGCGTAGAGCAGGACGGCGGGGTCGATGACGAGGGGCCGGCTGGGTTCGTAGGTGCCGAGGCGGAACCCGTACGTGGTCGGGCCGTGCAGCTCGTAGGCCACCTCGACGGGCACGCGCCGGCCGTCGACGTCCTGGAAGGCCTTGGGGGCATCCTCCTCGAAGGTGCGGACGGGGGTGGTGACGGCCAGGCGGCCTTCTGAGGCGAGGGCCACGGACTCCGCGCCTTGCCAGGCCACCCGCACCTGGGCCGGGTCGGCGCCGGCGGCCAGGTGGTAGGTGGCCTCGATGTGGCCGCCGGCGCCGGACCAGGTGACGTCGACGCCGGGCCAGGCCCGTTCCAGGGTCAGCTCGGTGGCGGTGGGCAGGCCCCCTGCAGCCCGCTCGCCGAAGTAGCTCACGACGCCGGGCGCAGCCACCGAGGCGACGGGCGGCGCCGGCCGGGCGCCGACCAGGACCTGGTCGAGGGCCCAGCCGGGAAGGGCCCAGCGCACGCCGCCGTCCACGAAGTACGCAGTGGCCTCCCGGCCCGCGGCCACCCACGAGGCCCGTGCGTCCCAGCGACCGCGGTTGGCCACGAACGAGACCGGGATGTCGTCGAGGTCGGCACCCACCGGAGTGGCCAGCGCGGCGTCAGAGGCGGGGGGCGGGAGCGGGACGGCTCGTGACCTCTCTACCGGCGTCCTGGCGCAACCACCCAGCAGCAGGAGCGCCCCCATCAAGACCGCGCCGGTACGCGTCAGGCACCGAGCCCCAACCTTGACCATGCCTCCACCCCCGCGTGTCGCCGCTGACAGAGCCGAGCCGACAAGTTACCGCCGGAGACGCGAACAAACCGCCGGCGGGGGGAGCCGGCGGTCCGAGGGCGGGGCGCAGTGGCGCCTGGTGTCCCGCCGGATCGGCGAGAACGTCGCCGAGGCGACGTGGGCGGGGCGCCGGTCAGGCGATCTTCTTGCCTCGGACCCGGGGGACCACCATCGGGGCGTGCTGCGCACAGAAAGCCCCGTCGTTGTAGATGGAGAGAATGGTTGCGCAACCCGTTTCACGACACGTGCGGCCGGCCTTGTACGCCTTCGACGGCCGGTCGTTCCCCGCAATCGGGTGCCCTGCGACAGATCCTTCGGACATGCACCAACCAACCGGCCCGGAGGGGTCGGTTATTCCGCGCTGGCCGTCTCTTCTCGCAGCGCACGGGCCACCCGCTCCACCAGGCTCTCGGGCACGTGGTCCCGGCACTTCTGGCGGACGACGATCCGCAGCTCGGCCTCGAAGTCGTAGGCCTCGAAGCACGGCGGGCAGTCGTCGAGGTGATGCTGGATCAGAACTCGTCGT
>DATLHA010000016.1:0-15948 GCA_035540095.1 Acidimicrobiales bacterium | reverse complement strand
CGAGAAGACGATGGCGCCCCACGGCGACATCCACGGCTACACCACGATCAAGGACATCATGGATGCCCTGAACCCCCTGACCGGGAAGATCTACCTCGAGGCCCTCGAGTGGACCCGGGTGGGGCGGATCATGTGCATGCTCATGTTCGGGAAGTACCCGCACCCGAGCACGATCGTGCCCGGCGGCATGTCGACCACGGTGACGACGTCGACGTTCAACGAGTACTACGGACAGCTCGGGAAGATCCTCGACTGGTGCAAGGTCATTTGCCGCATCTGGGACGACCTGTGCGACTTCTTCCTCGACGCCAACCCGGCCTACGAGCAAGTGGGCGCCCGCCCGACCAACCTGGCCCAGCCCGGCATTTGGGACAACTCGCAGTACTACGACGCCACCTATGCCAACTGCAACTCGTGGGGCGACAAGCGGTGGGCGTCGCCGGCCATCATCCTCGAGGGCAAGCTCGTCACCACCAAGCTGACCGACATCAACATCGGCTTCGAGGAGTTCATCGAGCACTCCTTCTACGACGACTGGACCAAGACCGGCCCCCAGCGGTACATGACCGACCCGCTGGGCAACCCCCTGTCGCCGTACCACCCGTGGAACAAGACCACGCTGCCCAAGCCCACGGGCACGAACTTCAAGGAGCGCTACACCTGGGACACCGCGCCGCGGTGGGACCGCCAGGTCATCGAGACCGGGGCCTACGGCCAGCTGTGGGGTACCGCCCTGCGGGGGGACTACACCGAGAATCCCTTCTGCGAGCCGACGGGTGACGGCATTCGCATGCTGATACCCCGCCACGCCCTGCCGGAGACGGAGCTGTTCTGGCCGCTGCCGCGGACCCTGTGCGCCCTGGAGCGCAACCGGGCCCGGGCCTACTCCATGGCCTTCACCGCCACCATCGGCATGAACTGCCTCCTCCAGGCCTTCGAGTACTGGCGCATGGGTGAGACCCGGGTGCACACGCCGTTCAAGATCCCTCGCGACGAGCGCATCTCGGTCGGCTTCTGGGAGGCGGGCCGGGGCTGGCTGCTCCACCACGAGATCATCGACAAGGGCAAGCTGGTCAACTACCAGATCACCACGCCGTCCACCCTCAACGCGGCACCCACCGACCCCTTCGGTGGCCTCGGCCCCTACGAGCAGGCCATCGTCGACACCCCCATCCTGGAGTCGGTTCCCGACGACCAGATCAAGGGCATCGATGTCCTGCGGGCCATCCGCAGCTTCGACCCGTGCATGCCCTGCACGACCCACATGGATACCGGCAAGGGGATCATCAGCCGGGAGATCAACTCCTGCGGCTGCACCCTCGAGTAGGGGCACCGACAGGAAGGTTGTGTGTCGCCGGCCGGCGGGCACACCCTGGCAGGTTCTCCTGCCGGCCGGCGACATACGAATTCGCCCGTCGCAACCAGAGGTTGCTCGGGCGAGGCAATCGCACAAAGGCCCGCCGGCGACCCTGGCGGTCCGCGACGGCTCCGCACACTCCCGTTCTGGTTGCACCTACCCGTCATATACGCGGGTAGGTGCAACCAGAACGCAGGGGGGTTACGGCATGGCGTTCAGTAGGCGCTCCTCGTAGCCGTCGGCGAGGGCCTGCAGGGCCTCCTGGCAGTCGCCGGCGAAGGCGCTGCCGTGCATGATGGCGAGCGTCGTCGGGTCGAGGGCGGTCTGGCCCTTGAAGAGCTCCTCGGCGGCGAAGGCCCGCTCGACCACGTCGTCCTCGGTGACAGGGGGGCCGCCGCCGGTGTGGGTGAACAGGTCACCGCACAGGAGGGTGCCGGTGGCCTCCTCGAACACCAGGCCGGCGTCCCAGCCGTGGAGGACGTGCGGGGTGTCGATGCGGCGCACCCGTTTGCCGCCCAGGTCGAGCAGCTCGCCGTCGGGCCACTCCTGGGGCGTGCGGTCGGCCAGGTCGGCCACCGAGACCTGGGCCGTCACCTGTCCGACGATGAGGGTGGCGTCGGGTGCGGCGGCCAGCCAGCGGTTCATCGAGCCGCACTCGTCGGACTCGAAGTGGCCGAAGGAGATCCACCGGATGCGGTCGAGGTTCATGATCCGGGCCGCGGCCTCCTCGATCTCCGGGAACATCAGGCGGGGACCGGTGTGGAACAGGAAAGGGTCCTCGGCGTCGATCAGGAACTGGTTGAAGGTGAGGCCCTCTCCCGGTGACGCGTCCGGCAGGTAGCTGGCGATGCGATAGATGCCCTCGGCGATCTCGTCCACGGCGGTCTTCATGGGGCCAGGCTAGGGGGGTACCGTCGACTCCATGGCCGATGACGGCGTGGTGCTGGAGGCCGCCGGCCACCAGGTCACGATCACCCACCCCGACAAGGTGTTCTTCGCCGAGCGGGGCGAGACCAAGCTGGACCTGGCCCGCTACTACCAGGCGGTGGCCGGACCGCTGCTGGCCGCCATCGGAGGCCGGCCCGTGCTGCTGCAGCGCTTCCCGAACGGAGCGGGCAAGCAGTCGTTCTTCCAGAAGCGCGTCCCCGAGTCGCGCCCGGAGTGGCTGCAGACCGCGGTGGTCAGCACGCCGAACGGCACCACGTCCAACGCCCTTGTGGTCGCCGACCTGGCCCATGTGTTCTGGGCCGTGAACCTGGCCTGCCTCGGCTTCCACGTGTGGCCCACCCGTGCGGCGGACCTGGAGCACGCCGACGAGCTGCGCATCGACCTCGACCCCACGCCGGGCGTGACGTTCCCGATGGTGCAGGAGGCGGCGGTCGAGGTGCGCACCCTGTTCGAGGAGCTCGGCGTGCTGGCCCTGCCCAAGACCACGGGCAACCGGGGCATCCACGTCTACGTGCGCCTCCAGCCGCGGTGGACCTCCTACGAGGTGCGAGCGGCGGCGGTGGCCGTGGCCCGGGAGCTGGAGCGGCGCCGGCCCGAGCTGATCACCGCGGCATGGTGGAAGGAGGAGCGCGGCACCAGGGTGTTCGTCGACTTCAACCAGAACGCCCCTCACAAGACGATCTTCGGCGCCTGGTGCGTGCGGGCCCGGGCCGGCGCCCAGGTGTCGACGCCCTTCGGGTGGGACGAGCTGGAAGCCATCGACATCGACGCCCTCACCATGGCCACCGTCCCCGCCCGGGTCGCCGGGACGGGTGACCCGTGGTCGCCCATGGACGCCGAGCCACAGTCACTGGAGCCGGTGCTGGACCTGCACCGGCGGGACCAGGCCGCCGGCCTGCCCGACGCGCCGTGGCCGCCCGTCTACCCCAAGATGCCCGGGGAGCCGCCCCGGGTGGCCCCCAGCCGCGCCAGGAAGACGTGACCGAGCTGGTCCTGGAGCCGGCGACGATGGCCGCCGGCGGGGCGGCGCTCGGGCGCGACGCCGACGGCCGGGTGGTGTTCGTCGAGGGGGCGTTGCCGGGCGAGCGGGTGCGGGCCCGGGTCACCGAGGCCCGCAAGGACTTCGCCAGGGCGGTGACTGTGGAGGTGCTGGAGCCCTCGCCCGACCGGGTCGCTCCACCCTGCGCCGCGCTGGCCGCCGGCTGCGGGGGCTGCACCTGGCAGCACGTGTCGCCCGCCGCCCAGACCCGCCTCAAGGCCGAGATCGTCGTCGACGCCCTGCGCCGGATCGCCAAGCTGGCCGCACCGCCGGCACCGGCGGCGGTGCCCCTCGACGGGCCGGCGCAGCGCACGACCGCCCGGCTGGCGGTGTCGCCCGCCACCGGTCGTGCCGGCCACCGGCCCCGCGCCGGCTCGGGCGCGGTGGAAACCGACGCCTGCCTCGCCGCCCACCCCCTCCTCGAGGAGCTGATCGTCGCCGGCCGTTACCTCGGCGCCGGCGAGGTGCTGCTCCGGGTGTCGGTGGCGACGCGAGAACGGCTGGTCGTCGTGGACCGTGCCGCCGATCGGGTGCAGGTGCCCGAAGGCGTCGCCGTCGTCCAGGAAAGCGACCGCCGGCCGGCCTTCGTGCACGAGGAGGTCGGGGGCCGGCGCTTCCGCGTCTCGGCCGGCTCCTTCTTCCAGGCCGGCCCGGTGGTGGCCGAGGCGCTGGTCACCGCCGTCGACGCCGCCGTCGGGGACGCCCTGGCCGAGGGAGGGGTCCTCGTCGACCTCTACGCCGGCGTCGGCCTCTTCGCCTCGACCATCGGCGCCCGCCGGCGGGCCACGGTGGTCGCGGTCGAGAGCGACCGGGCCGCGGTCGCCGACGCCCGGGTCAACCTGGGGGACCTCCACGCCGCCGTGATCGGGTGCGAGGTCGGCCGCTGGCGATCGACCCCGGCCGACGTGGTCGTCGCCGACCCGTCGCGCTCCGGCCTGGGTCGCCCCGGCGCCGGCGCGGTGGCCGCCGCCGGCCCTGCACGGGTCGTCCTGGTCAGCTGCGACCCCGCCTCGCTGGCGCGCGACACCGTGCTCCTTGACCGGGCCGGCTACCGGCTGGCGTCGGTCGCCCTGGTCGATGCGTTCCCGCACACCTTCCACGTCGAAACGGTCAGCACATTCGACCGCTGGGGGCCATCAGGATCCCTGCAGTAGGCCACCGGGGCGTGGGAGAGTTGGCGTCCCAGGGGAACTGCTGCAAGGAGGTTGGGCATGCCCGGAAGTGCGAGGCGTCGCTGGCGGTGGCCGGCCATGGTGGCCCTCCCGCTGCTACTGGCCGCCGCGTGTGGGGGCGGCGACGAGGAGGAGACGGGCGGGGGAGCGTCGCAGGGCACCAAGGTGGTCAAGATCGGCGTGATCGCCCCGCTCTCCGGCGACCTCACGGCCACCGGCACGGGCATCAGGAACTCGGTCGAGCTGGCCATCCGGCAAGCCAACGAGAAGAACAAGGTCCCCGGTTGGCGCATCGAACTGGCCGCCGAGGACGACGCGGCCAAGCCCGACGTGGGTGCTCAGGCGGCGGCCAAGCTGGCCTCCGACCCGGCCGTGGTCGGCGTGGTCGGCACCTACAACTCCAGCGTGGCCCTCCAGGTGGCGCCCGTCCTCGACCGGGCCGACATCGTCCAGATCTCGCCCGGCAACACCAACGACACCCTGACCCGGGGCCAGAACTTCAGGACCACCCCCACCCGTCCGTACAAGAACTACTTCCGCACCGCCACCGTCGACTCCCTGCAGGGCGGTTTCGCGGCCGACTACGCCTACGACGACCTCCGGGCCCGCAACGTCGCCATCATCCACGACAAGAAGGCCTACGGCCAGGGCATCGCCGACTCCTTCCGGGGCCAGTTCGAGAAGAAGGGCGGCAGGATCGCCGCCACCGAGACCATCAACCCCGGTGACAAGGACTTCTCGGCCGTCCTCTCCAAGATCAAGCCGCTGAACCCGGACCTGATCTTCTACGGCGGCGAGTACCCGGAGGGCTCGCTCATCTCCAACCAGGCCAAGGGGCCCCAGGCCATGCGGGTGCCGGTGATGGGCGGCGACGGGATCGTCGATCCCACCTACGCCAGGACCGCCGGCCCGGCGGCGAACGGCGACTTCGGGACCTCCGTCGGCGCCCCGCCCGAGCAGCAGGCCTCGGCCAAGCAGTTCCTCGAGGACTACAAGGCGGCCAACTTCCGCGACTCCTACTCGCCGTACGGGGCCCTGGCCTACGACGCGGCCAACGCCATCATCAACGTGCTGCCCACCGCTCTGGGTTCGGCCGGCGCCGTCGACGACAACGTGCGCCGCAAGGTGATCGAGGCCGTGGGCAAGGTCGACTTCGGCGGGGCCAGCGGCAAGGTGGCGTTCGACAGCTTCGGCGACACGGTCACCAAGACGCTGACCATGTACAAGGTCGAGAACGGCGAGTTCAAGCCCGTCAAGACGGGGGAGTTCAAGGGCTGAGACAGTTTGTCCAGCAGCTCGTCAACGGCACCGTGCTGGGGGCGACGTACGGCCTGATCGCCCTCGGCTACACGATGGTCTACGGGATCATCCAGCTGATCAACTTCGCCCACGGTGAGATCTTCATGGTCGGTGCCTTCGGCGGGCTGACCGTGTACCGCTACTGGCTGCCCGACTCGATGACGACCAACGTGTGGGTCGCCTTGCCGGCGGTGCTCCTCGTGGCCATGATCGTGTCCATCGCGGTGGCGGTCCTCATGGAGCGGCTGGCGTACCGGCCGCTGCGGAACGCCCCCCGGCTGGCGCCGCTGATCACGGCCATCGGCGTGTCCATCTTCCTCCAGGAGGCGGTGCGGCTCTTCTACCCGGACGGCAAGCGCCAGCAGGCCTTCCCCCAGCTGATCTCCAGTGGCACCTTCGACGTGGCCGGCGTCACCGTGCCGTGGGTGTCGGTGTTCGTCGTCGTGGTCGCCGTCGCTCTCATGATCGGCCTGCAGGTCTTCGTGAAGAGGACCAAGACCGGCAAGGCCATGCGGGCCACGTCCCAGGATCCCGAGAGCGCCAAGCTCATGGGGATCGACGTGGACCGGGTGATCGTCATCACCTTTGTCATCGGTGCCGCCCTCGCCGCGGTGGCCGGCGTGATGCAGGGCATGCGCTTCGCCCAGATCGACTTCCGCATCGGGTTCATCTCCGGCCTGAAGGCCTTCACCGCCGCCGTGCTCGGCGGCATCGGCAACATCACCGGTGCGGTCCTGGGCGGGTTCCTGCTCGGCATCGTGGAGGCCATGGCCACCCAGTACGTCCCCCACGGGTCGTCCTGGAAGGACGTGTGGGCCTTCGTCGTGCTCATCGCCGTGCTGGTGGTCCGCCCCGGCGGGTTGCTGGGCGAGCGGGTGGCGACCCGGGCGTGAGGCTCAGGTTGATCAAGCCGCCGGCGCTGGCGGTGGCCGGTGCCGCCGCCCTCGTCGCCGGCAGCATGTCGCCCTGGGCGACCTTCGCCGGCTTCCCGGGGAAGATGACCCTCGCCGGCTTCCCCGGAGGCGCCCGCCTGTTCGCCCTCCTCCTCGCCGCCGGCGCCCTGCTGTTCGCACTTGAGGTCGGCGGCCGCCGGCGGGCGGCCCTGTTCGCCGCGGCGGGGGCCGGCGCCGTGGTCGCCGTGAACATCGTCGCCATCACCGACCACGGCGGCGGGCTGGGCTCGGTGGCCTGGGGGGCGTGGATGGCCGTTGCGGGTGCCGGGGCGCTGATCGCCGCTGCGTGGCGGCTGCCGGCTGATCCCGAGCGGCGCTCGGAGCGGGGTGGCGGCGAGCCGGCCCCCGAGGAGTGGCGCCGGCTGCACCCGGCGCTGGAGGTGGCGGCCATCGCCGTGGCCCTGTCGTCGGTGCTGGGCGCGGTGGTGTGGGGGCTGGAGATCGCCGAGTCCAGCCGGTTCATCTCCTTCCTGGTGTTCCTGGTGTTCGCCTCGGTGGCCCTCCACTACCTCGGCGTCTTCTCCGCCCTTGCCGTGCTGTTCGCCCGCCACCACCGGATGGCCATGCTCCTGGGGGCGGCTGCAGCGGTGGCCTTCCCGTTCACCCAGCAGGGCAACGCCTACTGGATCCGGGTCTTCGCCTCCATCGGTGTGTTCGCCGTGGCCGCCATCGGCTTGAACGTGGTGGTGGGCCTGGCCGGGCTGCTCGACCTCGGCTACGTCGCCTTCTTCGGCGTCGGCGCCTACGTCGGCGCCCTGTTCTCCAACGCGGCCCTGACCACGACCAACATCCACCTGCCGTTCATGGTGGTGGTGATCCTCGGTGGCTGCATCGCCGCCGTCTTCGGCCTGGTGATCGGGACCCCGACGCTGCGGTTGCGGGGCGACTACCTGGCCATCGTGACGCTCGGTTTCGGCGAGATCTTCCGGATCACGGCCAACAACTGGGACGGCTTGACCCGGGGGCCGAACGGGATCTCCGGGGTGCCGGATCTGGCTCTCGGCGGCTTCGACTTCGGCGAGTCCCATCAGTTGTTCGGCATCACCCTTCCGGGGTTCGCCAACTACTACTTCGTCGAGCTGGTCCTGATCGCGGGAGCCATCCTCGTCTTCACCCGGCTGAACGACAGCCGGATCGGCCGGGCGTGGGTGGCCATCCGGGAGGACGAGCTGGCCGCCGCGGCCAGCGGCATCGACACCATCCGGTTGAAGCTCCTCGCCTTCGCCATCGGCGCCTTCCTGGCCGGCGCCGCCGGCACCGTCAACGCCCACGTCACGACCCAGGTGTCACCCGACTCCTACACGTTCCTCGAGTCCATCCTCCTGGTGGCGGCCGTCGTCCTGGGCGGGATGGGTACGGTGCCGGGCGCCCTGTTGGGTTCCACCGCCCTGTTCGTGATCCCCGAGAAGCTGCGGGCGTTCCAGGACAAGCGGCTCCTGCTGTTCGGGGCCGCCCTCATCCTGGTGATGCGGTTCCGGCCCGAGGGCCTGGTGCCCAGCCGGCGCCGGCGGCGGGAGCTGCGGTCGGAGGCGCCCGAGGGGGTGCCCGGACTGGCCGGCGCCAGCGGGCCGCCGCCGGGAGGGCCCCTGTCGTGAGCTTGCTGGAGGTGCGGGGCGTCACCAAGCGCTTCGAGGGACTGCTGGCCGTGGACTCCGTCGACCTCGACGTGGGCGAGGGCGACATCGTCGGGGTCATCGGCCCGAACGGCGCCGGCAAGACCACGCTTTTCAACTGCATGAGCGGGCTCGAGGCGCCCACCAGCGGCGAGATCCGGTTCCGGGGCCAGATGCTGTCGGGGCGGCCCGACCGCTTCACCAAGGCCGGCGTGGCCCGCACGTTCCAGAACATCCGCCTGTTCCCGCACATGACGGTCTTCGAGAACGTGCTCGTGGGCCGGCACTGCCGCACCCACGTGGGGCTGGTGGCGGCCATCGGGCGGGGACCGAAGTTCCGGCGGGAGGAGCGGGAGTCGGGGGAGAAGGCGGACGAGCTGCTGGAGTTCGTCGGTCTGCGGCGCCAGGCCGACACCCTCGCCCGCAACCTCTCCTACGGCGACCAGCGCCGGCTGGAGATCGCCCGGGCCCTGGCCAGCGAACCGGGCGTGCTCCTGTTGGACGAGCCCCGGGCGGGCATGAACGCGGCGGAGACCCGAGCGGCGGCCGACCTGGTGCGGCGCATACGAGACCGGGGCGTCGCCGTGGCCGTCATCGAGCACGACATGCGGTTCATCTTCGGACTGTGCGACCGGGTGGCCGTCCTCGTCCAGGGCCGCAAGCTGGTCGAGGGCACGCCGACGGAGGTGCAGGGCGACGCCCGGGTCATCGAGGCCTACCTCGGCGCGCCGACGGCCTGATGGCCGCCCTGCTGGAAGTGCGCGACCTCCGCGTCGCCTACGGGCAGATCGAGGCCGTGCGGGGCATCAGCTTCGACGTCGACGCCGGCCAGGTGGTCGCCCTCATCGGCAGCAACGGCGCCGGCAAGACCACCACGCTGCGCACGCTTTCGGGCCTGCAGCGGCCCAGCGCCGGCCAGGTCCGCGTCGACGGCCGGCGCATCGACCGCCTGCCGGCGCACGAGATCGTCGCCCTTGGCGTGGCTCACGCACCCGAGGGCCGGCGGCTGTTCCACCGCATGACGATCCGGGAGAACCTCGACCTCGGTGCCTACCGGCGCAACGACGGCGAGGTCGGGGCCGACGTGGCCATGGTCTATGACCTGTTCCCCGTCCTGGCCCAGCGCCGGACCCAGGCCGCGGGCACGCTGTCCGGCGGCGAGCAGCAGATGCTCGCCATTGGGCGGGCGCTGATGAGCCGGCCCCGGCTGCTCATGCTCGACGAGCCGTCGATGGGCCTGTCCCCCCTCGTCATGCAGACCATCTTCCAGACCCTGGCCGAGCTGAAATCCCGTGGTACGACCCTGCTCCTCGTGGAGCAGAACGCCCAGGCCGCGCTCGGCCTGGCCGACCACGGCCACGTGCTGGAGACCGGCCGGGTGGTGCTGTCGGGGACCGGCGCCGACCTCCTCCGCGACGAGGGGGTGCGCAAGGCCTACCTCGGAGAGGACTGACGCTAGAACGACTGGCGGAACAGGTCTCCGGCCGCTTCCTTGGCTCGCTTCGACAAGGACCGCCGGCGCCACCGGTCGATGTCGTATTCCTCGGACACCTCCAGGTCGTCGTGGAAGTGCTGCACGACCTCTTCGACCAGGCCCCGGTCGGAGAAGGCGACCATGAGCTCGTCGTCGAGGCCCAGGGAGCGGTGCTCGAGGTTGCTGGAGCCGATGTTGGCCCAGCCGTCGGCGACCATCGTCTTGGCGTGCAGCATGGTCTGCTGGTACTCGAAGATGCGCACGCCCGCCTCCAGCAGCCGGCCGTATTGGCGCTGTCCGGCCTCGCGGACCACCTCCTTGTCGACGTTGCGCCCGTTGACCAGGATGCGCACGTCGACGCCCCGGGCCGGCGCCCCGCAGAGCAGGTCGACGAAGGCCTGGTCCGGTGCGAAGTAGGCGGTGGTGACCCACAGCCGCTCCCGGGCGCCGGCGATGGTGGCGTAGAAAAGCTGGCTGGTCGACGTGCCACCCGAGCGAGGTGAGCTGCGGACGACCTGCAGGCCCACGCCGTCGTCGAAGGCCTCCAGTTCGGGGAAGTGTTTGGCGTCGATCACCGCGTGGGCCGCTTCGGCCCAGTTCTCCATGAACCCGCCCAGGATGTCGCGCACCGCCGGCCCCTCGACCTGGACGTGGGTCTCCCGCCAATGCTCCGGATCCTGGGCGTCGCCGGCCCACACGTCGGCGATGCCGACGCCGCCGGCGAAGCCGATGGTCCCGTCGACGATCAAGAGCCGGCGGTGCATGCGGTTGTTGAGCTTGTCGAGGGCGTACCACGCCGGCGGGCGGAAGAACACGACACTGGCGCCGGCCTCCTCGAGGGCCGTCACCGTGGCGTGGCCGGCCCACTTGGCCGAACCGTAGGCGTCGACCACCACGTTGACCTCGACGCCGGCCTCGGCCCGCTCGCACATGGCCTCGGTGAAGCGGTCGGTGACCTCTCCGGGCCAGATGATGTAGGACGACAGGTCGATCGTCGACTTGGCCGCCGCGATGGCGTCCAGCATGGAACCGAACGTCCGGTCACCGTTGCGGAGGATCGTCACCCGGTTGCCGCTGCGCCACGGCGCCCCGGTGGCGCCCTCGACCAGGCGGGCGAACGCCGCCGTGCCGGGCTGGGGCGGGTCGTCGAGTTCGTAGCCCCGCCGGGCGTTGCGCCGGTAGCGCGCCGTGCCGTAGGCGTAGGTCAGCGCCAGGCCGGCGCCGACGGGGACGGCCGCCTTCTTGGCCCACGAGCGCGCAGGAGCTGACACCTGCTCACGCTACCCATCCGGCTGCCCGTCCCAAGCCCTGGGGATTGCCTGGAGATGGACAGCTCGTCACGACGCACGACGCACGAGGTCGTCCCGCGCCGGTGAGGGACCGCATCGATCACCGGCGGACCGGCGGTGGCGCCGGCGTGGGCAGGCAGCCTGCCTCCCTTCCGATGAGGCGCAGGCCGGCCAGGTCGCCGGCGTGGTACTCGGCCCGCCCGCGCTGGACGCCCAGCTCGCTGAACATGATCTGGTCGGAGCGGGCCACGTGGCCCAGGCCAACGAGGTGGCCGAGCTCGTGCAGGAACACCCGACCCCACGTCGCCCCCGGGCCGAACCCGCTCTGGGGGGGCCGGCCGTCGACGAGCGTGTCGACGTTCACGATGAGGGCGCCGGTGACCGACACCCCGTCCACCGGCGAGGAGATGCCGCCGGCGGGGTTGGTGACGTCCATCCGGTGGCGCTGGCCGTGGTCCCAGACGACCAGCACCGGTGCCCACCGCCGGCCGTAGCGCTCGGGCTGGGAGCGGGGCCTGGAGACGTCGTAGCGCTCGTCTGTCGGCCCGTCGTCCACGAAGGTGAGGCCGGACGCCTCCTCGAGGAGGCGCATGGCGGCTCGCACGTCGTCCATGGCCCCGGGAGGAGCCAGGGCGGCGTTCACCACGTAGTGGATCGGCTCGCAGGGGTTGAACCGCACGGGATGGCATCCACCCTGGCGGGCCTCGAGGAAGGCGTAGTCGGCCGGTGCCTCCACGCCGGGCCGGGTGCGCCCGTTGAACTCAGCGGCGAGGTGGTTGCGGACGGGACAGTCCGAGGCGTCCGGCCCCGGGGCGACGACGCCGATGTCGTCCTCGAGCGGGCCGGCGTCGTCGGACGATCCTCCGCACGACACGCCGGCGACCGTCATCGCCACTGCCATCAGGAGCCGAAGTCGCCGTTTCGCCATGACGCCCAGCCTGTCACCGGAGCGGCGGCCGGCGCGGGGGCATTTGACCCGGTCAGTGCCGGGAGCACCGGCGCCGGCGCTACCGGTCGCTGCTGATGGCCTTGAGGACCTCGAGGGACGCGGCCTTGCGGGCCGGGAGGATGGCGGCCAGCACGCCGGCGACCGTGGCCAGGAGGGCGAGGCCGGCGAGCTGACCGAACGGGAACACCAGCTCGGTCACCCCGAGCGTGCCCATCGACCTCACCAGCGCCCAGCCGAAGAAGAGGGCCACGACGACGCCCAGGGCGCCCCCCAGGCCGGCGATGATCGCCGCCTCCGAGCGGATCATCGACCGCAGCTGGGTACGGGCCATGCCCAGCGCCCGCAGCAGCCCGACCTCTCGGGTCCGCTCGGAGATGGACAGGGCCAGGGTGTTGGCGATGCCGAGGAGGGCGATGAGCACGGACAGGGCGAGCAGGGCGGTCACCGGCACCAGCAGGCGGTCCACCTGGTCGTCGGCGGCGGCCAGGACCTCGGCGTGGTCCATGACCTTGACCACCGGGTAGTCGGCCAGTGCCTCCTCGATGGCGGCCCGGCCGGCGGCAGGGGTCACCCCGGGCGCGAGGGCCACGTCGACCTCGAGGGCGAAGATCTGGGCGTAATTGGCCTTGTAGGCGCCGAGGGTGATGACGAAGTCCGTCCGCACCGCGGTGGAGGAGAACACGCCCTGCAGCTTCATCTGGCGGGTGCCGGTCTTGGCGAAGGTCATCGGCACCTTGTCGCCGACGGCCCACCCGTAGCGCTCGGCGACGGTGTCCCGCACGATCACGCCGGAGTCGTCCAGCCGGGCCACGGCGGCGGCCGATCCGGCGTCGACCTCGTGCATGGCCGTGACCGTTCTCGGGTCGACGGCCAGGAGGGTCTGGGTCCGGCCGTCGAGGCCCCACTGCCCGCCGCGGATCTCCGAGACGGTGGCCAGCGCCGGCGTCTTGCGGAGGCGGTCGACGACCACCGGCGGCACACCGCTCACCGCTCCGCCGAGCCCGGTCGGGGTCAGCACGAAGTCGGCCCGTAGGCTGTCGTCGACGGTGCGGCTGGCTGATTCCTTGACCGAGGCGGCGAGGATGGCGACCACGCCGATCAGGCCGATGCCGATCATGAGGGCGGCGGCGGTGGAGGCGGTCCGGCGGGGGCTGCGCATGGCGTTCTCCCGGCCCAGAAACCCGGGCTCGCCCATGAATCGCACCAGTGGCGAGCCGAGGAGGAAGGCCGCCGGCTGGGCCACCAGAGGCAGGAGCACGAAGAGGCCGGCGAGCAGCCCGGCCGCGCCGAGGCCGACGGCCACGATCGGCCGGCTCCCGCCACCGAGCACGCCGGTGAGCAGGGTGGCCAGGCCGGCGGCGCCCAAGCCGGTGCCCACGATCAGCCGGGGGCGGGCCGCGGATCCGGTGCGGGCGCCGGCGGTGCCCCGGAGCACTCCTACCGGCTCGGCCTTCGTGGCCCGCCGGGCGGGCGGGACGGCGGCGAGGACCGTCACCGCGACGCCGACGATGACCGCCACCACGGCGGTCCTGGGCAGGAAGACGGCACCGGTGGCCGGCAGCTCGTAGCCCATGGCGCCGAAGAGGGCGAGCAGCCCCCGCGCCGCCCCGAAGCCGGCCAGCACGCCGGCCAGGGACCCCACGACGCCCACGGCGATCGCCTCGCACAGCACCGAGGCGGTCAGCTGGGCACGGCTGGCGCCGAGGGAGCGGAGGAGGGCCAGCTCCCGGGCCCGCTGACCGACCAGGATCGAGAAGGTGTTGCAGATGATGAAGGCCCCGACGAGGAGCGCCACGGCCGCGAACAGGAGGAGGGCGGTGGGCAGGAACGCCACCGACTTCGTCCACGACTCGGCCGACTCGGCGGCGACCTGCTTGGTCGTCACCGCCTCGTACTCGTCGGGCAGGGCGGCGTTGATGCGGGTCCGGAGCTCTTCGGGGCTCAGGCCCGGCTCGGCCTTGACCGGGATGGCGTCGACCTGGCCCTGCACCCCGAGCACCCGCTGGGCCGTGACCGAGTCGAAGATGGCCTTGGTGGAGGCCACGACGTCGCCGGCGGCTTGCAGGAGGCCACCGATGGTGAACTCCTGGGTGGTGCCCGAGAACAGCACCTTGATCTTGTCGCCCAGCACCAGACCGTGCTGGCGGGCGGTCTCGATGTCGATGGCGATCTCGTCTGGTCCCGCCGGCGGGCGCCCGGAGGCGAGGGCGACATCGGGGGTCACGCTGCTTCCCACCGTGGGCAGGCCCTTGGCCTGGATGGCCTTGCCCTGCTTGTCGATCAGCTCGGCGTAGCCCTGGATGGCCGCCCACGCCGACTTGACCCCGGGGATGGCGGCGACCCTGGCCACCAGTGACTCGGGGACCGGCTCCCGCTCGGGCAGGCTGTTCCCCTGGGCCGCGAAGTGGGCGGTGGAGCGGATGATGAGGTCGGAGGCGCCCCCCGCATCGGCCGAGGCCCGGCGGAAGGCGCCGTCGACGGTGTCGGTGAGGATGAACGTCCCGGAGACGAGGGTGACGGCCAGAGCCACCGCCAGCGCGGTGCCGAAGAGCCGGACCCCCTGGTGCAGCGCTCCCCGCAGCAGCCGCTTCATGGTTGTTACCCGCCCAGTTGCTTCATGTGGTCGATGGCGCGCTCGGCGGTGGGCTCGAACATCTCGTCGACGACCTTGCCGTCGGCCAGGAACACGATGCGGTCGGCGTAGGACGCGGCCACGGGGTCGTGGGTGACCATGACGATGGTCTGGCCGAACCCGTCGACGGCCCGGCGCATGAAGGCCAGGAGCTCGCCCCCGGCCTTGGAGTCCAGGTTGCCGGTGGGCTCGTCGGCCAGGATGATCTCGGGGCGCGACACGAGAGCCCGGGCGGCGGCCACCCGCTGCTGCTGGCCACCGGAGAGCTCCGCCGGCCGGTGGTGCAGGCGCTGGCGGAGGCCGACGACGTCGACGACCTTGTCGAACCATGCCTGGTCCGGCTTGCGGCCGGCCAGGGCCAGGGGAAGGGTGATGTTCTCGGCCGCGGTCAGCGTGGGGAGCAGGTTGAACGCCTGGAAGATGAAGCCGATCCGGTCCCGGCGCAGGCGGGTGAGCTGGCGCTCCCGGAGGGTGCCGAGGATCGTCGAGCCGATCGAGATGGAGCCCGAGGTGAGGCTGTCCAGGCCGGCCAGGCAGTGCAGGAGGGTCGACTTGCCCGAGCCCGACGGCCCCATGATGGCGGTGAACCGGCCCGTCTGGAACTCGACGTCCACGCCGTCGAGGGCCCGGACCGACGTGTCGGCGTCACCGTAGAGCTTGACCGCGTTGGTGGCCTTGGCCGCCGGTCCGGGGTCGACCAGGTGCAGCGCCGGCTCGGTGGCGGGGGGTTCGGCTCTCATCAACATGGCCATGGCGGATGCGCTCCTCAGACGAGCTTGTTGGCGTGGCCGGGGCAGTACAGGGTCACGGCTTGGCGGACGGCCCAGTCGTCTGTGCCGACGGGCACGGAGACGGTGGGCGGGATCATCGACAGGCCGGTGGTCTTCACCTGGGCGAAGGACTGGCCGTTGTCGAAGGCGGAGCAGACCTGGTCGCCGGCCTGGTCGATCTGGGCCGGGGCGATGGTCACGAAGTTCAAGATGGGCACCCGCCGCTTCAGCTCGGTGACCACGCCCTGGACCTCGGCGGGGGTGGGCACCCGCCGGGGGACTTTGGTGACGGCGGCGACGACCGGCGCCGGCGCCGCAGGAGCGGTGCTGACCGCCGGGCCGGGCGCGGCGGCCTTGGGGGCGGCGGCGGGCCTGGGGGCCTTGGTCGTCGGCGGCGCGGTGACCTTGGGCGTGGTCACCGAGCTGAAGCGGCGGGTGCCCATCTTGAACTTC
>DATLHA010000015.1:0-11135 GCA_035540095.1 Acidimicrobiales bacterium | reverse complement strand
CCGCTACGGGTTGACCAGCAAGCGCATGCGGCTGATGCCCGACGACGCCCTGGTCATGCACCCCGGGCCGATGAACCGGGGCGTGGAGATCGCCGCCGACGTGGCCGACCTGCCCCGATCGCTCATCACCCGACAAGTGGCGAACGGAGTCGCCGTGCGCATGGCCGTCCTGTTCCTCCTCCTCGGTCAGGTGCCCGGCGGTGCATGACCACAGGGTGGTGATCCGGGGCGGGCGCATCGTCGACGCCACCGGTGAGCGCATGGCCGACGTCCTGGTCGAGCGGGGCGCCATCGCCGCGGTGGAGCCGTCGATCGACCCGCCGCCCGGCGCCACCGTGCTCGACGCCGGCGGCTGCATCGTCGCCCCCGGGCTGGTCGACCTGCACACCCACCTGCGCCAGCCCGGCCGTGAAGAGGCGGAGACGGTCGAGAGCGGTGCCCGTGCTGCGGCGCTGGGCGGGTTCACCGCGGTGGTGGCCATGCCCAACACCGAGCCCGCCGTCGACACCGCCTCGGCGGTGCGGGAGGTGCTGGAGCTCGGCGTCACCGCCGCGTGTGACGTGCGGGTGGCCGGCGCCATCACCAAGGGACGCAAGGGCAGGGAGCTGGCGCCGCTGGGCGAGATGGCCGACCTCGGCGTCCGCCTCTTCACCGACGACGGCGCCGGCGTCCAGGACGCCCGCTTGATGCGCCGGGCGCTGGAGTACGCGTCGGCCCTGGGCGTGGTCCTGGGCCAGCACTGCGAGGACGACGAGCTGGCGCTCGGCGGCCACATGCACGAAGGGGAGTGGTCCAGCCGCCTCGGCATCCCGGGCGCGCCGGCCGAGGCCGAGGAGCTGATGGTCGCCCGGGACATCTCGCTCGTGCGCCTCACGGGCGGCCGGGTCCACTTCCTGCACCTCTCCACCGCCGGCTCCGTGGCCGCCGTGCGCGCCGCCAAGGCCGAAGGCCTCCCCGTGTCCGCCGAGGCCGCCCCTCACCACTTCACGCTCACCGACGCGTCGGTGGCGTCCTACGACACCGTCTTCAAGGTCAATCCACCGCTGCGGACGCCGGCCGACGTCGAAGCGGTCAAGGCGGGCCTGGCCGACGGCACCGTCGAGGCCATCGCCACCGACCACGCCCCCCACGCCGCCGAGGACAAGGACGTCCCCTTCGACCAGGCCAGCCCCGGCATGCTCGGCCTGGAGACAGCGCTGGCGCTGGCCCTGACCGAGCTGGACCTGCCCATCGCCCAGGTGCTGGCGCTGCTGTCGTGGAACCCGGCACGCATCGCCGGCCTCGAGTCCACCCACGGCGGGCCGGTGGTCCCCGGGCGCCCGGCGAACCTCTGCGTCATCGACCCGGCGGCCACGTGGCTGGTCGACGCCGACGCCCTGGCCAGCCGGTCCCGCAACACGCCCTACGCCGGCCGCAAGCTCACCGGCCGGCTTCGCCACACCGTGCTGCGGGGGGAGCCGGTCGTGATCGACGGCTCGGCCCAGCGGTGACGCCCCTCGCCGCAACTGGTGACGATCGGCGGGGCCGGGACCCCAGGAACCGTCACCAGATGGATCGGGGGGACGCCCTCCTCGTGCTCGCCGACGGCACGACCTTCGAGGGTGAGGCCATGGGCGCGCCCGCCGACGTCGCCACCGGGGAGGTGGTGTTCAACACCGTCCTCTCGGGCTACCAGGAGGTCATCACCGACCCGTCCTACGCCGGCCAGGTCATCGCCTTCACCTACCCCCACATCGGCAACTACGGCATCAGCGAGGCGGACTCCGAGAGCGCCCGCCCCTTCTGCCGCGGCGTGGTCGTGCGCGAGCTGGCCCGCCGGCCGTCGAACTGGCGGTCCACCGTCGACCTCGACACCTGGCTCGTCGCCCACGGCGTGCCCGGCATCACCGGCATCGACACCCGCCGGCTGACCCGCCACATCCGCGAGGCCGGGTCGATGCCCTGTGCCTTCGGCACCGCCGACGAAGCGACCCTCAAGGCGGCGGCGGCCGCCGAGCGCGGCACCGACGGGATCGACCTCGTGGCCGGCGTCACCACGCCGGCGCGCTACACCACCGGCGACGGCCCCCTGCGCGTCGTCGCCTACGACTTCGGCATCAAGACCAGCATCCTGCGCCAACTCGGCGAGATCGCCACTGTCGACGTGGTGCCGGCCTCGACGCCGGCGCAGGAGCTGCTCACCCAGCGGGTCGACGGGGTGTTCCTGTCCAACGGCCCCGGTGACCCGGCGGCGGTGACCTACGCCGTCACCAACATCGCCATGCTGCTCGGCCAGGTGCCGGTGTTCGGGATCTGCCTCGGCCACCAGCTGCTGGCCACCGCGCTGGGTGCCGAGACGTACAAGCTGCCGTTCGGCCACCACGGCGGGAACCATCCCGTCCAGCGCCTGCGCGACGGGGCGGTCGAGATCACCAGCCAGAACCACAACTACGCGGTGGTGCAGGGCTCGCTGGCCTCCGCCGACGTCACCCACGTCAACCTCAACGACGGCGTGGTGGAAGGCCTGCGATGCCGCGACGTGCCGGCGTTCAGCGTGCAGTACCACCCCGAGGCCGGCCCCGGTCCCCACGACGCCCGTTACCTGTTCGAGGAGTTCCGACAGCTCATGAGCCGTGCCCAAGCGCACTGACATCCACTCCATCCTGCTGATCGGCTCCGGCCCGATCATCATCGGGCAGGCGTCGGAGTTCGACTACTCGGGCACCCAGGCATGCCGGGTGCTGCGGGACGAGGGCTACCGCGTCATCCTCGTGAACTCCAACCCGGCGACGATCATGACCGACCCGGAGTTCGCCGACCGAACCTACGTCGAACCGCTCGACCCCGACGTGGTGGCGGCGATCATCGAACGGGAACGCCCCGACGCCCTGCTGCCCACTCTGGGCGGCCAGACGGCGCTCAACCTGGCCGTGACCCTGGCCGAGCGCGGCGTGCTCGACCGCTTCGGCGTCGAGCTGATCGGCGCGTCGATCGACGCCATCCACACCGCCGAGAACCGGGAGCGCTTCAAGGGCGCCATGACCGAGATCGGCCTTGCTGTGCCGGCGTCGGGTTTCGCCTACCAGCTCGACGAGGCGCTGAAGGTGGGCCACGAGGTCGGCTACCCCGTGATCGTGCGGCCGTCGTTCATCATGGGCGGGCGGGGCACGGGCATCGCCGCCGACGAGGAGGAGCTCGGCCGGCTGGCCGCCACCGGGTTGTCCGCCAGCCCCATCTCGGAGATCCTCATCGAGAAGTCGATCGCCGGGTGGAAGGAGTACGAGCTCGAGGTCATGCGCGACAACGCCGACAACTGCGTCGTCGTGTGCTCCATCGAGAACCTCGACCCCATGGGCGTCCACACCGGCGACTCCATCACGGTGGCGCCGGCGCAGACGCTCTCCGACGTCGAGTACCAGCGCATGCGGGACGCGGCCTTCGCCTGCATCCGGCGCATCGGCGTGGACACCGGCGGGTCCAACATCCAGTTCGCGGTCGACCCGGCCACCGGCGAGCTGGTCGTCATCGAGATGAACCCGCGGGTGTCGCGGTCGAGCGCCCTGGCGTCGAAGGCCACCGGCTTCCCGATCGCCAAGATCGCCGCCCGCCTGGCCGTCGGGTACACCCTCGACGAGATTCCCAACGACATCACCCGCATGACTCCGGCGAGCTTCGAGCCCACGATCGACTACGTCGTCACCAAGGTCCCTCGGTGGGCGTTCGAGAAGTTCGCCGGCACCTCCGGTGTGCTGACCACCCGGATGCAATCGGTGGGGGAGGCCATGGCCATCGGCCGCACGTTCCCCGAGTCGCTGCAGAAGGGATTGCGTTCGCTGGAGCACGGGAGGTGGGGGCTCAACTGCGATCCCGCCGAGGCCGTTCTCGACGCGGTGAGCGACGACGACCTCGTACGCCAGGCCGGCGTCGCCACGCCCGATCGCCCCTTCCAGCTCGAGGCCGCGCTGCGGCGGGGGATCAGCGTCGAGCGGCTGCACCAGGCCACCGGTGTCGACCCCTGGTTCCTCGACCAGATCTCCCTCATCACCGCCGAACGGTCCAGGTTAACCACCATCGGGTTCCAAGGCGTGGCCCGCCGGGACTGGCGGCGGGCCAAGCGCCTCGGTTTCGCCGATGCCCAGCTGGCCTGGCTGTGGGGAGTCCCTGAAGCGGACGTGCGGGCCGCCCGGCTGGCCGCCGGCGTGCGGGCCACGTTCAAGACCGTCGACACGTGCGGCGCCGAGTTCGATGCCAACACGCCCTACCACTACTCCACCTACGAGGACGAGGACGAGGCTCGCGGCGGGCAGCGCCGGACCGTCGTCATCCTCGGCTCCGGCCCGAACCGCATCGGCCAGGGAATCGAGTTCGACTACTGCTGCGTCCACGCCAGCTTCGCCCTCCGCGCCGCCGGCTACGACACCGTGATGGTCAACTGCAACCCGGAGACGGTTTCGACCGACTACGACACCAGCGACCGCCTGTACTTCGAGCCCCTCACGTACGAGGACGTCATGAACGTGCTCGACGTGGAGAAGGAGCAACTCCTCGGCGTGATCGTCTCTCTGGGCGGCCAGACGCCCCTGAAGCTCGCCGGCCGCATCCCCCCGGAGCTGGTCCTCGGCACGCCTCCGGCGGCCATCGACGAGGCCGAGGACCGGGAGCGCTGGAACGCCCTGTGCCACCGCCTGGGCATCCCCCAGCCCGACGGCGGTACCGCCGCCGACCTGGAGACCGCGCTGTCGATCACGTCGCGCATCGGCTATCCGGCGCTCGTGCGGCCCTCCTACGTGCTCGGCGGGCGGGCCATGGAGATCGTCTACGACGGTGAAGGGCTGGCCCGGGCCATGGCGGAGCTGGCCGGCTTCGGCACCCTCGGCCGGGAGGGCGGGCTGTCGGCCGAGCGTCCGGTCCTCATCGACCGGTTCCTGGAGGACGCCATCGAGGTCGACGTCGACGCCCTGCGCGACGCCACCGGTGAGGTGCTCATCGGCGCGGTCATGGAGCACGTCGAGGAGGCCGGCGTGCACTCGGGCGACAGCGCGTGCGTGATCCCGCCGCCGACGTTGACCGCGGCGACGATCGGGGTGATCGAGGACCACACCCGGGCCATCGCCGAGGCTCTCGGCGTGCTGGGGTTGTTGAACGTGCAGTTCGCGGTCCAGCAGGGGAGCGTGTACGTCATCGAGGCCAACCCCCGGGCCAGCCGGACCGTGCCGTTCGTGGCCAAGGCCACCGGTGTGCCTCTGGCCAAGGTGGCGGCGCGGGTGATGGTGGGGGCGACGCTCGCCGAGCTGCGCGCCGAAGGGGTGCTCAAGCCGCCGGCCCCCGGTGCCCACGTGTCGGTGAAGGAGGCGGTGCTGCCGTTCAACCGTTTCCCCGACGTCGACACGCTGCTCGGCCCCGAGATGCGATCGACCGGCGAGGTCATGGGCATCGACGCCACCTTCGGCCTGGCCTTCGCCAAGAGCCAGACCGCGGCCGGCGACCGCCTGCCGGAGCACGGCACGGTGTTCCTCTCCCTCGCCGACCGGGACAAGGCCGGTGGCCTGGTGGCGGCCCGGCGCTTCGTCGACATGGGCTTCGCCCTTGCCGCCACCGAGGGGACGGCCCGTTACCTGCGCGACAACGGCGTGCCGGTGGCGGAGGTGGTGGACAAGGTCGGTGAGCCGTCGAACGGTCACCGGCGTACCGCCGTCGACCTGATCGGCAACGGCGAGATCGACCTCGTCGTCAACACGCCGCGGGGCCGCGGCCCACGGGCCGACGGGGGCTACATCCGCCTGGCCGCCGGCGTGCACAACGTTCCCTGCCTCACCACCGCGGCGGCGGCGCTCGCCGCCGCCGGCGGCATCGCCGACTGGGCCCGCCACGGCCTGTCCGTGCGGTCCCTGCAGGAGTACCACGACGCGGGCCAACAGACCCTCCGTCTATGACCGACATGTCTGCGGCGATCGGCTCTGTACGGCTGCCGAGCCCGGTCATGACGGCGTCGGGGACGGCCGGCCACGGGGCCGAGCTGGCGCGCTACGTCGATCTCGCGTCGCTGGGGGCGGTGGTGGTGAAGTCGCTGTCGGCGGAGCCGTGGGCCGGGAACCCGTCGCCGCGGGTGACCGAGGTCGACGCCGGCATGCTCAACAGCGTCGGGCTGCAGAACCCGGGCGTGGAGGCGTGGCTGGAGCACGAGCTGCCGCCCCTGCTGGCCACCGGTGCGCGGGTCGTGGCGAGCATCTGGGGGTTCACCGTCGAGGCCTACGAGAAGGCCGCCGCCGCCCTGGCCGCCGCCCCGCCGGAAGTGATGGCGGTCGAGGTGAACCTGAGCTGCCCCAACATCGAGAGCCGGCGGGCGATGTTCGCCCACTCGCCGGTCCTCACCGCCGAGGCGATGGCCGCCACCGCCGGCTGCGGGCGGCCGCGCTGGGCCAAGCTCAGCCCCAACGTCACCGACATCACCGAGATCGCCGGCGCCGCCCTCGAGGTCGGTGCGGAGGCGCTGACACTGATCAACACGGTGATGGGAATGGTCATCGACGTCGACACCGGTCGGCCCCGGCTCGGCGCCGGCGGCGGCGGCCTGTCGGGGCCGGCCATCCGCCCCGTCGCGGTACGGGCGGTGTACGACGTGTGCGCGGCCTTCCCGGATGCGGCCGTGGTCGGCGCCGGCGGGATCGCCTCCGGCGTGCACGCGGTGGAGCTGTTGATGGCCGGCGCGTCGGCGGTGGAGGTCGGCACCGCCACCTTCGCCGACCCTCGTGCGCCGGGGCGGGTGGCGGCCGAGTTGGAGCGCTGGTGCCGGCGTCACGATGTCGCGCGGGTCGCCGATCTGGTAGGGAGGGCCCGTGCAGACACGTGACCGGCTGGTACTCGCCCTGGATGTCGACGACCTGGTGGTGGCTCTCCGCCTCGCCAGGCGGCTGCAGCCGTACTTCGCCACGGCCAAGGTGGGCCTCGAGCTCTTCAGCGCCTCGGGGCCGGACGCGGTCAGTGCCGTCGCCGACCTGGGATACGACGTGTTCCTCGATCTCAAGCTCCACGACATCCCCACCACGGTGCGCAAGGCGGCCCGGGTCATCGGCGCCCTGGGCACCAGCTACCTGACACTGCACGCCCGCTCCGGTCCCGTCATGCTCCGGGCCGGCGTGGAGGGACTGGCCGAAGGGGCCGAGCGGGCGGGGTTGCCGCATCCGGTGGCCCTGGCCGTCACCGTCCTGACCAGCGATGCCGACGCGCCGGCCCACATCCTCGGTCACCGGGTCGCGGCGGCCGTCGAGGCCGGCTGCGGTGGGCTCATCCTGCCGGCCGCGGACGTGCACGAGGCCAAGCAGCTGGCGCCCCGCATGCTGGCGGTCGTCCCCGGCATCCGCATGCCGACGTCGGAGTCCCACGACCAGGCCCGGGCGGCGACGCCTCGCGACGCGGTCGGCTTCGGTGCGGATCTCCTGGTGATCGGGCGCACCGTCACCGAGGCGCGCGACCCGGTGGCCGCAGCCGCGACATTGGCAGAATCGTTGGAGCGCAACGGCGCCTGAGCCGTCTGGTGGGGGCGTGCGCTAACGTGCGCGGCATGCCGCTGCCGCCCGCGCTATCGCCCGACGAGCGCTCGGCGGCGCTCGCCAAGGCCGCTGCCGCCCGCCGCCAGCGGGCCGAGCTCAAAGAGAAGCTCAAGATGGGCTCCACGACACTCAAAGAACTGCTCGGACAGGCCGAGCGAGACGAAGTGGTCGGGAAGATGAAAGTGGTCACGGTGCTGGAGTCCCTCCCCGGCGTGGGCAAGGTCCGGGCCCGGCGGATGATGGAGCAGATCGGGATCAGCGAAGCCCGGCGGGTCCGGGGGCTCGGCGCCCAGCAGCGTGACTCGCTGCTCAAGGCGTTCCCCGCCGACTCCTGATCTTCGTCATCGCCGGCCCGTCGGGGGTCGGCAAAGGGTCGATCGCCTCCGCCCTCTGCCGGCGGCTTTCCGGCCTCTGGCTCAGCCGCTCGTGGACGACACGGCCCCGGCGCAGCGGCGAGCCCGAAGACGCCTACGTCTTCGTGGACCGGGAGGCGTTCGACGCCCACATCGACGCCGGCGGCTTCTTGGAGTGGGCCGACGTCTTCGACCACCGCTACGGCACCCCGTGGCCCGAGGCGCCGGCGGACCACGACGTGCTGCTGGAGATCGACGTGCAGGGTGCGAGCCAGGTGCGGGCCCGGCATCCCGAGGCGGTGGTGGTCTTCATCGAGGCCCCGTCGCGCCAGGCTCAGGAGGCCCGGTTGCGGGGCCGGGGCGACCGCGAGGACCTGATCGCCCGCCGGCTGGCGGCGGCGCCGGAGGAGGAGCGGGTGGGGCGGGAGCTGGCCGATCACATCGTCGTCAACGACGACCTGTCCCGGGCCATCGACGAGGTCGCTGCTATCCTGGAGTCCCGCCGCCAGTGAGGAAGAACAATGTCTGAACGCGCCACGATGATCCACCCGCCGATCGAGAGCCTGCTCGACAAGGTGGACTCGAAGTTCAGCCTGGTGAGCCTGGCCGCCAAGCGCGGACGCCAGATCAACTCCTACTTCAGCCAGCTCGGCGAGGGTCTGGGCGCCATCGTGCCGCCCCAGGTGGCGTCGGTCTCCCGCAAGCCGCTGTCCATCGCCCTCGAGGAGATCGCGGCCAACAAGATCACCTACACCCGCACCGAAGAGGCCGAGGAAGCGATGAAATGACCGAAGAAATCCCTTCGGGATTCTCTTCGGTCATGAGGTGAACAGCCGGCCCGCCTACGGCGGGCCGTCGTTGCGGTCGGAGGCCAAGCACGTCGTGCTTGGCGTGTGCGGCAGCGTTGCCGCGTACAAGGCCGTCGAGCTCTGTCGCCGGCTCGTAGAGCTGGGACGGTACGTGGCCCCGGTCATGACCGCCGATGCGGCCCGGTTCCTCGGGCCCGCCACCCTGTCGGCGCTGGCGTCGGAGCCGGTGAACGACTCGCTGTGGTCGGGTGCCGACCCCATCCCGCACACCCGGCTGGGCCGGTCGGCCGACGTGATCCTGGTGGCGCCGGCCACCGCCACCGTGCTGGCCAAGTACGCCGCCGGCATCGCCGACGACCTGCTGACGGCCACCCTCCTGGCCACACGGGCCCCTGTCGTCGTGTGCCCCGCCATGCACACCGAGATGTGGGAGCACCCGGCCACCGTCGACAACCTCGCCACTCTGCGCCGGCGGGGCGTCACCGTGGTCGAGCCCGGCACCGGGCGCCTCGCCGGCGGGGACTCCGGTGCAGGGCGACTGGCCGACGTCGAGCGCATCCTCGCCGCCGTCGACCGCATCCTGACGCCCCAGGATCTGGCCGGCCGCACCGTGCTGGTGACCGCCGGCGGCACCCGCGAACCCCTCGACCCGGTGCGGTTCCTGGGCAACCGCTCCTCCGGGAAGCAGGGCGAGGCGCTGGCCGCCGAGGCTGCGGCTCGCGGCGCCACGGTGACCCTCGTGACCGCCTCCGACCGGCCGGCGCCGGCGGGGGTCGAGGTCGTCGCCGTCGAGACGGCGGAGGACATGGAAACGGCCGTCCTGGGCCGGGCTGCCGGTGCCGACGCCGTCCTCATGGCCGCCGCAGTGGCCGACTTCCGGCCCACGGTCACCGCCGAGGCCAAGTTGCGCAAGGCCGACGGAGTGCCCGACCTGGTCTTGAAGCCGACCACCGACATCCTGGCCGAGCTCGTTCGGGGCAAGCGCCCGGGTCAGGTGGTGGTGGGGTTCGCGGCGGAGACGGGCGACGTCCTCGCCGGCGCCCAGGACAAGCTGCGGCGCAAGCAACTCGACCTGATCGTGGCCAACGATGTGACCGCCCCGGGCGCCGGCTTCGGCCACGGCACCAACGCCGCCACCATCCTCGACGCCGCCGGTCGCCGGACCGATGTGCCCCTCACCACCAAGCGCGACCTGGCCCGGATCGTGCTCGATCTGGTCAGCGACCTCCTGTCTGGGCCAGGATTGGGCGCGGCCGCCAAGGGAGGCATATGAGTAGCGCGTACACGTTCACGTCGGAGTCGGTCACCGAGGGCCACCCGGACAAGATGGCTGACCAAGTCTCCGACGCCATCCTCGACGCCATCCTCACCGAGGACCCGATGGGCCGGGTGGCCTGCGAGACCCTGCTGACCACCGGGCTGGTGGTCGTCGCCGGCGAGATCACCACCGACGCCTACGTCGACATCCCCAAGATCGTCCGCCAGACGGTGTGCGGCATCGGTTACGACCGGGAGTCCTACGGCTTCGACGGCAACACCTGCGGGGTCATCACCGCCATCGACGAGCAGTCGCCCGACATCAGCCAGGGCGTGACCACCGCCTACGAGGTGCGCACCGGCCAGAGCGACGAGGACGAGGCGGTCGAGGCCCAGGGCGCCGGCGACCAGGGGATGATGTTCGGCTACGCCTGCGACGAGACCGACGACCTCATGCCGCTGCCCATCTGGTTGGCCCACCGCCTGGCCCACCGGCTGTCGGAGGTGCGGAAGGCCGGCGTCATGCCCTACCTCCGCCCCGACGGCAAGACCCAGGTCACCGTCGACTACGAGGACGGCCGGCCGAAGCGGCTGCGCACCGTCCTGATCTCCAGCCAGCACCAGCCCGGGCTCGATACCGAGACCCTGCTGAAGCCCGACCTGCAGGAGCACGTCATCCACCCGCTGCTGCCGCCGGAGCTCGACGCGGACGACTACGAGCTGCTGGCCAACCCCACCGGCAGCTTCGTCCTGGGCGGCCCCCACGCCGACACCGGCCTCACCGGCCGCAAGATCATCGTCGACACCTACGGCGGCGCCGCCCGCCACGGTGGCGGCGCCTTCTCGGGCAAGGACCCCTCCAAGGTCGACCGCTCTGCCGCCTACGCCGCCCGCTGGGTGGCCAAGCACATCGTCGCCGCCGGCGCCGCCCGGCGCTGTGAGATCCAGGTCGCCTACGCCATCGGCGTGGCCCACCCGGTGTCGATCATGGTGGAGACCTTCGGCACCGAGACCGTCGACCCGGCCAAGATCGCCACCATGGCCCGTGAGGTGTTCGACCTGCGGCCGGCGGCCATCATCCGCGACCTCGACCTGCGCAAGCCGATCTACCGGCGCACCGCGGCCTACGGCCACTTCGGGCGTTCCGAGAAGGAGTTCACGTGGGAACGCCTGTCTCGCCTCGAGGA
>DATLHA010000014.1:0-3900 GCA_035540095.1 Acidimicrobiales bacterium | reverse complement strand
CGCGTCAGGCGCCGATTCGTCCGGTTTCGTGCGCCCACATGGCGATCTCGACCCGGTTCCGGGCGCCGAGCTTGTTCATCAAGCTGCCGAGATGGGTCTTGACCGTGCTCAGGCTGATGAAGAGCTCGGTGGCGATCTCGGCGTTGGTGCGGCCCCGTGCGACGGATACCAGCACCTGTTCCTCCCGGTCGGTCAGTGGGGCGATGGGCTGCGCCGGAGGCGTGCCGTCGCGTCGGTGGGCAAACGTGGCGAGCAACCGCGCGGTGACGCTCGGTGCGATGAGCGCATCGCCGTTGGCGGCGGCCTTGATGGCTTGCACGAGCAGCTCGGGGCCGGCGTCCTTCAGCAGGAACCCGCGTGCGCCGGCCTTGAGGGCGCCATGGACGTACTCGTCGAGATCGAAGGTGGTGATGACGACGACGGCCTGCGGCTCGGCGACGTCGGGTCCGGCGAGCTGGCGGGTTGCTTCGATCCCGTCGAGGCCGGGCATGCGGATGTCGAACAGGCAGACGTCCGGCCGGAGTCGCTTGGCCAGCGTGACGGCTTCGGCGCCGTCGGCGGCCTCGCCGATGACCTCGATGTCCGGTTGGGCGTTCAGGATCATCCGGAGCCCGGTCCGGATGATCTCCTGGTCATCGGCGAGCAGGACGCTGATGGTCACGGGCGGGCGGCCCGCGGGAGCACAGCCGTGACGGCCCATCCCCGGTTCCGGTTGGGGCCTGCTTCGAGGGTGCCGCCGAGCAGCTTCACCCGTTCGGCCATCCCGACCAGCCCGAACCCGGTCGCCGTGCGGGGATCGAACGGTCCCGGATCGCCGTCGTCGTGCACCGTCATGCGGACGCAGTCGGGCTCGCCCCGCACCGCCACCCGGATGCGGGTGGCGTGGCGGGCGTGGCGCACGGCGTTGGTGATCGACTCCTGGGCGAGGCGGAAGATGGCGGCATCGACGGAAGGTCGCAGCCCGTCGAGGTCTCCGGAGAGCTCGACGTCGACCCGCGGCCGTTCGCCGGGGCTGGTGGCGAGGTCCTTGACCTGGGCGACGCCGCGCTGCGGTGTGAGGTCCGGTTCCTCTCCCTGCCGGAGGGCGCCGACCATCGTGCGCATCTCCGCGAGGGTTCGAGAGGCCTCTTGCTCGATGACGGCGAGTGCCTCCACCGCGGCGGCCGGATCCGTGGAGGCCACGACACGGCCGGCCTGGGCCCGGATGGCGATGGCCGAGACGTGGTGGGCGACGGTGTCATGGAGCTCGCGTGCCAGCTGCTCTCTCTCGAGGAGCTTCACCTGATCCATCCCCCGGCGACGGGCGTTGTCTGCGTAGCGGACCGAGGCACCGACCGCCGCCACCAGGAGCACGAACACGGCACCTTCAGCCACCTCGCTGAGCGGGATCTCGTCGGCGCCCGAGTGCATCTGGGCGTCGACGGCGTGCAGCAGCACCGGGATCGACACGACCGCCAGTCCGATCACGGCGTCACGACCGGAGCCCCAGCGGAACAGCGCGTACACCAACAAGATCACGAAGACGGTGGCATCCAGGCCCCGCCAGTCGTCGCCGAGGATGAGCGACGCGACCTGCACGACCGCGATGAGGCCGAAGGCGGCGGCGACGGACTGGAGCGGGTGCGTCCGCCGCCACAGCAACGTCGGGAGCAGAGCCAGCGCGACCGCCACGGAGAGCGCCCGCCACACCAGGTCGTCGCGGAACGCTCCCTCGAGCACCACCACGGGCACCAGCGCCGAGACGAGCGCCCAGTCCCGCCAGGCCCGGCCTGGCGCATCGGGAACGCGGGGCTCGGCCCACAACGAACGAGCCGCGTCTCGGAGCACGACCCCACCCTAAGGGAGTCCGCCAGCCGGCGGATCGGCCGAAAGTACGAGACGGCAACCGTCCGATCGGCGGGTGTCGAATGGCCGGAGTCCCGATGTGGCGAGCGCCGGACATCACGACCATTGGCTCATGCCCACGTCAGCAGCAACCCCACGCCCAACGTCACTCCTCGGCCGAGTCGCCGGCTGGTGTTTCGATCACCGGATCAAGGCCATCGGGCTCTGGCTCGTCGCCTTCGTCGCCATCTTCGGCGCAGCTGGCGCGGTCGGCTCGCAGTTCAGCGGCAATGCCCAGGTACCCGGCTCCGGCAGCGCCGCCGGGTTCGCCGTGCTGGCCGAGCACTTCCCCGAGCTCGGCACCGGCGGGCAGACCGGCACGATCGTGTTCAGGGCAGTCCAAGGCATCGACGACCCCGAGGTCCGGGCCGCCATGGAAGGACTGTTCGCAAGGGTCGACGCCGGGTTCCCCGACGACGGCGGTGAGCCGCAGTACCCGGGTGCGACCGTGGTCTCGCCCTACACCGAGCGCGGCCAGAGCCAGATCGCCCGTGATGGGCCCCTAGCCGGCCGAGTCGCCTACGCCCAGGTCAACTTGTCCTCCGACGTCGACGACGCCGAGTCCGGCCGGCTCGGCAAGGCGATCAGCGAGCACGCGCCTGCGATCGACGGCCTCGAGGTCTTCGCGGGCGGCCAGTACCTGGCCGTGATCGAGCCCCCGCAGACCGAGCTCCTCGGCCTCGCCTTCGCCATGATCGTCCTGATCCTGGCATTCGGGTCGGTGCTCGCCATGGGCCTCCCGATCGCCGTCGCACTCGGCGGCGTCGCCGCCGGCATAGGGATGACCCTGCTCCTCAGCAACGTCTTCACCATCCCCACCGACGCCACCGTCCTCGGGATCATGATCGGGCTCGGCGTCGGCATCGATTACGCCCTCTTCATTGTCTCCCGCTACCGGGACGGCCTCCACGCCGGGCGCTCGGCCCGTGCGTCCACCGTGACCGCCATGGAAACCGCCGGGCGAGCCGTGATCTTCGCCGGCACCACCGTGATGATCTCGATGCTCGGCCTGCTCCTCGTGGGCGTCGGATCTGTCGGCGGCATGGGCATCGGTGTCTCCGCCACCGTGCTCGCCACCATGTTCACGTCCACCACGCTGCTCCCGGCGCTGCTCGGCTTCGCCCGTGAGCGGGTCGAGCTCACCCGCTGGCGCGGCCTCATTGCCGCCGGCTTCACGTCCGTCGCCCTGCTCGGGCTCGGCATCGGGTTCGCGCCGCTCGCTGCCTTCGGCGGCGCCTTCGCCCTCCTCACCCTGCTCGCCAGCCTGGCCGTCCGGCCGCTGCGGCGCGCCGTCCCTCGACGGGTTGCGACGCCAATGGAGGCGACCCTCGCCTACCGGTGGAGCCGCACCGTCCAGCGCAACCCGCTCCGCTGGCTGGTCGGGGCGAGCGTCGTGCTGGTCCTCCTCGCGGCGCCGGTCGCCAGCCTTCGCCTCGGCTGGGCCGACGATGGGAACTTCACCGAGGGCACCGACACCCGGCAGGCCTACGACCTCCTCGCCGAGGGGTTCGGCGACGGGTTCAACGGCCCGTTCCTCATCACCGTCGTCGGCGAGTCCGCCGACTCCGTCGCCGCCCTCCACGCCGCCCTGGTGCGCACCGACGGCGTCGCTGCCGTCACCGCCCCGATCGCCAACGACCCGGCCCAGCCGGGTGCCTACCTCATGAGCCTCGTCGCCACCACCGCTCCCCAGGACGAAGCCACGGCCGCACTCGTCCGTCGTCTCCGCGCCGACGTCATCCCCGCCGCCACGGCCGGCACCGGCCTCGACGTCGAGGTCACCGGAGGCGCCGCCATCGCCATCGACATCACCGACTACCTCGCCAAGAGGATGCTCCTTTTCTTCGGCGCCGTGCTGGCCTTGTCGTTCGTGCTGCTGCTGATCGTCTTCCGGTCACTGCTGGTGCCGCTCAAGGCCGTCCTCATGAACGTCCTCACCATCGGCGCCGCCTACGGCATCGTCGTCGCCGTCTTCCAGTGGGGATGGGCCGGCGGGCTCATCGGCATCGAAGGCGG
>DATLHA010000013.1:0-10535 GCA_035540095.1 Acidimicrobiales bacterium | reverse complement strand
CCGGCGCCGCAGCCGAAGCAGTAGTACAGCCCCTCCTCGGCGTTGATGGAGAACGAGGGCGACTTCTCGGCGTGGAACGGGCACAGCCCCTGCCAGCGCCGGCCGGCCCGCTTGAGGGCGATGTGCTCGCCGGCCACGGCGACGAAGTCCGTCGCCGCCCGTACCCGCTCGATGTCCTCGGCGAGGATGCCCATGTATCGGGACCGTAGTGGGAAGGGACCTCCGATGAGCGACGCGATCGTCGTGGGCGCCGGCCACAACGGCCTGGTGGCGGCCAACGTGCTGGCCGACGCCGGGTGGTCGGTGCTCGTGCTGGAGTCCGAGCCCGAGCCCGGTGGCGCCGTCCGCAGCGGCGAGCTCACCGTGCCCGGCGTCGTCCACGATCTTTTCAGCGCCTTCTATCCCCTGGCTGCTGCCTCACCCCACATCGCCGGCCTGGGTCTGGGCGACTTCGGCCTGCGCTGGCGGCGGGCGCCCCGGGTCCTGGCCCACCCCACCCCCGACGGCCGCTGCGCCGTCCTGTCGACCGACCTCGACGCCACCGCGGCGTCGCTCGACACCTACGCCGCGGGCGACGGCGACGCCTGGCGCCGGCTCTACGGCCTCTGGGAACGGGTGGGCGGCCACTTCCTCGAGGCCATGCTGTCGCCGTTCCCGCCCGTTCGGGGCGCCCTCGGCGTGGCCGCCGACCTTCGACGCCCGAGCGGCCTGCTGCGCTTCGCCCGCCACGCCGTGCTGCCCGTGCGCCGGCTGGCCGAGGAGACGTTCAAGGGCGCCGGCGGCGGCCTGCTCCTGGCCGGCAACACCCTCCACACCGACCTCTCCCCCGACGCCGCCGCCGGCGGGCTGTACGGCTGGCTGCTGTGCTCGCTCGGCCAGCAGCACGGCTTCCCGGTGCCCGAGGGTGGCGCCGGCGAGCTCACCGGCGCCCTCGTCCGCCGCCTCGGGTCGCGGGGCGGCCGGGTGGAGTGCGGCCGGCGGGTGACCAGGATCGAGGTGCGGGGCGGCCGGGCGGTGGGCGTGGTGACCGCCGACGGCACCGCCGTCGCCGCCCGGCGGGCGGTCCTGGCCGACGTCGCCGCGCCCTCGTTGTTCCTGGACCTCGTCGGCCCTGAGCACCTGCCCGCCCGCTTCGTCGACGACCTGCGCCGGTTCCAGTTCGACTCCGCCGTGGTCAAGGTCGACTGGGCCCTCAGCGGGCCGATCCCCTGGAAGGCGGAGGAAGCGGCCGGCGCCGGCACCGTCCACGTGGCCGACAGCATGGACGAGCTGACGATGTACTCCGCCGAGCTGTCCACGGCCCGGATCCCCACCCACCCCTTCCTGATCGTCGGCCAGATGGCGGTGGCCGACCCCACCCGGTCCCCGAACGCGTGGGCCTACACCCACGTCCCCCAGCAGGCATGGGACGACTCCCTGACCGACCGATTCGCCGATGTCGTCGAAGCCCGGATCGAGCGCCTGGCCCCCGGCTTCCGCGACGTCATCCTCGCCCGCCACGTCTTCACCCCCACCACCCTGCCCGAAGGGGCGGTCAACGGCGGCACCGCCCGGATCCACCAGCAGCTGATCTTCCGGCCCGCGCCCGGCCTGGCCCGCCCCGAGACGCCGGTGCCCGGCCTCTACCTGGCCGGGTCCTCGGCCCATCCCGGCGGCGGGGTGCACGGGGCGCCGGGGGCCAACGCGGCCCGGGCCGCCCTGCTCAGGGCGCGCCTGCGGCGAGGGCGGCCCGCCGCTCGGCCAGCCGGCTGAGCCGGCGCAGCATCTCGGCGTTGCGCAGGCCCATGAGCGCCTCGAAGGCCGGGTTCCACAGCAGCGCCGCCGGGCCCCCGATGGGGTACTCCTCCACCTCCACATCGGTCCCGCCCCCGGCGGGCCGGAGGCTGAAGGCCACCCGGTTCACCGCCAGCGGCCGCATCTGGGCCCGCAGCACCAGGCGCCGGCCCTCGGCCACCTCCTCCACCCGGCTCAGGTCCCAGATGACCGGGACGGGGCCGACGCCGAGGGTGTGATGGAGCTCGCTGCCCGGCTCGGGGAACCGGGGGTCGAACCGGCGGATGGTCCTGGTGCCCACCACGAACGCGGCGTAGCTGGCCGGGTCGGCCAGCACCGAGAACACGATCTCGGGCGGGGCGGCGATGGTGGCGGTGTTGACCGCCATCAGCGCCCCAGCACCCGGCGCTGGATCCGGTCCTGGACGCCGTCGGGCAGCAGCCGGTCGAGGAGGGGGACCACCCGGGCGTCGAGGCCCACCCGGTAGCGGATGGCAGGGCGGCCGGCGGTGAGGGCACGCCCGATGGCCTTGGCCACCCGGGCCGGGTCGGTCATGTGGCCGTGCGTCGCCTGCAGCATCCGCTCCGCCCGCCCGTACTCGGTGGGCGCCGCCGCCCGCCGGCGCTCGATGTCGTCGGCCGCCTTGTCCCAGAACCTGGTGTTCAGCCCTCCGGGCTCGATGAGGACGACGTAGATGCCGTCGCCGGCCACCTCCCGGCGGAGGGCGTCGGTGACGGCGTCGAGGGCGTGCTTGCCCGCCTGGTACCACCCGGTCATGACCGACGTGGCGTGGGCGATCGTCGAGGAGACGTTGACGATCCGTCCCTGCCCCCGCCGGCGCATTCCTGGCAGGGCGAGGGCGGCCAGGCGCATCGGGCCCACGACCAAGGTGTCGAGCTGGCGGAGCGCCTCGTCCCGGGTGACGTCGACCACCCGCCCGACGTTCATGAAGCCGGCGTTGTTGACCACGGCCCACGGGTCGGTGCGCTCCACCAGCTCGGCGCACCCCGGCTCGTCGGTCACATCCAACACCGCGCCCTGGACCTCCACGCCGGCGTCGCGGGCCGCCTTCTCGATCGCCTCCAGCTTCTCCTCGGACCGGGCCGTCCCCACCACCCCGAAGCCCATCCCGGCCAGGTGGACCACCGTCTCCCGGCCCACTCCCGAGTTGGCACCGGTCACCAGGACGGTCCGCATCATGCCGGCGGCCTACCCCCGCCGGCGCCGGCCTACCCGCCTATCGCAAGACCGGACCGGGCAGCTTGTAGCCGAACCGGCGGAGGGCGCGGGCGCCGGCTTGGAGGTGGTCATCGGAGTCCCACGACCAGCCGAAGGCGTTGGCCAGCCGGTTCACGATGTTGAAGACCAGGTTCACCGCCAGGGCGTCGGCGATGGCGTCGTCGGGGACACCGGCGTCCCGCACCCGGGCGATGTCCTCGGCGGTGACGGCGTCCCGGGACAGCCGCGCCAGGAGGGCGAGGACGGCGATGAGCTCCGGGCGACCGGCTCCCGTGTCGACGTCAACCCCCCCGCATGCGGTGATGCGAGCCGTCTCGGTGTGCACCCGGGCGCAGAAGTCGCACGCATTGGCCCGGGACGTGACCGCGGCCATGTACTCCCGTTCGCCGACCGTCCAGAACGAGGGGGCCCGAAGGGCCTCCCTGACCAAGGCCAGGAAGGGCTGCCCGAAGAACTCGGGCCGGTGCATGGCCGTCTTGGCCACGTCGTCCATCTCCTGGCCGAAGACGATGGCGGCGACGCGCTGGAACATCCGTGCCGGCAGCTTGTGGTCCCGCTCCAGTATCTCCAGCCACATCACCCATCACCGCCCAACAGGCCGACGGCACGCTCGTAGCGCTGCAGCGCGGCCCCCAGGGCGGCGGCGACGGTCAGCTCGAAGATCTCCTCCTCGGCGTGGCCGGCGTCACGCAGGGCGGCGATGTCGCGCTCGGCCATCCCCGACGACGGGTCGCGCACTTTGGCCAGGAAGGGCGCCAGCGCATCCGAGGGCGCCCCGCCGCCGGCCACCGCCGCCCGGGCCTCCGGGGTGGTCACGCCGGCGGAGGAGAGCACCGCCGCCCCCAGCGCATCGACCAGGCCGGCGTACCGATCGGACCGTCGCGTCGACATGGGGCCAGCTTGCCGTACCTCAGCCCCGGGCGCCGCCCGTGAAGTTCCACTCCGCCAGCCGGACCGTCGGCACGTGGTAGGTGCCGTCGTGCAGGCGGGCGTCGTCGGCCACGCCCAGCACGTTGCCTGGCCGGAGGGCGTCGACGTAGGACTGGGTGAAGCGCAGGTTGGGCACCCCGCCGACGATCTCGCCCCTCTCGATCAGGAACGTCCCGTTGCGGGTGAGGCCGGTGACCACCTGGGTCTTCGGGTCGAGGATGCGGGTGTACCAGAACTCGGTGACCAGCAGTCCCCGCTCGACGCCGGCCACCAGCTCGTCGACCGACCGGGTGCCCGGCGCCATGAACAGGTTGGTGGCGATCCCCCCGCCGTCGCCGCCGAAGCCGTGCCCGGTGCTCTCGGCGCCGGCCTTGGCCGCCGTCTTGCGGTCGTGGCACAGGGCCCGGGGCACGCCGGCGGCCACGAGGTCGACCCGGCGCTTGGGCGTGCCCTCGGCGTCGAAGCCCCGGCTGATGGCCCGGGGGTCGGTGGCGTCGTCCCACAGGGTGACCGCCTCGTCGAACTGGGGCTCCCCCAGCTTCACGAACGAGCGGTCCTCCTCGACGGTGCGGGCGTTGAACCCGTCGCGCAGGAACTCCAGCATGTTGGCCAGGCAGAACGGCTCCAGCACCACCTCGTAGGGCCCGGGCTCGATGTCGACGAGGTCGTCGCCCCGCCTCGCTTTCTCCGCCGCCGTGCGGCCGGCGCCGGCACCGTCGATGTCCGACAGCCGGCTGGAGCTCTGCCACCCCCGGCCGTCGGAGGTCGCCGTGCGGTGGATGGCCTCGATGGTGGACGAGCTCGACCGGCCCAGCAGGTGCTGGCCGGCGGAGTTGGCGAAGGCCGACGTCGAGCCGTTGGAGTCGACGTAGCCGGCGGCCCGCAACTCGGGGCCGGCATCCACGAACTCCCGCACGACCTGGGCCCTCACCGCGGGGTCGGCGTAGTGGGTCGCCTCATCGTAGCTCTGGGTCCGCGGCGCCGGCGCCGGCGGGGCCAGGCCCGGCCACTCGGGGTCGACGGCCCGCATCCCCGCCGCGGCCAGGGTGCGGTCCACCAGCCGGGCCAGGTTCTCCTCCGTCGGCCGGTCGGTGCTGGCCGACGCCACCCGCCCGCCAACCGACACCCGCACCCGGGCCCACACGTAGTCGTCGGCCACGTTCTGGTGGATGAACGAGTTGGCGAACCGGGTCAGCGCCGACCGCCCCGTCGAGCACGCGGCCTCGGTCTCGGCCCGGTCACCGACGAGGTCGACCAGCCGCTGCGCCGTCTCCAGCGGGTCGATCACCACAGGTCGACCTTCTCACGAAGGTCGCCCCGTGGGTGCTGGCCGGACCGACCTCCCGGGCCGGTCACCTTGAGCGGACCCCCACCCGCACGCCCCGGAACCGTCCGGGCACCGCCGGGTGGCCGGTGTGGCCGTACTGCTGGGGCTGGCCCTTGCCGCAGTTGGGAGTGCCCCAGAACACCCACTCGTCACGGCCGCCGAGCATGTCGAGCGACGCCCAGAACTGCGGCGTGATCCCGGTGTAGGTCGGGTTGCGCAGGAGGCGGCCGAGCTTGCCGTTCTTGACCTCGTGACCCCGCTCGCAGCCGAACTGGAAGTTGAGCCGCTTGTCGTCGATCGACCACGACCGGTTGGTCTCCATGTAGACGCCGTCGTCGGTGGCGGCGATGATCTCCTCCAGCGACGACTCGCCCGGCAGGATGCCGACGTTGGTCATCCGCACCATGGGCAGGCGGTTCCACCCGTCGCCTCGCACCATGCCGCCCGGCGGGAGGCCGGCGACGTGGGCGGAGTCCCGCCCCGACAGCACCCCCACCCAGATGCCGTCCTTGACGATGTCGACCCGCTGCGCCGGCGTCCCCTCGTCGTCGTAGCCGAACGAGCCCAGGGCCCCGGGCAGGGTGGCGTCGGCGGTGATGTTCATCAGCTCGGAGCCGTACCTGAGGGTGCCGAGCTGGTTCAGGTCGAGGAACGACGTGCCGGCGAAGGCGGCCTCCCACCCGAGGATGCGGTCCAGCTCGATGGCGTGTCCGACCGACTCGTGGATCTGCAGGGCCAGCTGCTCGCGGCCCAGGATGAGGTCGGTCACGCCGGAGGGGCATTCGTCGGCGGAGAGCAGCTCGACGGCCTCCTCCCCCACCCGCTGGGCGTTGCCGGCCAGGTCGGCGGCCCGCACGATCTCATAGCCCTGGGTGCCCCAGATGCCGCCGATCCCTCCGTAGCTGCGGCGCTGGGTCTCGGACTCTCCGACCGCGGTGGCCTCGATCGACGTGCCGCACTCCACCAGGTGCTGGGAGATGCGGTGGCCCTGTGAGGAGACGAACCACTTCCGGGTGTCCCACGCGTGCATGTGGCCCGAGGCCACGCCGACGCCGGCCACCGCTTTCATCGTCGCGGTGACGTCGACGAGCAGGTCGCCCCGCTCCGACAGCGCCACCTCGAAGGGGTGCTCCTGGCACGGCGATTCCCAATGGGCCTCGGCCACGCCCACGTCGGCCAGCTCCAACGCCGGCCCGGCGACCACGGCCGAGGCCTTGGCGATGGCCGCCGCCTCGTGGCCCGCCGTGCGGGCCGCCTCCGGCGAGGGGTCCGGCGTGGCGAAGAAGCCCCACGACGACCCGATCAGCGCCCGCACCCCCACGCCGGCCGACTCGTTCTGGGACATGCGCTCGAGCACCCCGTTGCGGGCCCCCAGCCCCTCGGCGGCGGTGATCATGGCCCGGGCGTCGGCATAGGTGGCGCCGGCGTCCAGCGCCCCCTGGACCGCCGCCTCGGCGAAGTCGAACATGGGGCCGCACCCTAACCAACCGGTGACACGTTCCGGGGTCCTGACCCCGGAACGTGTCACCGGTTCAGGAGTTGAGGATGGCTTGGGCGGCCGACAGCCGGGCGATCGGCACCCGGAACGGCGAGCACGAAACGTAATCGAGGCCGGCCTGCTGGAACAGGGCGATCGACTCGGGGTCGCCGCCGTGCTCCCCACAGACCCCGAGCTTCAGTCCCGGCTTGGCCTCACGACCGCGCCACGCCGCGATCTGGACCAGCTCGCCCACGCCGGCGGCGTCGATGGTCTCGAACGGGTTGCGCTTGAGCAGGCCCTGGGCCAGGTAGGCGGGCATCAGCCGGCTCTCGACGTCGTCCCGTGAGAACCCGAACGTCATCTGGGTCAGGTCGTTGGTGCCGAAGGAGAAGAAGTCGGCCTCCTCGGCGATCTCGGCCGCCCGCAGCGCGGCGCGGGGGGTCTCGATCATGGTCCCGATGGTGACGTCGACCCCCGCCGGCTTCCCGCTCTCGGCCCCTCGGGCCGCCGCGCCGGCGATGGCCTCCTCGGCCCACCCGCGGGCCAGGGCCAGCTCCTCGCGGCCCACCGTCAGCGGGATCATGACCTCCACCACCGGCGTGCCGCCGGCGGCCACCCGGTCGGCCGCCGCCTCCATCAGGGCCCGCACCTGCATGGCGTACAGCCCGGGCTTGATCACGCCCAGGCGCACGCCCCGCACGCCGAGCATGGGGTTGAACTCGTGCCAGGACTGGGAGTGCTTCAGCAGCTCGCGCTCCTCGTCGCTGAGCCCGCTCTTGGCCTGCTTGACCAGCAGCTCCTCGGTCCGGGGCAGGAACTCGTGCAACGGCGGGTCGAGGAGGCGGATGGTGACGGGCAGGCCGTCCATGGCCTCGAGGACCTCGTAGAAGTCGGCCTTCTGGGCCACCCGGAGCTCCTCCAGGGCGGCGGCCTCCTCCTCCTCGGTGTCGGCCATGATCATGCGGCGCACGATCGGCAGCCGGTCCTCGGCCAGGAACATGTGCTCGGTGCGGCACAGGCCGATGCCCTCGGCGCCGAAGCGCCGGGCGTTGGCCGCGTCGGCGCCGGTGTCGGCGTTGGCCCTCACCGCCATCTTCCCGGCGCGGATCTCGTCGGCCCATACCAGGACCGTCTCGAACTCCGGCGGCGGCTCGGAGACGGTGACCTCGACGGCGCCCAGCATGACCCGCCCGGTCGACCCGTCGACGGAGATGGTGTCGCCCTCGTTCACCGTGACCCCGCCGGCCTCGAAGCTGTTGCCTCTGATATGCACGCCGTCGGCGCCCACGACCGCCGGCGTGCCCCACCCCCGCGCCACCACGGCGGCGTGGCTGACCAGGCCCCCCCGGGCGGTCAGGATGCCCTTGGCGACGATCATGCCGTGGACGTCCTCCGGCGAGGTCTCGCTGCGCACCAGGATCACCGGCTCTCCCCGCCCCGCCGCCTCGGCGGCACCGTCGGCGGTGAAGTAGGCCTTGCCCACGCCGGCCCCCGGCGACGCCGCCAGCCCGGTGGCGATGACCTGCACGTCGCCCCCGCCGACCTGGGGGTGCAGGACCTGCTCCAGGTGCTCGCCGGTGACCCGCTGGACGGCCTCCTCATGCGTGAGGTTCATGCGCTCGTCGGTGGTCATGTCCACTGCCATCCGCAGCGCCGCGGCGCCCGTCCGCTTTCCCACCCGGGTCTGCAGCATCCACAGCTTGCCCTGCTCGATGGTGAACTCTGTGTCGCACATGTCGCGGTAATGGCGCTCGAGCCGGTCGAAGATGCCCAGCAGCTCCTGGTAGATCCCGGGGAACAGGCGCTGCATCTCCTCGAGGGGCAGGGTCTTGCGGATGCCGGCCACCACGTCCTCGCCCTGGGCGTTGACCAGGAAGTCGCCGTAGGCCTTGTTCTCGCCGGTGGCCGCGTTGCGGGTGAAGCCGACGCCGGTGCCCGAGTTGTCGTCCCGGTTGCCGAACACCATGGCCTGCACGTTGACCGCGGTGCCGAGGTCGTGGGGGATGCGCTCCCGCACCCGGTAGGCCACGGCCCGGGCCCCGCCCCAGGACTGGAACACGGCCTCGATGGCGCCCTTCAACTGGTCGGCCGGCGCCTGGGGGAAGGGCTGGCCGGTGTGCTTGGCCACCACCTCCTTGTACTGCTCGACCAGCTCGGCCAGGGCGCCGGCGGGGATCTCCGCGTCCGAGGTCACGCCGGCCTTCTCCTTGACGTCCTCGAACGGCTTCTCGAACTCCTCGCCGGGCACGTCGAGCACGATGCGGCCGTACATGGCCACGAACCGCCGGTAGCTGTCGAAGGCGAAGCGCTCGTCGCCCGTCTGGGCGGCCAGCCCCTTCACCGACTCGTCGTTGAGGCCCAGGTTGAGGACGGTGTCCATCATCCCCGGCATGGAGAACTTGGCCCCCGAGCGCACGCTGACCAGCAGCGGGTCGGAGGGATCGCCCAGCTTCTTGCCCATCGACCCCTCGAGCTTGGCGACCTGGGCCTGCACCTCCTCGGTGAGCCCCTCCGGCCAGCCCCCGTCGTTCTCTCCGGGGCCGCCTCCCGGGCGGCCCATGTAGTCCCGGCAGGCGTCAGTGGTGATGGTGAACCCGTGGGGCACCGGCAGCGCGAGTACCGACGTCATCTCCGCCAGGTTGGCCCCCTTGCCGCCGAGCAGGTCCTTCAGGCTCATCGGCGGCTTCTCGTGCGGGTGGTCAAAGGCGTAGACGTAGGTCACAAGCTCTCCTGAACGCGGCGGAACAACCCCTGCAGCGTAGTTGGACCTCCCCCGCCGGCCGAAGTTACGGCGCCACCCGCTGGATGGCCTCGGCGATCAGGGTGACCGTCTCCATGAGCGTCTCGCCGGCGCCGGCCTTCAAAGCACTCAGTTCGAGCTTCACCGGCCAGGCGTTGGCCAGGAAGTACCTGGCCACCGGCTTGCGCGCTGTTGTACATGGTGAGTGTGCGGTTCTTCCGGGCCTGCGCCATCTGGCCGGCCCGTGCCGCCTCGTGCCAGGCCCATAGCTCCAGGCCGCTGGTCATCCCCCGCCTGAGCGTGACGGTCGGGGGCTTCGCCTTCCCCTGCAGCTTGGTGAGCCCGACAGAACCCCCTTCGACGTACTCCACCGGCTCGACCTCGGCCACGATCCCGGTGACCTCGGTGAACGAGGCGATCTCCTGGCCATCGACGACCAGCGTGAACCGGTTGGCCGTGACCGACGTCGGAGCTTTTACGCCAGCCGCCCCCGCAGCGCGTCGACCAACGCGTCGATCGGCACCCGCTCCTGGTCCAGGCTGTCGCGGTCGCGAATGGTAACCGCCCGGTCGTCGAGGGTTTCGAAGTCCACCGTCACGCAGAAGGGCGTGCCGGCCTCGTCCTGGCGGCGGTAGCGCCGGCCGATGGACTGGGTCTCGTCGTAATCGCACATGAAGTGCGGCTGGAGGGCCCGCAGCACCTCGCGCGCCGTGGGCGTGAGCGTCTCCTTCTTCGACAGCGGGAGCACGGCCACCTTGTAGGGCGCCAGCTTCTTGTGCAGGCGGAGCACGACCCGCTTCTCGCCGCCGATCTCGTCCTCGTCGTAGGCGGCCAGCAGGAAGGCCATCATCGAGCGGCCCACGCCGGCGGCGGGCTCGATCACATGGGGCACGTAGCGCTCGTTGGCCGCCTGGTCGTAGTACTCCAGCCGCTCGCCGGAGAACTTGGCGTGCTGGGTGAGGTCGTAGTCGGTGCGGTTGGCCACGCCCTCGAGCTCGCCCCAGCCCCAGGGGTAGTCGAACTCCACGTCGGCCGTGCCGGTGGAG
>DATLHA010000012.1:0-5292 GCA_035540095.1 Acidimicrobiales bacterium | reverse complement strand
AGGGCGGGCGGCGGTCACGGGGCGGGTCCGGCGATGGGCACGGCGGATGGCGTGGCTGCTGGCGGGCGCCGGCGCCACCGCCATCGGCCGGGCCAGCGCGGCGGTGGCTCAAGTGACGCTGGCGCCGGATTCGGGGGCAGGCCCCGGCGGGGCCCAGCTCCAGCAGCTGGTCAACTGGGGCGCCGGCATGGCGTTGATCGGCTGCGTCGCGGCGATGGTGTTCCACGCCCTGCGGTGGGGCTGGGGCTCCCAGCAGCACAACATGGCCCGGGTCCAGGACGGCAAGGAGGGAGTGGGACGTGCCGCCATGGTCGCGGGGGTCATCGCCGCGGCAGCCGCCCTGGTGAACTTCGCCGCCGGCCTGGGCAACGCAGTCCAGTGACGACCCAAGCCGCACCGACGCGCAGGCGGCTCCCTCGCTGGGCGGGGTCGGTGGCGCTGGGGCTGGCCGGCTTCCTCGCCGGCGTGGTGGCGGCGTCGGCGGGGCGGGGCCCAGAGGGGCCGCAGCCTCAGACTGCGTCGGTGCAGGCGGCGGGCGGAGTCGCCGACGCCGGCCCCCGCGCCGTGGAGGCTGGGGTGCCGGTGGGCTATGCCCGCAGCGGGCCTGGTGCGGCGGCGGCGGCCACCGCCTACCTCACGGTGGCGGCCGAGCAGCTCCTGCTGCTGGACGGCCCGGCCCGGGAGGCCGCGCTGGCTCGGATGCTGGTACCAGGCGCCAGCGCCGAGACCCGGGCCCAGGTGGGCGGCAGCGCCGCCCTGCTCGACCGGGTGCGCAAGGCGGCGTCGGCGTCAGGCAGTCCCCGGGCCGTGCTGCGCAACCTCCCGGTGGCCTACCGGGTGGACGCCTTCTCCGAGGCCCGGGCCCGGGTCAGCGTGTGGGCCGCCGCGGTGTGGTCGATCGCCGGGGTCGGCGGTCCCGGCGAGGCGTGGACCACGACGACGGTCGAACTGGAGTGGGCGGAGGGGGACTGGCGGCTGTGGTCGCTCACCTCCCGGGACGGCCCCACCCCGGCGACCACGTCGGGGCCGGTGGCGGGGACCGACGAGCTGATCGGCGCGCTGGCCGGGTTCTCGAGCTACCGCTATGGCCCGGCCTGAGCGCCGGTGGGCCCGGGGGGCCGTGGCGGCGGCGGCGCTCATGCTGGGGGCGTTGGGCGTGGCGGCGGCACCGGCGGCGCACGGCGATCCCCTCCTGACCTGCCCGGAGACCCCGGTGCTCCACCAGGTGTGCTCGGTGGCCACCGCAGTGCCCAACCTGGCCGCCGACGGCGTCGAGGCGGTGGCCGAAGGCATCTTCGACCAGGCGACGGAGTGGGTGGTGGCCGGCGCCAAGAGCGTGGTGGGCTACATCGGCGAGACGATCGACGACGGGACCAGGCCCGATCCGGCCGCCAGCTGGTTCGAGCCGAACTACCGGCTGATGGTCTCGGTGGGCGTCGCCTTCCTGCTGCCGTTGCTCATCGTCGCCTCCCTGTGGTCGCTGCTGCGCCATGACGCCACCGGCGTGGTGCGGATCGTCACCGTCAAGCTGCCGGTGGCGGCGATGGGCATGGTGGTGGCGACCTGGGTGGTGGACATGCTCGTCGCCGTCACCGACAACCTGTCGGCGTTCGTGGGCAGCACCATCGGCGGGAGCGGCGAGCGCTTCGCCACCGGCGTCGTCCACCTCATGGAGGCCACCCTGCTGACCGGCAACGCGGGCGTCACCGGGTTCCTGGCCTTCCTCGTCGCCCTGGTGATCGCGTTGTTGGCGCTGCTGCTGTGGATCGAACTGGTGGTGCGCCAGGCCGCGGTGCTGGCGGCGACGCTGTTCCTGCCCCTGGGCTTCGCCGGCCTGGTGTGGGAGTCGACCTCGCACTGGCTTCGCAAGCTGGCCGAGGGGCTGCTGGCCTTCATCCTGGCCAAGTTCGTGATCACCGCCATCGTGGCCGTGGGCGCCAACGCCGTCGCCGCCGGCGGCGACCACCCGGCGGCGCTGATCCTGGGCGCCGGCATCCTGGCCGTGGCCGTATTCACGCCCTACGTGCTGCTCAGCATCATCCCCCTGGGCACGCTGGCCGTGGCCCAGGGGCTGTCCCGCCGGCCGCTCCAGGCGGGGTCGTCGGCCATGTCGAGCCTGTACTGGGGCCAGGCCCTGCTGGGCGCCGGCGGCGGGGCTGCGGCCAACCCCCTGCCCGCCGCGCCGACCAGTCCGTCCGGGGGCGGTGCCATCCCGCCGCCTCCGGCCGGGCCGGTGGGCGGCGGCACCGGCGGCGCGGCTGCCGCGGCCGGCGGCGCGGCGACCACCGCGCCCCTGGCGGTGGCCGCCGGCGGGGCTCAGGCGGCGAGGGGGGCGGTGCAGGCCGTCACCGACGTGGCCCAGACGGCGCCGATGCCGGCGGCATCCCCGCCGACGCCGCCGGGGGGCGGGGATGGGCGCTGAAGCCGAGGGCCAGAGCTACTACTTCGGGCCCCTGCAGAAGTCCTCCGCCCTGGGCGGCATGTCGTGGTTCCAGGTGGCAGCGATCGCGGCGTGCGGCGCGCTGGGCGTCGGCCTCATGCGCAGCGTGCCGGCGGTTGCGGGCATGGTGGTTGGCCTCGGCCTGCTGGGCCTGGGGTTCGGGGTCGGCTTCGTGCGCATCGGAGGCCGCCTGGTCGAGGACTGGGCCTTCCCCGTCCGCTACTGGTACAGCGGCCAGGGCCGGCGAGCCCGGCACTGGGAACGGCCCGGCGACTCCGGGGTCGGCGCCCGGCGACTGGACGCGCCGCCGGGGCTGGAGCATCTCAGGTTCTTCGCCGTGCGCCTGGCCGGCGGCGAGGCCGGCGTGGTCTTCGACCAGTCCCGCGGCGCCTACATCGGCGTGCTCAGCTGCCGGGGCGGCGCCTTCGGGCTGGTGGACCGGGGCGACAAAGACCGCCTCCTGCGGGCCTGGGGCGACGTGCTCAACGGCTGGTGCGTGGACGACGAGTCGATCCTTCGCCTCCAGGTGTTGGAGCGCACCCTGCCCGAGGACGGCGACGCCCTGGCCGCCTACCTGCAGCGGGCGGCGGCCGTGCCCGAGAGCTCGCCCGCCCTGGCCTCCTACCGGCGGCTGCTGGCCGGCGCCCAGCCCCTCAGCCAGCGCCACGAGACGTTCCTGGTGCTGGCGGTGTCGCAGTCGTCACCGGCGGCCCGGCGCCTCGGCGGTGGCGACCTGGGCGCCTGCGAAGCCCTGGCCCAGGAACTGGTCAACCTGGCCGACCGGGCCCGGGCCGCCGAGGTGGTGGTGGAGGGCATCCTCGGACCGGCCGAGGTGGTCCGCTGCCTGCGGGCCGGCTTCGACCCCGACGTGGCTCTCCGCCCGGGGTCGTGGATGCCCGGGCCCGACCGGCCGGCGCGCCTGGGCGACGCCTGGCCGGGCGAGGTGACCACCACCTGGTCGCGCTATGAGGCCGACGGCGTCTGCCACGCCACGTTCTGGGTCGAGGAGTGGCCGCGGGTGCCGGTGGGCGCCGACTTCCTCGGGCCTCTGTTCCTACGCAGCAAGTGCAGCCGCACCCTGAGCATGGTGGCCGAGGCCGTGTCGCCGGCGCGGGCGGCCCAGGAGGTCCAGGACGCCCGGACCGGCTTCCTCGCCGACCAGGCCCTGCGGGACCGGGCCGGGTACCTGCCGACGTACTTCCGCCAGATGGAGGGCGAGGCGCTGGACCGCCGGGAGGCCGACCTGGCCGCCGGCCACGGCGAGTACCGCTTCAGCGCCTATGTCACCGTCAGCGCCTCCGACGCCGACAGCCTGGAGATGGCGGCCACGGGCATCGTGCGCCTGGCCACCCAGTGCCGGCTGCGACTGTGGCGCCTCTACGGCCAGCAGGACCTGGGCTTCGCCTGCGCCCTGCCCCTGGCCCGGGGACTGCGGTGACCCGGTGAAGCTGCGGCTGCCCGCGCACCGTTGCTCGACGGCCAACCTGCGCGCCGCCTACCCGTTCCTGAGCGCCGGCGGCCTGGGCGGCAACGGCGTCTACATCGGCTCCGACCGCCTGGGTGGCTCGTTCTCCTATGACCCCTGGGAGCTGTATCCCGACCGCCAGCGGGGCTATGCCGGCGCCCTCACCGGGCCCAACATGCTGGTGGCCGGCCAGGTGGGCCGACGCAAGAGCAGCCTGGTGAAGACCTACTGCTGGCGCCAGCACGTCTTCGGGCGCAAGCTGGCCATCCTCGACCCCAAGGGCGAGTACGGCCCGTTCGCGGCGGCCCTGGGCGTCGAGCCGATCAGGGTGGCGCCGGGGCGAGGAATCCGGCTGAACCCGCTGGACCCGGGCCCGGGAGCGGCCGAGCTCGGCGAGCGGGAGGTGCGGCGCCGACAGCTGGTGCTCCTCCAGGCCCTGGCCAGCGCCAGCCTGTCGCGCCCGCTCAGCAGCGAGGAGCGCACGGCCTGTGACCTGTCGCTGCGGGCGGTGAACCAGGGCGCCGGCAGGGTCGCGACGCTCGTCGAGGTGGTCGACGCCCTGCTCTCGCCGTCGTCGGCGGCGGCCAACTCGGTACGCACGACGCCCGCCAGGCTGGCCCAGGCCAGCCGCGACGTGGCCCTGGAGCTGCGGCGGCTGTGCGAGGGGGACCTCCAGGGGATGTTCGACGGCCCGACCAACATCGACATCGACTGGGACGGCCCGGCGGTCGTGCTCGACCTGCTCGAGGTGTTCAACTCCGAGGCCCTGGGCCTGCTGATGACCTGCGCCACGTCGTGGCTGCAATCGGCCATCGCCCGGCCGGCGGGGGGCAAGCGCATCGTGGTCGTCGACGAGGCGTGGGCCGTGCTGGCCAACCTGGGCGTGGCCCGCTGGCTGCAGGCGCTGGCCAAGCTGGCCCGCCAGTGGGGGGTGCAGCTGGTAGTCGTCATCCATCGCCTGGGCGACCTGCTCGCCGCTGGGGACGAAGGCTCCCAGCAGATCCGCCTGGCCCAGGGGCTGCTGGCCGACACCGAGACCCGGGTCATCTACGGCCAGCCGCCCGACGAGATCGGTCGGGCGGTCGAGTTGCTGGGCCTGAGCGAGACCGAGGCCCACCTCCTGCCCACCCTGGAGCCCTCGGCCGGGCTGTGGAAGGTCGGCGCCCACCACACCCACCTGGTCGACCATCAGGTGGGCGAGGACGAATGGGACATCATCGACACCGACGCCCGCATGCGCCGCGAGGTGGCACCGGTATGACGGCGGCGCCGGCGGCGCGCTCGAACGACGGGGCCGTGGTCGTGGCGGTGTTCGGCGGCTTCGGGTTCGGGCTGGCCCTGTGGGCGGCGGGAACGCTGGCCGGGCGGCTGTGGGGCGGCGCCTGGC
>DATLHA010000011.1:0-26939 GCA_035540095.1 Acidimicrobiales bacterium | reverse complement strand
CTGCAGGCTGCCCTCGCCACCCTCAGCCCCCCGCTCCCCTTCACGGTGGTCGCCCTGGGCCGCTTCGGTGGGGCCGAGCTGTCCTACGCCAGTGACCTCGACGTGGTCTGCGTCTACGACGGCTCGACCGCCGAGGACTTCGCCGCCGCCGAGAAGACGGCCGAGGCCCTGCTCCGCTTCCTCTCCGGCCGCTCGCCCGCCACCCAGGTCTACCCCGTCGACCTCGACCTCCGGCCCGAGGGCAAGGACGGCCCCCTGGCCCGCAGCCTCGACGGCTACCGCAACTACTACGACCGGTGGGCCCAGACGTGGGAGCTGCAGGCACTGGTGAGGGCCCGGGTCGTGGCCGGCGACGCCGGGCTGGGCCGCCGGTTCCTCCAACTCGTCGGCTCTTACGTGTGGCAGGACCCGTTCCCGGAGGCGGCGGTCAAGGACATCCGCCGCATGAAGGCCCGGGTGGAGCGGGAGCGCATCCCCCCGGGCGAGGACCCCCAGTTCCACCTCAAGCTGGGACGGGGCTCCCTCTCGGACGTGGAGTGGACGGCCCAGCTCCTCCAGCTGCAGCACGGCGTGCGCGCCCCCGGGACGATGGCCGCCCTCGACGCCCTGGCCGCCGCCGGCGTGCTGGCCCCGGACGACCGGGCCGTGCTGGCCGACGCCTACCGGTTCTGCGAGCGCACCCGCAACCGGTGGTTCCTGGTCAAGGGCGCCCCCGACGACTCGCTTCCCCGCCAGCCCAACCAGCTCGCCTACCTGGCCCGGTCCCTCGACGTCACGCCCAGCGAGCTGCGCGAGCACTACCGGCGTGTGACCCGCCGCGCCCGCCACGTGGTCGAGCGCCTGTTCTACGGCAGGGAGGGCTGACCCCCCTCGTGAAGGAGGGGGTCAGCCCTCCTCAGGTGGCTGCCCGCCCAGAAGCCGCCGAAGGGCACGGCCGACATGCCCATTATCAGGATCGTCTTCCACCCGTCCCAGCCCTGCTCCTCCCGGATGCGCAGCACCAGCGCGGCGTAGATCAGCACGGCGATGCCGTGGATGGGGCCGAGCGTGCCGATGTAGCGAGGGCCGTCCATCACCCGGTACAGCACGACCGCCCCCAGCAGCAGCAGGTAGCTCACCGCCTCCACCACAGCGACGACCCGGAAGGCGGCCGCCTCTCCGGACTGGGGCGGGCGGGACGGCGCGGTCACGCCCCCGAGTATGCCTGCGGCACAAGCCCGCAGGCCAAGCCGCCCACGACCCTGTCGTTCCCTCCGCGTGACCACGCCGGCGGGCCTGGGGACCACGCCGGCGGGGCTGGGGACCCCGCCGGCAGCGGTAGGCGTGGTCCGCAGGACCCGGGTGCCCGCCTCCCCTACTCGAAGCTGCAGCCGCAGGAGTTGACCTCCCGCACGATGACGCCCCGGCCCGTGTCCATGTGGGTGGTGCAGGGCATGCAGGGGTTGAGGCTGCGCACCGCCCGCAGGACGTCGATGCCCTTGATCTGGTCCTCAGGGACCGACTCGAGCAGCGGGGTGTCGACCACGCACTCCTCGTAGGGGCCGAGCTGGCCGCCGGAGTCGGTGGGCGAGGCGTTGAGCGTCGAGGGCGTGGTGATCTGGTAGTTGACCAGCTTGCCCTTGTCGATCTCGGCGTGGTGGACGAGGAAGCCGCGGGCCGCCTCCCAGAAGCCGACGGCGATGCGGTTGTCCTTGGGGATGCGGAAGGGCGTGTGGACCCTCGTCTCCCCCGCCCGCCAGTACTCGAACGCCTTCAGCAGGCAGTTCATGGCGATGCAGGCGGACATGGCCATGGCGTAGGCCCGGCCCCGGTTGCGCTCCAGCGCGTTCAGCGTGCGGGGCACCGCCCACATCAGCTCGGTCTCGGGCAGGGCGTGGCGGGGGAGCAGCATGCGCATGCCGTCGCCGGTCGCCTCGTAGAACGGGTTCTCCGGGTGCTTCTGGGCCATCGAGACGCCCCAGATCTGGCCGTAGGCGCCCGTCTCGATCGAGTTCCGGTCCCAGCGGGGCGCGGTGTCCCACGTGTAGCGGTCGCGGAAGTTGGTGGCCGTGGGCTTGGGGATGGTGGTCTTGTTCCACGGGTGGTAGGGCGACAGCGGGTTGCCCAGGGGGTCGGTCTTGTACCGCTGGGGACCGGTCTTGGTCCAGTCCTCGTAGAACGAGTGGTCGACGAACTCCTCGTAGCCGATGTTGATGTCGCTGAGGTTGGTCGTCACCAGCTTGCCGTCGATGATCATCGTGGGCGTCGACCAGCGAGCGTTGCCCCACTGGTCCACGTTGGCGTAGGTGGCGTCGTAGACCTCGGAGTTGTCGTAGATGCCGCTCTGGGCGATGTTCACCCGGCGGGCGCCCACCCGCTCGTACTCGGGGTTGGCCTCGAGGAAGAAGTCGCAGATGTCGTCCCAGATGCGGGGGATGACCTTGCAGAAGTCGATGATCTTGCCGAGCTGCGAGTAGTACTCGTTGAAGCTCGACGTGGTGATGGTGGTCGACACGCCGCCGGGGACCAGCGTCGAGGGGTGGGGGAACTTGCCGTACATGAGCATGCACATGATCCGCCCCACCCGGGTCCACTCGAGCGCCTCGAGGTAGATCTTCCCGGTGAGGGGGTTCAGGGCATCCATGATGTCCTTGATGGTGGTGTAGCCGTGGATGTCGCCGTGAGGCGCCATCGTCTTCTCGGCCCGGGTGACCAGCTCGGGGTTGGTCACCGACACCAGGGCGGTGGAGTAGTCGGGGCCGGCCAGCAGGCCGAGGTGCAGCGGGCGGTCGTAGAACATCTCGCCCACCTCGCCCAGGTTGCGCACCTCGACGCCCAGGGGCGGCGGGCACACGCCGAAGGCCTGCTCGATGTTCAACGCCGAGCACGAGGCATGAACGCCGCCACAGACTCCGCACGCCCTGGAGGAGATGTCGATGGCGTCACGGGGGTCGCGGCCCTCGAGGATGACCTCGTAGCCCCGGAAGAGCATGGCCCGGGCGTGGGCGTCGACGGCCCGGCGGTTCTCCAGGTCGAGCACGGTGTGGACGGCCAGGGCGCCGGCCACCCGGGTCATCGGGTCGATGTTCCAGTCCCGCAGCCGGGGCGGGGCGGCCAGCTGGGCGCCGGGGCCCTCCTTGCGCCGCACGTAGCCCTTGGGCTGGGCCACCTGCACCGAGTACGGGTCGGCAACCCCTTCCTTGAGCCGGGCTTTGCCATCATGACCGAACTCGATGGGCAGGTTCTTGAAGCACATGGGGCACCTCGCGCACTCGGAGTCAGATTCTTATTGCAGTATAAACTAGAGAAACCCTACGTGTCTGGGTCATCTACCGCCAAGGCGCTCTACGCTGGTAACCACCACCCGCCGGAGGGCGGCCCCGACGATGACCACAGCACCCCGCGCCTTCGCCCACCGTTCCGGACCCCTCCGGTGACCGCCCGAGACGGCCGCTCCCCGCGCCCGGAGCTCGTGCAGCGCCAGGCCCGGGCCCTCGGTGATCCCACCCGCTACGAGATCTTCCGGTTCGTGGCCGAATCCCGTGGGCCGGTACGGGTGGCGACCCTTGCCGAGTACCTCGGCTTCAACCACAACGCCGTCCGCCAGCACCTGGCCAAGCTGACCGACGCCGGCCTCCTCACCGAGGAGCGAGCCTCCCCCACGACGACCGGCCGCCCTCCTCTGGAATACCGAGTGGCGCCCACGGCCATGGGCAGCTGGGGCGCGCCGGGGCCCTACGAGCTCCTCGCCCTCATGCTCCTGGAGATCGCCGACGGGGACCGCACGCCGGCGGAGGCCGGGGCCGAGGCCGGGCGCGCCCTCGGCGCCACGTGCCCAGACGGTGCCGATCCCCTGGACGCCGTCGAGGCGGAGATGGCCCGCAGAGGCTTCGAGCCGCTTCGGCAGACGCATGGACGGGTCACCGAGCTGGTGCTTCAGCGGTGCCCGTTCCTCGCCGCGGCGAGCGCCCGGCCGGAGGTGGTGTGCGAGATCCATCGGGGGCTGGCCGCCGGCATCCTCGACGGCTTGGGGGCCGACCAGCAGGTCCGCGAGCTCATCGTCCGACCGCCCGCGGAGGCCGGCTGCCGGCTCCGGTTCGAGGCCCGACCGCCGGCGCCGGAGCTGGCACCGTGAGCGTCCCCCCGGAGCCCTCCGACCGGCCCACGCACCCCAAGCGGCAGACGTTCGTCCTCCTGGCCGGGGTGTTCGCCGTCGTGTTGCTTCTGGCCCTGATCAGCACGCTGGCCGGAGCCCACTAGGCCGGTGGTGCGCAGGATCACCGCCTTCCACCAGGACGACGAGGGTGGGTGGGTGGCCGAGCTGTCCTGCCTGCACGGCCAGCACATCCGCCACCGGCCACCGTTCCAGAACCGCCCGTGGGTCCTCACCGACGCCGGTCGCCAGGATCACCTCGGCACCGACATCGACTGCCCGCTCTGCGACCGGGCGGAGCTACCAGGCGGCCTCATGGTGACGCGGACCGCCGGCCCGTTCGATCAGGACACAATCCCGCCGGCGCTGCGCAAGGACCATGTGGTCGGAGACGGCCGCTGGGGATGCCTGCGGGTCCTGGAGGGTGCCGTCGGGTTCGCCATGGCCACCGACCCGCCGCTGGAGCGGCGCCTCGGCGCCGGCGATCACCAGGCCATACCGCCCGGCGTCGCCCACCACCTGGTGGTGGACGGGCCGGCGCGGGTCGCCGTCGACTTCCTCGTCCGGGAGGGCGCCGGCTAGGGCCGGATGGGCTGCAGGCGGACCACGGCTCGGAGGTCGCCGTAGAACCGGGCCTCCGTCACGATCATCGACGGTGACGCCGGGTGGGCCAGCCACCCGGCCAGCTCGTCGACCTGGCCCGCGCCCCGAACCTGAAGCAGGACGCTGCCTCCCGGAGCCACATGGCGGGCGATCTCGCCCAGGAAGCTCCGCATCTTCTCCAGGCCGTCCGGCCCGCCGTCGATGGCCGCCGGCGGATCCTCGGGGTAGAGGAGGATGTCCTCCGAGGGGACGTAGGGCGGATCGGCGATGACGACGGCGAAGATCTCGTCGTCAGCCAGCACGCCGGCGGCGGTACCGCAGCGCTGCTCGACCCGGTCGGCGCACCCGTTCCTCGCCGCGTTGGCGCCCGCCCACCGGCACGCCGCCGGGTCACTGTCGACCTGGATCAGCCGCGACCCGGCCATCACCGCGGCGGCCAGGCCGATGTGGCCGGCGCCACAGCCGACCTCGAGGAGCGGTCCGCCGCCGGCGGCCAGGGCGGAGGCCCACTCGGACTGGGCGAGGGTCCACGGGCGGGGGCGGAGGACCGAACTGTCGAAGGCCACCTCGACGGGCCCGAAGGCCAGGAGCTCCTGGGCGGTGACGGCGGTCACGACGCCCGCCGCTGCTGCTCGACGAACATGCCGGCCATGGCTTCGAAGAAGGCGGCGTTGACCATCGACCGCCAGCGGGCACCCCGGATGATCCCGGGCGCAAACCGGGGGTCGTCGTCGAAGGGGGCGACGGCCTTGTCGACCCAGTCCTTGCCGTGCCGGGGGTCGACCTCGGCGTGCTCGACGTAGAAGTCGAGCGCGTCCTCGCCGGCGCCGATGCGCTCCAGGGCGGCGACCACCTTCCGGCACCGCGGGCCGGCCTGGAGCTCCAGCAGGCCGAGGGCACCGAGCATCTCCGGCTGGAGCCAACGGTTCGTGGCCAGCAGGCCACCGAGCACCGACCGCTCGAGCGCCTCGACCGTCTGGCGCTCCCGCGGCGGGCAGGACAGGCCGAGCGTGCGGGTCAGCTTCCGGTGAAGCTCGGTGTGGACCCGCGCCAGGGTTCCGTTGCCCATCTCGTCCCAGTAGTTCTGGGCCAGCTCCAGCTTGGCCGTGCCGTCGAGGCCGATCTGGCAGGCGGCGACCAGATCGTCGAAGCCGCCGTCGGGCCCGCCCTCGATGGACAGGAACTCGACGATGTCGTCGCGGTCCGCGTCCTCGGCCAGCCATGTGTAGATCTCGGGGATCCGATCGCGCCCCGCGATCGCCCGCATGGCCTCGGTGGGGCGGTCGCCGACGTCCCAATCGACGGCCTCGTCACGGCGCACCAGCTCGGCCAGCAGTACTTCCTCGAGCCGCCACTTGAGCTCGGCCACGGCCGGGTGGTGCTGGAACCGCTCCCACCCCTGGAGGCGCCCGAGGGGCGCGGTGTGGAGGTCGTGGATGGCCGAGAGGGTCAGCAGCAGGTCACGCCAATCGACCGGATCGGCGCCGGCCAGCGCCTCCAGACTGCGGCCGCCATCCGCCAGGGCGGTACCAAACTGCATGAAGAGCGGATGAAGAACGGCGCGCTTTGACACGGGGACGCGGTACCCCCACCTATCTGGGGGCAAACCGTTCCGCTCGTCGGTGGGCCGGGAAGGATTCGGACCCTCCGTAGGCTGTGCCGGCTGATTCTTCGGTCCCGTGAGCGGGGTCCGGGGACGTCCGCTCCGATCCGGTCCGAGGTGGCCCACCTGCGGTTTCCCGCCTACCCGCCAGCCGCCGATCCGACACCGTCCGGCCTCGTTATGGAACTACGGCCCAAGCCTTGCTTGCACCCCTGGAATGAACGTCGGACCGGCGTCCGTCCTCCACCTCGGGCGAAACCTGGGCGCACCGGGCCAGGGCCGGCGGGGCGCCGACGGTGACCAAGTTGTGACCAGGGGGCTCTCAGCCCCCCACTGGTCGGAGCGGCCGGGTGAGTCGGCGACGCTCTGACCAGCACGCATGCAGCTGGTGGGCCGGGAAGGATTCGAACCTCCGTAGGCTGTGCCGGCTGATTTACAGTCAGCTCCCTTTGGCCGCTCGGGCACCGACCCAGGACTGCAGGAACGACGATAGCGTCTTGTCGTGCCTACGTTCGACGTCGTCTCCGAGGTCGACCTCCAAGAGGTCAGAAACGCAGTCGACCAGGCCCACCGCGAGGTGGCGACCCGGTTCGACTTCAAGAGCACCGGCTCTACCATCGAGCTCGGAGACGGGGAGATCCAGCTCCACTCCTCCACCGAGGACCGCCTGCGCGCCCTCGTGCAGGTCCTCGAGGAGAAGCTGGTGCGACGGAACGTGTCGCTGAAGGGCCTTACCTACGAGAAGGTCGAGGAGGCGTCGAAGGGCACCGTGCGCCAGAAGGTCCTTCTCGCCGCCGGCATCGACGACACCCGGGCCAAGCAGATCAACCGGTTCATCAAGGACCGGGGGGTCAAGGGCGTCTCGTCGCAGACCCAGGGCGATCAGGTGCGGGTCACCGGCAAGAAGCGCGACGACCTCCAGAACCTCATCGCCGCCCTGAAGGAGGAGGACTTCGGCATCCCGCTGCAGTTCAAGAACTTCCGGGACTAGCTGCCCTTCCCCAGGACCGGGGCCAGCGCCCGGGGGGTGAGCGGGCCCAGGATGGTCAACGCCACCTGGTGGCCCTCCCGCAAGGCGTCGGCCTGAGCCTGGGCCGCCGTGGTCCTGCCGTCCCAGTCGATGCGACCAGCCAGCCGGGCCAGCTGGAGCTGGGCCACGCGGATGGTGCCGCCGCCGGCGCTGACGCTCGAGGCCCACAGGAGCGGGCCCACGGCCCGGCCGGCGGTGGTCGGCGACTGGCCGTCGAAGCGGCGCAGCACGCCGGCGCCGGTGACGGCCCGGGAGACGCCGACGCTGTTGGCCGCCAGAAGGGCGGCGGCATTGTTGATGGCCTCGTTCAACCACTGGTCGAGGATCGGCTTCGGGTTGACGGCGGCGCCGCCCTTGGGATGGATCTCGAAGTGGACGTGCGGGCTACCGCCGAGGGCATTGCCGCTGTCGCCCAGGTAGCCGACCACCTCGCCCTGCTTGACCGCCTTCCCGTTCGACAGGTTCTTGGCGAAGCTGTCGAGGTGGGCCATGTAGTAGAAGGTGCCGTCCGGTTGGGTGACGTAGGCCCCCTTGCCCCCGAGGCCCCCGTCCGTGAAGCTGACCACGCCGGCATACGGCGCCCGGACCGGCGTGCCGCGGGCCCCGAAGATGTCGGTCCCTTGGTGGAGGTGGAACGGCGGCCCGAACCGGGGCTCCCACCAGTCGTCGGCGTAATCGGCCATGCCGGCGACCGGGAAGTGCCCGAAACCGGCGATGGCGGCCTCCTCGGCGGTGAGGCCGAGATCCTGCAACGGCCGGAGCGCGTCGAGCAGCGGTTTGGTCGACCGGGCGCCGGTGCGGCGGACCGAGTTGATCAGGGGGATGTACTCCTGGGGGATGACGCCGGGCGCCAGCTTCGTGGTGGTGGTGGTCGCTGGTGCGCCAGGTGCCGGGTTGGGGCTCGCACCCCCCGCCGCCGGCGCCGCGGTGGTGGGTGTGGCCGGCGCCACCGTCGTCGTCGGCAGGAGCTTGTTGACCAGATCCTCGAGCAGGTTGACGGTGGTCGGCGTCGTCGCCGGCGGGGCCTGGGCGCCGGCCTGACCTCCCGCCAGAAGCGCCACCAGCAACCCGACGACCGTCACCCCGACCGCGACAGATGAGCGAAACCGTTCCGGCACGATCCCGTTCTCTTCGCCGCCTCCGGGCAGATCTCCTGCCCGGGCTCAGGCGGGCGGGGGCGGTGCCGGCCTCAGGAGCGCCACTCGCCGGCGCGCAGGCGGGCGATGCGGTCCTCCATCGGCGGGTGAGTGGTGAAGAGCTTGGCGAACTGCACCCGCCGGCCGGTGAGGGGGTTCACGATGTACTTCGACGCCTGGGCGGGGTCGACCGCCATCGGCACGGCCCGTGCCCCTTGCTCGAGCTTGGCCAGCGCCCGGGCAAGGGGTTCACCGTCGCCGATCAGACGGGCGCCGGTGCGATCCGCCTCGTACTCCCGGCTGCGGCTCAAGGCCATCTGGATGACCATGGCCGCGATGGGGGCCAGGAGGCTGAAGGCCAGGAGCGCCAGCGGGTTGGCGTTGTTGTTGTTGTCGCGGCCACCGCCACCGAACATTGCGCCCCACATGGCCATGCGGGCGACAAAGGTGATGCCCATGGCGACCGCGGCGGCCACCGAACCGATGAGGATGTCTCGGTTGCCGACGTGGCTGATCTCGTGGGCAAGGACGCCCCGCAGCTCGTTCCAATCGAGGATCCTGAGGATCCCCTGGGTGACGGCGACGGCGGCGTGGTCGGGGTTCCGCCCGGTGGCGAAGGCGTTCGGCTGCAGGTCCGGCGTGACGTACAGCTTGGGCATCGGCATGTTGGCGGCAGCCGTCAGCTCCCGGACGATCCGGTAGTACTCGGGCATCTCCGCTTCGGTGACCGGGACGGCCCGGGCCGACTTGATGGCGATGGTGTCGGAGAACCAGTACGAGCCGCCGACGAACACCAGACCGAGGACCAGGCCGAGGAACAGCCCGCCGCGGCCGAAGAAGCTGCCGATCATCATCAGCAGGCCACCGAGGGCGGCCAGCAGCGTGAAGGTCTTGATCGTGTTCTTGCTCATTGTCCTCTCCTGGAAGCGTCCAGCTATGTAAACGCTTTCACACCCCCGCGTAGTTCCGCGACGGGTCGAGAGTCAGTTCCCTGCCGGCTGGGAGGGAGACAGGCCGGCAAGCGCCGGCGCGCCGGCGTCGGGGGAGTCGAGGAAGCTGGTCAGCACCGCGCCCAGCGCCTTCACCGTGACCGGCTTGGTCACGTAGGCGTCCATGCCGGCGGCCAGGCACTTGTCCTCGTCGCCCTTGATGGCGGAGGCGGTCAGGGCGACGATCGGGATGTGGTGGCCGGGCGGCTCCCGGCGCCGGATCTCCTCGGTGGCTTCGTAGCCGTTCATCTCCGGCATCTGGCAGTCCATGAGCACGGCGGCGTAGGGAACGTGCTCCACCGCGTTCACGGCCTCAAAGCCGTTGGCGACGACGTCCACCCGGTAGCCCAGGCGCTTCAGCATGGCGGCTGCCACCTTCTGGTTGACCGGGTTGTCCTCGGCGACCAGCACCCGAGGCCCGCCGGCACTGGGCCACGCCGGCTCCGGGCGCGGTACGGCCGCCGTGACGGCGGCCGTGGCCCCGACCGCGAGCGCGGTGGTCAGAGCTTCCAGCAACTCGGCCTGGCGCACCGGCTTGGTCAGGTACGCGGAGACCCGGTCAGAGCTACCGGCCCTCGCCGAGGAGGCCGATGTCAGCATGACGATCCGCATGCGTTCCAGCGCGGGATCGGCGGCGATGGCCCGGCACAGGTCCAGACCGTCCGTGCCGGGCATGTGGCGGTCGAGGATGGCGACGTCGGGCACGGTGCCGGCGGCGACAGCACGCCGCAGGACCTGGAGGGTGGTGCCGGCGTCAGGGGCCGCGAGGGTGGTCATCCCGAAGGTGGCAAGTTGGCGCTCGAGGATGGCCCTGTCCGCGTCGTTGTCGTCGACGATCAGCGCCGACGTGCCCCGGAGCGAGTGACGTTCGACCGCCGCCGTCTCGAGGTCGGGGCGAGCCTTCAGGCCGGCGGTGAACCAGAACGTGCTGCCCTGGCCGGCGGCGCTCTCCACGCCGATCGTGCCGCCCATCATCTCGATGAGCCGCTTGGAGATCGCCAGCCCCAGGCCGGTACCGCCGTAGCGGCGGGTGGTGGAGGCGTCAGCCTGCGCGAATGACTCGAACAGGCGTTGCTGGTCGCCGGCGGCGATGCCCACGCCGGTGTCCCGGACCTCGAACCGCAGCATTCCGGAGGTGCCGGGCTCCCGGCGGACCGTCACCTCGACCTCACCGCGGTCGGTGAACTTGATGCCGTTGCTCACCAGGTTGGTGAGGATCTGGCGGACACGGCCCAGATCCCCCGAGACCACGGTGGGGACGTCAGCGGCGACCATGGTCACCAACTCGAGTCCCTTGCCGTGCGCCAGCGGGGCGAGGAGCTCTTCCACGCCCTCGACCACCTCGCGCAGGTCGAAGTCGGAGATCTCCAGCTCCAGACGGCCGGCTTCGATCTTGGAGAAGTCCAGGATGTCGTTGATGATCTCCAGCAGCGCCTCGCCGGAGCGGCGGGCGGTCGCCGCGAACTCACGCTGGTCGGGATCCAGCTCGGTGTCGAGGAGCAGGCCCGTCATCCCGATCACGCCGTTGAGCGGCGTGCGGATCTCGTGGCTCATGTTGGCCAGGAACTGCGACTTCAGCCTGGAGCCCTCCACCGCCTCCTCCCGGGCCGCCTTGAGCGAGGCCAGCGACTCCTGCAGCTCGCCGGTGCGCTCCTCCACCAGGGCCAGCGCGTAGTCCCGGCGCCGGATCATCGCGTCGACCACGGCGAAGACGGCCATGGAGACCACGAGGCCTACGGCCAGTACGACGAAGGGGAGCCGCTGGACCAGCGAGCCCACAAGCGGCTTCTCTGCCGCAACGGAGAGGAGCCACTTGCTGTCGCCGGCGACGAAGGGCCGCAGGATCGAGCCCGCGGGCACGGGCGGCTTGCCCGGGCGAGCGCTGGTGAGCAGGAGCTGGGCGGGGTCCGGGTCGGGCGAGGCGTAGAGCGAGCCGATCAGCTCCGAGAATGGAGCCGACTCGGTGGTAGGCGAGGGAGCCTCGGGACGGATGATGACCTCCCGGTACACGACGCTGCCCTGCGGGGCGGCGGGCGGCCCCAGGGCGAACCCGATCGTCTTGACACCGTCCGCCTCCATGACCGGGGTGCTGACGATCGTCGGGACCTCCAGGGCCCGGCGAATGGCATCCGTCCGAGGCCCGGTGAGGACCTGCCCGACGGCCAGATTGGGCCCGCCGGCGAATTCGGCCACCAAGCCGTCCGGCGTCTCGCGGATCATGCCGACAGCGGCGAGGTTCTTGTCGCCCAACCCCGCCACCTCCCGGAAGCTGGCCGCTGAGCCGCCGCTCACCCGGGTGACCGTGCCGATCAGGTTCAGCCTGGCCTGGGTGGCCGAGATGAGGTTGCCCAGGACGAGGTTGACCTCGGCGGTCCGCTCCTTGAGAAGCACGCGCTCGTGCTTGTCCACGAGGCCACGCATCGTCCACGCCGCGACCCCGCTCGCCGAGATGAGCATGACCAGGAAGACGACCGACAGGCTCCGCAGCCGCCGACGAGCCGATGTCGTGGGCCGTTCGCCGTTCGGACCGGGACCTGCATGCAGCATTCTCTCTTCGCCCCCGAGTCGCCGTTTATCAACACAGAACTCTGCCGGTGTCATCGGCACCCCGGGGTCTGGCCTTGATAGCTTTTCAGCGGCGTGGTATCCCCCGACGCGGTGCGGCGAAGGGTCCGGACGTCGGGCGGGCTCGACCTGTGCGTCTCGCCTTCTGGACCGAAGGACCGTGACGAGCTGTATGTCCGTTTTGCCGAGGTCGTCGCCGCCGGCGAGGGCTATCCGCAGGCCCCGGGGCCCTTGACCGTCGCCGAGTTCGAGGAGTACTGGCTGGCCGGCAAGTCGCTCGTGGCCGTGGCCCACCACGACGGTGAGTTGGCGGGGTCCTACTACCTCAAGCCCAACTTCCCTGGCCGGGCCGCCCACATCGCCAACGCCGGCTACTTCGTGGTCGCCGGCCTTCGGGGGCGGGGGGTGGGAACGGCCCTGGTCGAGCACTCACTGGTCGAGGCCCGTCGCCTGGGCTTCGACGCCCTCCAGTTCAACCTCGTCTTGGCCTCCAACCCGGCCCGCCGGCTCTACGAGCGCTTGGGCTTCGAAGCCGTGGGCCGGGTCCCGGAGGCGGTGGACGGGGAGGACGCCATCGTCTACTGGCGGCGCCTGTGACTCACCGCCGGCAGACCTGGCGAGACGGTCAGGCGCCCGGCTGGACGACCGGCCCCACGGTCGGGTCGTAGAACGACCCGGTCATGCCCGGCTGGAGCTGGCCCGGGGGAAGGTTGGGATTCCCGGTCGATGCCACGAAGTCGGTGAACTCACCACCGGGGGCGCAGCTGGTCCGCCCGAGGCAGGTGAACCGGGCTTCCATGCGGCCCCCACCCTGGATGTCGCGGAACGTGCCGGTGCTCTCAGTCGGCGAGAACTGGAAGCCGCCGTAGAGGTGGAGGTCGTTCTCGGCCTGCAGGATGATCTGGCCCTCGAAGTAGGAGACGAGGATGTTCGGGGAGGCCGTCCATTCGCCGTTGACCTGCACGCACAGCTGGGTCCTGATCCGGCCCCGGACCGTGCCCTGCCTGCCGTTCCACGAGGTGATCGTCCCGTCGACGCCGTGGCGGACGCGGGCCGCGCCCGTCGCGTTGTCGTCCACGCCCGGGTAGTTCGGGGTGAAGTTCAGGCCGATGTCGTTGAAGGGGGCGTTGCCGGCGCAGGTGCGCGACGAGTAGGCGAAGGTACTGCCCGTCGTAAAGTTGTACGGCAGCCGCTGCGACGGGAACTGCAGGACGCCGGCGCTGTGGGTATGCACCGTCATCTGGACCTGACCACTGGCCGCCTGGGTCTGGGCGCCGGCGGGGCCGGCGCCGGCCATTGGGACAAGGAGGGCGGATGCGAGCAGCAGCGATGAGAGCTTCTTCATTGAGTGTCCTTTCGTGATTTGACGCGCCACGCAGTGGTCGCCACTTTCCCGCTCGGTGCGGCGACTCGCGGTTACTGCCCCATCGAACCAGTGACAAACATCTCGGCACCGGAGTTGGCGCGCCGCAGGAGATCGAGTCCCGGCCCGAACCGTGTGCCTCAACCCCCGGGAGGCGCGCAAGGAGCCGGCGCGGCCCGAGACCCCGAGCCCGTCACCGACAGCTGCCGCCTCTGCGCACGAGCGCATGTCGCCCTTGTCGACGGGTGCCTAGCCACAGGCGATCGGCAATGATCGCATCATGAACGACGTCGCCCCGCTGGAGCGTTTTCCTGAGGACTGGGAGAGGGCGCTCGCGATCGTGGCCCATCCGGACGACATGGAATACGGAGCGGCGGCCGCGGTGGCCCGCTGGACCGGGCAGGGCAAGCACGTCGCCTATCTGCTGGTCTCCGACGGCGAGGCCGGCATCCAGTCGATCCCGCCTGCCGAGGCGGGCCCCATCCGCCGGGAGGAGCAGCGGGCGGGCTGTGACGCGGTTGGTGTCTCCGACGTCGAGTTCCTCGGCTACCCCGACGGCGCCATCGTCGAGAGCCTGGAACTGCGGGCCGACCTTGCCGCCGCCATTCGCCGGCACCGTCCCGACGTCGTGCTCTCGATCAACTTCCGGGACACCTGGGGCGGCTCCAGCTGGAACCATGCCGACCACCGGGCCGTGGGACGGGCACTGCTCGACGCCGTGCGGGACGCGGCAAGCCCTTGGTTCGCGACCGGGCGGGGCCCCGCTTGGGCCGGCGTGCGATTCGCGGCGTTCAACGGCAGTCCCCGACCGACGCACGCCGTGGACGTGACCCCCACCCTCGAGGCCGGTGTCCGGTCGCTCGAGTGCCATCGCGTCTACCTCGACAACCTGAGCGGCGCCATGGCGTCTCCGGCCGAATTCCTCCGGGCCAGCGCCGCGGACACGGGGCCCCAACTCGGTGTGGAGTTGGCGACGGGTTTCGAGGTCATCGGCTGAGGGCGCCCGAGACGCGCCCGCCGTTGCGATCGCCGGCACGGCGCCCACGGTCCTGAACTCCCGGGTGCGGCTAGCACCCCCGCGGGCAATTCGGGCTAGCACCCTTTCGACCGGCCGCCCACCCGGCGAACCTATGGGCATTCACCTGGAGCCGGAGCCGGAGCCGGCAGACCTCCGAGCTGAGAGGGAGTCACATGACCAACGTCCTGCGACGCATGCTGTTCATCGCCGCGGCCATGACCGTGCTGAGCGCCGGCACGGCCGGAGCGCTCATGAGGGAACCGACCGAGCCGATCGACACGTCAGGAAGCGGCGGCGGTGTGACCTACCAGGCCACACCCGACTTCAACGGAGACAAGACCGCTGACTCGTGCGCCGTCTCCGACAGCGACCGGACGGCGTCGTGCACGATCAAGACCCAGACGATCACGGGGACAAGCACCTCTCCGAACGTGACCTACCGAACGAGCCTCGATCCCGGGTGGATGGCAGGACGGGCATGGGTCGACCACAACGGCGACGGCAAGGCGGACTACTGCCGGGTCGTGGACTACACCCGGCTGGCCTGCACCGTCTCCATCGCCCCGGCGACGACACCCGCGTCCTCGCTCGGCAGCGGGTTCGGCGAGGGATTCGGCGACACCTTCTACTCGCAGAACCTCGACGCCGGCTGGGACGACACCCGCACCTGGAAGGACGTCAACGGTGACGGCAAGATGGACTACTGCCGTATCACCGGCAACTTCATCGCCGGCTATCAGGCGCAGTGCACCATCTCCAACGGTCAGGGCTTCGGGGGCACGGTCATCACCTTGTTCTGACCTGCGGGGCCTGGGAGGGCGAGAACCCACGCCGCGCCTCGGCGTGACGACGTCGCCTGGGAAATGCCGCGCTACTCGTAGTACCCCGAGTGGATGTAGACGCAGGGGAGGCCTTCCTCGTGGAACATCTCGAGGTTGCGGCGGTCGTCCTCGAATGCGAGCCGCAGGTCGAAGCCGTACTTGCGCAGCTCGGCGACCGTGCCCCGCTTGAACTCCCGGGCGGCGGCGTAATCGCCGAGGTTGCGCATGATGAGGAGGTCCCAGCGGACGCCGTAGCGCTCGAGCCAGGCCATGGTCTGCAGCTGCACCCGCACAGGGCGGCCGGTCAGCAGCACGACGGACAGGTCGCGATCGAGGAGCTCGAGGAGTCGGGCGACCTCGGCGATGAGTGGGTCGTCGCCGCACGCGTCGAAGAAGGCCCGCCAGTTGCGCCTGGCCTGGTCCTCCAGGAAGTGCTGGCGGCCGGTGGCGTCGGAGAGCACGCCGTCGATGTCGACGAGCACGGCGGGGCCGGCGGCGACCGGGTCGGCCCGCCAGCGCCAGTGCGAGGGGATGTCGGCCAGCCCGCTACCCCTCGTCCGGGCCGCCGGCCGAAGCTCGCCGCCTGATCTCCTCCACGACCGTGGGGTCGGCGAGGGTGGTGGTGTCGCCGAGGTCCCTGCCCTCGGCCACGTCTCGCAGGAGCCGGCGCATGATCTTGCCGCTGCGGGTCTTGGGCAGGTCGTCGGTGAAGATCACCGTGTGGGGGCGGGCGACGGCACCGATCTTCTTGGTGACGTGCTTGCGGAGCGCCTCGCCGTGCTCGCCGTCGGCTTCGATGCCACCCTTGAGGGTGACGTAGGCGATGATGGCCTGCCCAGTGGTGGCGTCCTTGGCCCCGACCACGGCAGCCTCGGCGACAGTCGGGTGGTCGACGAGGGCGGACTCCACCTCGGTCGTCGACACCCGGTGGCCCGAGATGTTCATCACGTCGTCGACCCGGCCCATGAGCCAGAAGTAGCCGTCGTCGTCGACCCGGGCGCCGTCGCCGGCGAAGTACCGCCCTTCGAACCGGGACCAGTAGGTCTGCGTGTACCGCTCGGGGTCTCCGTAGATGCCTCGCAGCATCGAGGGCCACGGCCGGGTGAGCGTGAGGTAGCCGCCGCCGGTGGAGCACGTGTTGCCGGCGTCGTCGACCACCTCGGCGGCGATGCCGGGCAGCGGGAAGGTGGCCGACCCGGGCCGCAGGGTGGTGGCGCCGGGCAGCGGCGAGATCATGATGGCGCCGGTCTCGGTCTGCCACCAGGTGTCGACAAGGGGACAGCGGCCGCCGCCGATGTTCTGGTGGTACCAGATCCACGCTTCGGGGTTGATGGGCTCGCCCACGGATCCGAGCACCCGCAGCGACGACATGTCGTGGGCTTCGGGGTACTCGGTGCCCCATTTCATGAACGTCCGGATGGCGGTGGGGGCGGTGTAGAGGATGCTGACCTTGTAGCGCTCGATGATCGACCACCACCGGTCCTTCTGGGGGAAGTCCGGACTTCCCTCGTACATCACCGACGTGGCCCCGTTGGCGAGGGGGCCGTAGACGATGTAGCTGTGACCGGTGACCCAGCCGATGTCGGCCGCACACCAATAGACGTCGGTGTCGGCGTGCAGGTCGAAGACGTACTTGTGGGTGAAGGCCACCTGCGTCAGGTAGCCGCCGGTGGTGTGCATGATGCCCTTGGGCTTGGCCGTGGTGCCCGAGGTGTAGAGCAGGTACAGGAGGTCCTCGGAGTCGACGGGCTCCGGCGGAACGGCGGCGTCCTCATCCGACACGCCGGCCATGAGCTCGTGGTACCAGTGGTCGCGGGCGTCGTCCCAGGCCACCGGCTTCTCCGTGCGGCGGACGACCACGACGTGAGCGATAGACGGCGTCTCTGCCACCGCGGCGTCGGCGTTGTCCTTGAGCGGTATCACGTTGCCCCGCCGCCAGCCGCCGTCGGCGGTGATCAGGACCTTGGCTTCGGCGTCGTTGATGCGGTCGCGTAGCGACTCCGAGGAGAAGCCGCCGAAGACCACGGAGTGCGGAGCGCCCAGGCGGGCGCAGGCCAGCATGGCCACCGGGAGCTCGGGGACCATCGGCATGTAGATGGCCACCCGGTCGCCCTTGGCCACGCCGAGTGACCGCAGGACGGCGGCGAACCGGCCCACCTCGGCCTGCAGGCCGGCGTAGGTGATGGTGCGGGTGTCGCCCGGCTCGCCCTCCCAGTGGAAGGCGACCCTGTCGCCCTTTCCGGCCTCGACGTGGCGGTCCACGCAGTTGTAGGCGACGTTGAGCTTGCCGCCCACGAACCACTTGGCGAAGGGCAGGTGCCAGTCGAGGATGGTGTGCCACTCCTGCGACCAGTCGAGGAGGTCCAGGGCCTGGCGGGCCCAGAACCCTTGCCAGTCACGGTTGGCGTCGTCGTACATCCACTGGTCGACGACGAGGGCGTCCTTCTTGAAGTCCTCGGAGGGCGGGAACGTCCGCTCCTCGAGCTGGAACGCCTCGATGGCGGGAGAGTCGGCCATGGGTTCGGAGCCTACCCAGCCTGTGGTGGATAGCCTTCCCGCGTGGACGCGCCCGGCGAGCTGCAATGCACCCGCCACCTCAAGCCGACGCGCATCACCTGCGTCACCTGCGACACGCCGATCTGCCCGGAGTGCGCCATCCGCACCGAAGTAGGGCTCAAGTGCCCCGATCACGCCAGCAAGCCGCGGGCGCCGGCCCGCAGTCGATGGTCGACGTTCGCCATCCCGCTGATCCTCCTCGTCATCCTCGGTGTGGCCCAGGTCCTGCGCAGCACCGGGCGGGGAGACCCGGAGACGCCCCGGTGCCCGACGGAGACGGCACCCGACGTCGGCATCGGCCCCGCCGGCGGGGGGGCCAAGTGGCGGGAGCTGTCGCCGTCGAACCTCTGCGGCCGCTACGACGCGTCCGTGGCCTGGACCGGCCAGGAGCTGCTCATCTGGGGCGGGGAGAGCTGCGCCGGCGCCTCGTGCCCCAACGACCAGGCGCCCCACCTGTCCGACGGCGCCGCCTACAACGTGGCCAACGACGCATGGCGGAGCCTTCCCCCCTCGGGCCTGTCGGGCAGAGAGGCGGCGGCCACCGTGTGGACCGGCACGGAGATGCTGGTGTGGGGCGGGACGACCGGCCAGGCGCTCGTGGCCGACGGGGCGGCGTACAACCCAACGGAGGACACGTGGCGGCCTCTGGCCGCGTCACCGCTGTCGGCCCGGACCGCCGCCGCCGCCGTGTGGACAGGTCGGGAGATGCTGGTCTGGGGTGGCAGCGAGACGGCCGACGGCGCCGCGTACGACCCGGCGGCCGACCGGTGGCGGCTGCTCGCCGCCGCTCCGATCGCCGGCCGAAGCTACCCGATCTCGGCATGGACGGAGCGGGAGATGGTCCTCTGGAGCGGGAGCGGGCTCAGTGACGGGGCGGCCTACGACCCGGCGACGGACCGGTGGCGGACCATCGCACCGTCTCCCCTGCGGGGGCGCTTCGCGCCGGCGTCGGCTTGGACCGGGCGTGAGCTGCTGGTGTGGGGCGGCGACTCGGATCAGACCTTCGTGGCCGACGACGGGGCGGCCTACGACCCGGCCGCCGACCGCTGGCGATCGCTGCCTCGAGCGCCGGTGGCGGCTCGGGCGGCGCCGGCGTCGGTGTGGACGGGGCGGGAGATGGTGCTGTGGGGCGGGATCGGCCAGCCCGGCGCCGGTGACAACAGCCCCTTGGACACGATCATCGAGCGGCGCACCCTCCTGTCCCCCGTGGGCGACGGCGCCGCCTACGACCCGGCCACCGACCGTTGGCGCGTCCTGGAACCGGTGCCCCTCCTGGGCCGGGGCTTCCCGATCGCGGCCTGGGACGGCCAGGGCATGATCATCTGGGGAGGGCTGGTGGTGGTCAGCTCGCCGGCGTCGGCATCTGAGGGCGTGCGCTACACGCCCTGAGCTCCGCTCAGCAACCGGCACTGGCCCACTCCAGCACGCGGAAGGCGCCGAGCCCGGTCTCGTCGGTCAGGGCGGCGGCCTCGTGCACCCGGCTTCGGGCCATGAGGGCCTGCAGGTCGCCGATATGGGCCCGCTCGTGCCACGCCCGCCGGGCATCGGCCGTCAGCTCGTCGATGTCGAAGGCCCGGAGGAACTCGGCCTGGCTGCGGTTGGCCGTCGGCGGTGGCAGCTGGTCGACGGCCACCTCGCAGGTGATGTCCTGGCGGCCGAGGTCGGCGAGGGGATGGGTGCCGCGACCGTGGCCCCGGTAGGTGCGGACCCAGTCGGTCCACGGCCGGCGGGCGAGCGACCGGGTCGTGTCGGCGTAGTCGATGACGACGACGCGGCCGTTGACCAGGCCGCAGGCCTCGTCGACCCACCGCCGGGCGGCCCGCTGCACCGGGATCCGGGCGCCGGCGGGCGCGTCGATGTCCGGGCCACCGTCGACCGGTACCAGTACCTCGGCCAGGCCGGCGTCCACCCGGACCTCGGCCCAGCCGCCGGCCTGTCGCTCCAGGAGGCCGAAGGGCAGGTTGTCGAGCAGCTCGTTGGCCATGACGACGCCGGAGAATGGCTCCGAAGGCAGGTCCGCCGCCGACTCCACGGCTTCGGGGTGCAGGGCCCGCAGCGCTGAGGATCGCTCGACCGCGACGTAGCGCAGCGCCGGCCCGCACGCCGGCCCGGCGGCGAGCACGGCCTTGGCCAGCGCCCCCCGGCCGGCGCCGGCCTCGACCACGGTGAACGGCGCCGGCTCACCCAGTTCCGACCACCAGGCGTCGAGGGCCCGGGCCAGGACGGCGCCGAACAGCGGGCCCACCTCGGGGCTGGTCAGGAAGTCGCCTGACCTGCCGGCGGCCCCGCCGGTCTCGTAGAACCCGAACCGGGGGTGGTACAGGGCGAGCTCCACCACCTCGTCGAAGCCGAGCGGGGCCCGCTCGGCGATGAGCTCCGCGATGCTGATGGCGCCTCTCCGCCGACTACGGAACCAGTGACGCCAGATCGCCGAAGTTGGCGAACGTCTGCGGGTACACGCCGACGACCACAACGGTCACCGCGGTGATGGCGAGAGCGGTGACGAGCGGCGCCGGCACCCGGATGGGGGTCCTGTCGCCGTCGGGCACCGGGTTCATCCACATCTCCTTGGCGACCGCCGCGTAATAGAAGAGGGCGATCACCGAGTTGACGGCCACCACGACGCCGAGGAGCAGGGCCCACGGCGTGCCGGCGTCGATGACGGCCCGGAACACGAACAGCTTGGCCCACAGTCCGGCGAGGGGCGGGATGCCCGCCAGCGAGAACAGGAAGATCGTCATGATCACGGCCAGGCCCGGCGCGTACTCGTAGAGGCCGCCGTAGGAGCTGATCTCGCCCGAACGGGTCTTGCGGGCCACGGCGATGACGATGGCGAACGCCCCCAGGTTCATCGCCGCATAGACGAGGAGGTAGACGACGGCGGCGGTGAACGCCGAGTTCGATGCCCCCCCGGGGCCGGCGCCGGCCACGGCCAGGGGCACGAGGATGTAGCCGGCCTGGGCGATGGAGGAGTAGGCCAGCATGCGGACGATGTTCGTCTGGCGCAGGGCGACGAGGTTGCCGACGGTCATGGTGAGGACGGCGAGGATGCCGAACATCGGCCCCCAGATGTCGTCCCGGCCGAAGAACCCGATGAACACCAGCTGGAGGAGGGCGACGAAGCCGCCAGTCTTCGAGGCCACGGACAGAAACGCCGTGACCGGCGTGGGTGCGCCTTCGTAGGTGTCGGGCGCCCAGGAGTGGAAGGGCACGGCGGAGACCTTGAAGGCGAATCCGACGATGATGAACACGATCGCCAGGGTGATCATGGGCATCTCGGCCGCGCTCCCGCCCAGCTGCGCTCCGATGTCGGTGAGGATGGTCGTGCCGGTGAACCCGTAGATCAGCGACATCCCGTAGAGCATGATCGCCGAGGCCAGCACGCCCAGGAGGTAGTACTTCAGCGACGCCTCGTTGCTCTTCAGATCCCGCTTCCGCCAGCCGGCCAGCATGTACGCCGGGATCGACAGCGTCTCGAGGGCCACGAAGATGGTGATGAGGTCGCGCGAAGAGGACATGACCACCATGCCCAGGAGCGAGCACAGGATCAGGAAATAGAACTCCCCCTCGTAGTAGTCGCCTTCCTCGACGTAGTTGATCGACATCAACAGCACGACGAAGCCGACGCCGAGGAACAGGGCTTTGAGCACCAGGGCGAAGTTGTCGACCACGTACGCCCCACCGACCATCGACCGGACTTCGGTGTCGGACAGCGCCAGCGAGATGATCGGCACCATGGCGGCCACCAAGCCGAAGGCGGCGATGTTCGACAGCAGCCATTTGCGGGACGAGTCGAGGAAGAGGTCGGCCACCAGGACGGCGGCGATGACCAGGATGAGGATGATCTCCGGGGCGAGCCCGTGATAGTCGAGGGTGGGAGGGGTGAACGGCATGCGACCGAGCGCCTAGCGGCCGCCGCCGGCGGCCACGTTGCCGGCGGCCTGGATGCCGGAGGTGACGACGCTGACGGCAGGGTCGATGATGTCGAACAGCAGGTGGGGGAAGATGCCGAATACCAGGATGCCGACCAGGAGCGGCACCCAGGCGATGTACTCGGGGACGTGCACGTCGTGGATGTGGGCGTTCTCGAACTCGGGCTTCACCGTGCCCATCGCCACCCGCTGCAGCATCCACAGCAGGTAGCCGGCGGCGAACACGGTGCCGATGGCGGCGACGGCCATGTAGACCCGGAACGTCACCTCGCTCAGGCCTTCAGCCGGCTGATAGGCGGACAGGATGGCGGGGAACTCCCCCCAGAACCCGGCCAGGCCGGGAAGCCCCAGCGAGGCGAAGACGCAGAAGCCGAGTATCCACCCCAGCCGGGGCGCCTGGAGGAGGAGGCCGCCGAGCCGGGCCAGCTCCCGGGTGTGGAAGCGCTCCTGGATGGAGCCGGCGATGAAGAACAACATGCCGGTGATGAGTCCGTGGGCCACCATCCCGAACACGGCGGCGTTGATGCCGAAGTCGGTGAGGGTGGCGATGCCCAGCATGACGAAGCCCATGTGGGCCACCGAGGAGAAGGCGATCAGCCGCTTCATGTCCCGTTGCGCCAGACATCCCAGAGCGCCGTAGATGATGCCGATCACGGCCAGGAGCCCGATCCAGGGAGCCCACGACCGGGCCGCCTCTGGCAGGATCGGGATGGCGATGCGGATGAAGCCGTACGTGCCCAACTTCAGAAGGACGGCGGCCAGGATCACCGAGCCCACGGTGGGCGCCTCGGTGTGGGCGTCGGGCAGCCACGTGTGGAAGGGGAACATCGGCACCTTGATGGCGAAGCCCATGAAGAGGCCGCCGAAGATCAGCAGCTGGGTGCCGCGAGCGATCCCGCCGGCCTGGTCGATCAGCAGTGGGATGTCGAAGGTCTGGCCGCCCTGGAAGTAGAGGGCGAGGAAGCTCAGGATCATCAGGGCGGAGCCGAAGAGGGTGTAGAGGAAGAACTTGATCGCCGCGTACTGGCGGTTCGGCCCGCCCCACACCCCGATCATGAAGTACATCGGGAGCAGGACCAGCTCGAAGAAGACGAAGAAGAGGATGAGGTCCTGGGCGCCGAACGTGCCGTTCATGCCCGTCTCCAGCACGAGCATCAGGATGAGGAAGGCCTTGGGGTTGTGCGGCTCCGGGAAGTGGTCCCAGGAGTAGATGACGCACAGCAGCGTGATCACCGACGACAGGACCAGCATCGGCAGGGAGATCCCGTCGATGCCGATGTGGTAGCGGCTGTTGATCACCTCGATCCAACTTCGGTTGCTCTCGTATTGCAGGCTGCCGGCGTCGTCGAAGTCGAACCCGAACAGCAGGGCGACCGTGATGACCGTCGTGGCTGCAGTGATCAGCAGGGCGACGGCCTTGAGCATGTCCTCGCGGTCGCGGGGGATGAGCAACATCAGCGCCGCCCCCACGATGGGCAGGAAGATCGCAGCGGTCAGCATCTGTTTCGAGACTCCCTTAGGTGAAGGCCACGAGGCCGATGGCCAGGACCGCTACCGCACCGAACAACAGGGCCGCGTACTGCTGGACCCGTCCGGTCTGGAGGTGGCGCAGGATGCTGCCACCCTCCTCCGCCGACAGGCCGGCGCCGTTGACGGCCCCGTCGATCACCCGCTGGTCGATGACGTCGTACACCACATTGGCGGTCCGTTGCGCCCCCTTGCCGACCCCGTTGACCACGCCGTCGAGGATGTTCTGGTTGACCCAGTACGCGGCCCTTGCGATCGGGTACTGGATGCCCCGGACGATGGCCAGGAACAGGTCGTCGAGGTAGTACTTGTGGACCAGGACCCGGTGGCCGACCTTCAGGAACGGGAGCCGGTCGGAGAGGCCGTTGAGGGCGCCACGGAAGTAGTAGGCCGAAGCGGCGGCGATGCCGAGCACGGCGATCGCCAGTGAGGCGGCGGCCAGCCCGGGGTTGAAGTCGTGGTGGTGGAGGAAGTGCTCGACCCCCTCCACCTCGAACTCCACCCAGCCGTTGAACAGCAGGATGCCGGGGGCGTTGAGCAGACCGGCCAGGACCGCCGGCACAGCGAGGATGCGCAGCGGCCACGCCATTGACGGAGGCGACTCGTGGGGGTGGCCGTGGCCCCGGTACTCGCCGGCGAAGATCAGGTAGCAGGCCCGGGTCATGTATGCCGCGGTCATGAAAGCACCGGCCAGTCCCACGACCAGCATGAGCGGGAAGCCGTTCTCCGCCGCCCCGAGCAGGATCTCGTCCTTGGACCAGAAGCCGGCGAGCGGGAAGATGCCGGCCAGGGCCACCGACCCCACCATGAACGTCCAGAACGTGGTGGGCATGAATTTTCGCAGGCCCCCCATCTCGCTCATGTTGTTGGAGTGCACGGCATGGATGAGTGAGCCGGACCCGAGGAAGAGGAGGGCCTTGAAGAAGGCGTGGGTGAAGAGGTGGAACACCGCCGCCGTCCACGCGCCGACGCCGAGGGCCATGACCATGTACCCCAGCTGGCTCACGGTGGAGTAGGCCAGCACCTTCTTCACGTCGTCCTGCACGAAGGCGAGCAGGGCGGCGATGATCACCGTGATGGCGCCGATGATGGCGACCAGGTTCACGCCGCCGGCCTCGATGGAGAAGCCGGCGAAGAACACACCGTAGAGCCGGGCGATGAGGTAGACGCCGGCGACGACCATGGTGGCCGCGTGGATCAGGGCGGACACCGGCGTGGGGCCGGCCATGGCGTCGGGTAGCCAGACGTGGAGCGGGAACTGGGCGCTCTTGCCCATCACGCCCAGGAACAGCAGGGAGGCACCGACCAGCAGGGTGCCGTGGCCGATGGCGCCGGTGAGGGCCTCGTGGTTCAGGTGCTGGATGTCGAAGCTTCGGCCGGCGGCGAAGAACAGGAGGATGATGCCGGTCATGAGGCCGACGTCGCCGGTACGGGTGGTGATGAAGGCCTTGATGGCGGCGCCGGAGTTGACGCCTTCCTCCCACCAGTGGCCGATGAGCATGAAGGAGCACAGGCCGACGAGCTCCCAGCCGATCAGCAGCTGAAGGGTGTTGTCGGAGACGACCAGCAGGAGCATGGCGGCCGTGAACAACGACAGGGCGGCGAAGAAGTAGGTGTAGCGCCGGTCTCCGTGCAGGTACCCGGTGGAGTACACGTGCACCAGCAGGGAGATGAAGGTGACGACGACCAGCATCATCACGGTCAGGCCGTCGACGTGGATGCCGGCGCCGAAGTCGATGCCCCCGAGCTCGAACCAGGTGGTGTGCTTGTGCACCGCGTGCCGGGGCACGTGCTCGCCTATCCAGTCCAGAGCGACAAGTACCGAGAGGGCGAAGGAGGCGAGGAGGGCGGCGATGCCCACCTCGGCGCCCTTCTTCGGCAACCGCTTGCCGAAGAGCAGGATGATGAAGAACGAGACCGCGGGGATGAGCGGGATGAGCCAGGCGTTGTCCAGCATGGAGCGGCAGCCCTAGCCCTTCATGAGGTCGAGCTCGTCCAGGTCGATGTCGGCCCGGTTGCGGAAGATCAGCAGGACGATGGCCAGCCCCACGCCGACCTCGGCGGCGGCGATGGTGATCACGAACAGCGAGAACACCTGGCCGATCACGTTGTCACGGAAGGCGCCGAAGGCGATGAGGTTGATGTTGACGGCGTTGAGCATGAGCTCGATCGACATGAGCACGAGCACTGCGTTCCTGCGGGCCAGAACGCCATAGACGCCGAGGCAGAACAGGACGGCGGCGAGGAGCAGGAACTGGTTCAGGTACATGCGCTAATCCCTTCGCGCCAGGGCGACGGCACCCACCAGTGCGGACAACAGGAGGATCGAGGCCAGTTCGAAGGGGACCAAGAAGTCGCCGAAGATGGAATCACCCACCTCCCCCGAGCGCCGGATGGCGAAGGTGCCGACCTTCTGGCCGCCGAAGGCGTCGAGCAGCACCGCCCCCATGGCCCCCAGCAGGAACAGGGCGACGAGCGCCCCGAGCAGGCGCTGATCGTTGTCCAGGTCGGCGTCTCGGCCGATGGGGGCGCGGGTCAGCATGACGCCGAACAGCAGGAGCACGACGACGGCACCGATGTAGACCAGCACCTGGACCCAGGCCACGAACTCGGCGGCGAGCAGGATGTACAGCCCGGCGGCACCGGCCAGCACGATGGCCAGGAACAGGGCGGCCCGCACCACGTTCTGGGTGGTGACCAAACGGAAGGCGGCCGCCACCATCACGAAGGCGAGAATGCCGAAGACGATGTTCTGAGCCACCATCGCGGGGACGCTAGCTCCTACTACTTCTTCTTGACCGCCCCGGCCTCGAGGGCGGGGGGATCGGGGACGGTGACCATCCACTCGCCGAGCCGGTCCTTGTCGTGAAGGAGGTCGGCGAGCTTGGACTCCGAGTACTCGTACTCGGGCGACCAGAACAGGGCGTCGAAGGGGCACACCTCCACGCAGATACCGCAGTACATGCAGAGCGCGTAGTCGATGTCGAAGCGGTCGAGGGCGTTGACCGTACGGGGCTTGCCACCCTCACGGCGGGGCGGGCGCTTCTCCTTGTGGCCCTCGATGTAGATGCACCAGTCCGGGCATTCCCGGGCACAGAGCATGCAGACGGTGCAGTTCTCCTCCTTGAGGGCGATGACACCCCGGGTGCGGGGAGCCAGGTCCTCCTTCTCGTGGGGGTACTGCACCGTGACCGCGCCCTTGGTCCAGGTGTTGACCATGGTCTTGAACGTGACACCGAGCCCCTTGGCCAGGCCGGGGATGTCGGGCATGGGCTAGAACACCACCTTGAAGACTGCGGTCACCATGATGTTGACCAGCGAGAGCGGGATGAGGAACTTCCAGGCGAAGGCCTGGAGCTGGTCTTCGCGGAAGCGGGGGAAGGTGAACCGGATCCAGAAGATCAGGAAGGCGATCAGCATCACCTTGGCGCCCAGGACCACCGGGCCCATGATGTCGGCCATGATCCCGGAGGTGAAGAAGGGCTGGTACCAGCCGCCGAAGTAGAGGGTGGCGGCGATGGCCGAGAGGGCGAAAGCGGTGCCGAACTCAGCCATGAAGAAGAAGAGGAACCGGAACCCCGAGTACTCGGTCATGAAGCCGGCGACCAGCTCCGACTCGGCCACCGGCATGTCGAAGGGCGTCTGGGTGAGCTCGGCCTGGGCG
>DATLHA010000010.1:0-6394 GCA_035540095.1 Acidimicrobiales bacterium | reverse complement strand
GAGGTGGTGGTGGGCGTCGCTGGCCAGGTGGTAGACGGCGGGACCGTGGCCCAGGTGGACGTGGTCGACCACGCCCAGGCGCTCCAGCTCGTCGAGGAAGCGGTACACGGTGGACTCGTGCACGTCGGGCTGGCTGACCTGGACCCGGGCGGTGAGCGTCTCGGCGGTGATGTGGCCGCCGACGCTCAGGAACGTCTCCAGGATCGCCCGCCGGCAGGTGGTGACCCGGCCACCCCGGGCCCGCAACAGCCCCAGGATCGGCTCTGCCTGCTCTCGGACGGCCATGGGGGAAGTGTAGTGCCCGGGACGCTTGTGGCGACCAGCCTGCGATAGCATGCTGGAAGTGGGTAGGCGAAAGCAGCTCGTCGCCGGCGTCGCCCTCGTCGTGTCGTTCCTCGCCGGCGGGTGCGGGTCAGGGGGGTCCTCCGGGGCCGACGACCCGGCCAAGCTGAACGTCGTCACCACCGTCTCGCCCATCACCAGCATCGTGTCCAGCGTCGCCGGCGGCCTGGTCGAGGTGCGCGGCCTCGTCCCGGAGGGGACGAACTCCCACACCTTCGAGCCTCCGCCCAGCGCGGCGCGCATCCTGGGCCGGGCCGATGTGATCTTCGTCAACGGGCTCAAGCTGGAGGATCCCACCCGCGAGCTGGCTGCCGCCAACCTCAAGGCCGGCGCCGAGGTGGTGGAGCTGGGCGACCGCACCATCGGCCCCGATCAGTACCTCTACGACTTCTCGTTCCCCCGGGAGGGCGGCAAGCCCAACCCCCATCTCTGGACCAACCCGCCCTATGCCAAGGACTACGCCCGCATCGTGCGCGACACCCTGGCGGCCCGGGATCCCGCCAACGCCGGCGCCTACGGGGCCAACTTCGACCGCTTCGCGGCGAAGGTCGACGAGCTGGACGGGGCCATGAAAGCGGCGACTGCCACCGTGCCCAAGAGGGAGCTCCTCACCTACCACGACGCCTACGCCTACTTCGCCCGGCACTACGGCTGGAAGGTGATCGGCGCCATCCAGGTGTCGAGCTTCGAGGAGCCCACGCCCCGGGAGGTCGCAGGGCTGATCCAGCAGGTCCGCCAGGTCGGCGTGCCCGCCATCTTCGGCTCCGAGGTCTTCCCGAGCCCGGTCCTGGCCCGGATCGGATCCGAGGCCGGCGTCCGTTACGTGGACAAGCTTCGTGACGACGACCTGCCCGGAAAGCCCGGTGACCCCGACCACTCCTGGCTGGGCCTGATGAGGTTCAACTTCGTGACCATGGTCGAGAGCCTGGGCGGCGACGCATCCGCCCTGAAGGCCGTCCAGCTTCCGGACCTCCCCGACACGGCGGTGTATCCCCAGTGACCCTCGTGCGGCTGGAGGGCGTGACCTGCGCCTACGCCGGCACCGCGGTCCTTCGCGACGTCGACCTGGAGATCGCCGGGCCCCACTTCCTGGGCGTGGTCGGTCCTTCCGGCTCGGGCAAGACGACCCTGCTGCGAGCCGTGCTCGGCACGGTCCGGCCGGTCGCCGGCCGCATCTGGCGCCGGCCCGACCTGCGGGTCGGCTACGTCCCCCAGGTGGAGGCGGTGAACTGGAACTTCCCGGTCACCGTGGCCGAGGCGGTACTGATGTCGCGGACCACCGGGCGGCGCCTGCCCTGGCCGTCGGCGGCCGAGAAGGCCGAGGTGGCCGAGGTGCTCGACCAGCTGGGCATCGGGGGCCTCGGCGGCCGCCACATCCGGGAGCTGTCCGGCGGCCAGCAGCAACGGGTCTTCGTGGCCCGGGCCATGCTGCGCCGGCCCCAGCTGCTCCTGCTCGACGAGCCCACCTCGGGCGTCGACGTGCGCACCCGCCACGACATCCTTCACCTGCTGGCCGAGCTCAACGCCGGCGGCCTGGCCGTCGCCCTCACCACCCACGACCTGAACGGGATCGCCGCCCACCTCCCGCAGCTGGTGTGCCTGAACACCGAGGTCACCGGCCGAGGCACGCCGCGGGAGGTCCTGACGCCGGCGGTGCTGGAGCGCACCTACGGGGCGCCCATGGAGGTCCTCGAGCACGGCGGCATGCCGATCGTCGTCGACGCCCCCGAACCGGTGACGAAAAGCGGGGCCAGGGCCCCGCTGAGTGTCACCGGTTCGGGGAGGGACGGGGCGCAAGCCCCATGAGCTGGATCACCGAGCCGCTGGAGTTCGCCTTCTTCCGCCACGGCCTCCTGGTCGCCACCATGGCCGGCGCCCTCTGCGGCCTCATCGGCGTCTACGTGACCCTCCGGGGCATGAGCTACATCGGCCACGGGCTGTCCCACGCCATCTTCGGCGGGGCCGCCGCATCGGCACTCATCGGGTTCAACTTCTACGTGGGCGCCGGCCTGTGGGGCATGGCGTCGGCACTGGCCATCGGCCGGGTCACCCGCCGGCGCATCATCGGCTCCGACGCCGCCATCGGGGTCGTCACCACCGCGTCCTTCGCCTTCGGCATCGCCCTGCTCGGCCTCTACGGCCAGGTCCGGCGCAGCATCGACGCCGCCATCTTCGGCAGCATCCTGGGCGTCACGATGGCCGACGTGTGGGTCGTGGCCGGCGTGACCCTGGCGGCCACCGCCATCGTCCTCGGCTTCTACCGCAAGCTGCTGTTCACCACCTTCGACCCGGAGGTGGCCGACGTCTCCGGCGTGAACACGGCCCGCATGGACGCCCTGCTCATGCTCCTGCTGTCGGTCTCCATCCTGGCGACCATGAAGGTGCTGGGCGTGGTCCTGATCGCCGCCACCCTGGTCATCCCGGCGGTCGTCGCCCGGATGCTCACCAGCAGCTTCGGCCGCATGCTGTGGCTGTCGACCTTGATCGGCGCCGGCTGCGGCTTCGCCGGGATGGTCCTCAGCTACCACCTCGACGTCTCCTCCGGGGCCACGATCGTGCTCGTCGGCGCCGCCCTGTTCGCCGTGGTCTTCGCGCTGACCGGTCCGGGCGGGCGCCGGCGGGCCGGCGGGCTGGCTGAGCACGAGGCGCCGGGGCTGGTGAGCCGCCCCGGCCGCTGAGCGGCCCGGGCGGGGGCGCCGATTGGACGCGCTCGCCCGTACCGGACAGTGTAGGAAGCGCCGTGCGACGCAACCGCCGTTTGGCCGCCCTCAGCGCCACCCTCCTGGTCCTCCTCGCCGCCTGCGCTGAGAACGCGCCCCAGGACACCCTGAAGGCCCAAGGGCCGATCGCCAGGCAGATCAACGACCTGATGAACCCGGTCTTCATCGTGGCCGGCCTGGTGTTTGTCCTGGTCCAAGGGCTGGTCCTGTTCGCCGTCATCAAGTTCCGGGCCCGCCCCGACTCCCCCGAGCCTCAGCAGATCCACGGCAACACCCGCCTGGAGGTCGGCTGGACACTGGCGCCGGCCCTCATTCTCCTGGCGGTGGCCGTACCGACGATCGCCACCATCTTCGACCTTGCCCGCGAGCCCGAGAACCCGGTGCACGTGACCGTGATCGGCCACCAGTTCTGGTGGGAGTACCGCTACCCCGACCTGGGCGTGGTGACGGCCAACGAGCTGCGCATGCCCGTCGGCCGGCCGGTGGAGCTCACCCTCAACAGCGACGACGTGATCCACAGCTACTGGATACCGGCCCTGGCCGGCAAGCAGGACGTCGTGCCCGGGCGCAACAACCGCATGCAGCTGATCGCCGAGGAGCCCGGGCACTACCTCGGTCAGTGCGCGGAGTTCTGTGGCGACTCCCACGCCAACATGCGGGCCAAGGCCATCGCCATGACCCCCCAGGACTTCGACGCCTGGGTCGCCAGCCAGCGGGCGCCGTCGGTCAAGGCCTCCCCCGGCACCGCCGGCGAGGCCGGCGCCCTCCTCTTCTCCCAGAAGGGCTGCGGCGGCTGCCACACGGTCGAAGGCGTCTCCGAGGGCACCATCGGGCCCGACCTGACCCATTTCGCCAGCCGGACCACCTTCGCCGGCAGCATCTACGACACCAACGACGCCAACCTGCGCCGCTGGCTGCGCGATCCTCAGGGGGAGAAGCCGGGGAACGCCATGATCATCCCCGGTGCCCCCCTGACCCCCGACGAGATCACAGAGCTCATCGTCTACCTGAACACCTTGCGATGATGCAGGAGTACGTAGTGCAGGAGGCTGTCTAGATGGCAATCGTCACCCCGGAGCGGTCCGGGTCGCCGGCGCTCCAGCAGCCCCTGAACGCGCCGGTCCGCTTCCTGCGCCGCCCGACTGGCTACACCAAGGGCCTCTGGGGATGGATGACCACCGTCGATCACAAGAAGATCGGCATCATGTACTCGGCGTCGGCGTTCATCTTCTTCCTGATCGGCGGCCTCGAGGCCCTGCTCCTCCGGGTCCAGTTGGGCGCCCCCGACCAGACCTTCCTGCGGGCCGACACCTACAACCAGCTCTTCACCATGCACGGCACCACGATGATCTTCCTGGTCATCATGCCCTTGTCCGCCGGCCTGGCCAACTACCTGCTGCCACTCATGATCGGCGCCCGCGACGTCGCCTTCCCCCGCATCAACGCCTTCGGGTTCTGGGTGTTCCTCGTCGGCGGGCTGTTCATGTACTCCAGCTTCTTCCTGGGCGGGGCGCCCAACGGGGGCTGGTTCGGCTACGTGCCTCTGAGCCGGAACATCCCCGGTCACAACATGGACTACTGGGCCTTCGGCCTGCAGATCCTGGGTATCGCCTCGCTGACCGGCGCCATCAACCTGATCGTCACCGTCATCAACATGCGGGCGCCCGGCATGAGCCTCATGCGCATGCCCATCTTCGTGTGGATGAGCCTGATCGCCCAGTTCCTCCTGCTGTTCGCCATCCCCGTCATCACCGTCGCCCTGTTCCTCCTGAGCTTCGACCGGCTCTTCTCCACCAACTTCTTCAACGTGGCCGCGGGATCCGACCCTCTCTTATGGCAGCACCTGTTCTGGTTGTTCGGCCATCCGGAGGTCTACATCCTGATCTTGCCAGCCATGGGCATCGTGTCCGAGGTGCTGCCGGTGTTCTCCCGGAAGCCGCTGTTCGGCTACCAGGTCATGGTCTTCTCGGGCATCGCCATCGGGTTCATGGGCTGGGGCGTGTGGGCCCACCACATGTTCGCCAGTGGCCTCGGCCCGGTGGCGGTATCGGCCTTCAGCGCCTCCACCATGTTCATCGCCGTGCCGACGGGGGTGAAGATCTTCAACTGGATCAGCACCATGTGGCGGGGGAAGCTGACGTTCACGACGCCGATGATGTTCGCCATCGGCTTCGTGGCCATGTTCACCATCGGCGGCCTCTCGGGCGTGACCCACGGCGTGGTGCCGGGTGACACCCAGCAGACCGACACCTACTACATCGTGGCCCACTTCCACTACGTGCTCTTCGGCGGGAGCATGTTCGGCCTCTTCGCCGGCGCCTACTACTGGTACCCGAAGTTCGCCGGCCGGATGCTGGACGAGCGGCTCGGGAAGATCCACTTCTGGCTGATGTTCCTGGGCTTCAACATGACCTTCGGACCGTTCCACATCCTGGGCCTCCAGGGCATGCCCCGGCGCATCTACACCTACCCGGAGGGGCGGGGGTGGGACGTGTGGAACATGGTCTCCACCATCGGCTCGTTCATCATCGCCCTGTCGATCGCGGTGTTCATCCTGAACATGTGGAAGAACCGCAAGCCCCAGGAAGTGGGCGACGACCCGTGGGACGCCCGCACGCTCGAGTGGACCATCCCCTCGCCGCCGCCGGAGTACAACTTCAAGGAGATCCCGCTGGTCACCAGCCGGGACGAGCTCTGGCACCGCAAGTACACCGAGGACGAGCACGGCCGCAGCGTCCGCCGCGAGGTCGTCGCCGAGCAGCCCAAGATGGAGGGCACCGAGGTCGAGCCGTCCGGCGCCGAGGGCAACGCCACTCCGGACCACGTCGATGGTGAGGAGGCGCACGAGGGGTCGGGCGAGGAGCACGAAGAGCACATCCACATGCCCTCGCCGTCCTACTGGCCGCTGGTGACGTCGCTCGGCCTGCCCGTCATCAGCTACGGCATGATCTACAAGACCTGGGCCGTCGCCATCCTCGGCGGCGTCCTGACCGTCGCCTCCCTGTACGCCTGGGCCCTCGAGCCCGCCACCGCCCCCGAGGACACGCCCGTCCACGGCCCCGACACCTCCGGTGATGACCTGGAAGCGGTGCCGGCGTGAGCGGCCCGGGAGGCCGGTCCATGGACATCTCATCGGGGCACCCTCGTGAGAGGGTGGGCCGATGACTACCACCGTCACCGCCTCCTCCGGGTCGCACGCCGAGGTCGACCCCGGGCACCCGCCGACATCGACCGGCCTCTCCAACGAGAAGGTGGCGATGTGGGCCTTCCTGGGCTCGGAGTGCCTCCTCTTCGGCTCCCTGATCTCCACCTATCTCCTGTTCAAGGGCCAG
>DATLHA010000009.1:0-3862 GCA_035540095.1 Acidimicrobiales bacterium | reverse complement strand
CACCTACGACGCTCGATCGGGGGAGCCGGTCTGGTGGCATGGGGTGCGGGCCGGGCGCCTGGGGGCCGAGATCGGCGGTCCGGCCGACGTGGTCCTGCCCGACGGGACGCCAGCGTGGTGCGACGGCGGTCCACGCCAGGCCCTGGTGCTCGACCACGCCGTGATCCACCGCGACTCCATCGACGCCGGCCGCCTCACCGTCGCCCGCGACCGGCCGCCTTCGTCCGCCCTGGCCCCCGACCAGCTGGCCGCCGTCTCCCACGCCGGCGGACCGGCGCGCATCATCGCCCCCGCCGGCTCGGGCAAGACCCGCGTGCTGACCGAGCGCCTCCGCCACCTGCTGGCCGACCGCAACCACGAGCCCGACCTGCTCACCGCGGTGGCCTACAACGTGAAGGCGGCGGAGGAGCTGCGGGAGCGCATAGTCGGCGGAGAGCCGCCAAGCGGCTCAGCGGGCCTGCGCCCCACCATCCGCACCCTCAACTCCCTCGGCCTGTTCATCTGCCAGATGGCGGGGCCGGTCAAGGTGCTCGAGGAGCGGGAGTGCCGCAACATCGTCCAGTCGCTGGTGAAGATCCCCCGCAAGGCCAACGCCGACCCCGTCGCCCCGTACCTGGAGGCGCTGTCGGCCATCCGCCTCGGCCTGGTCGACCCCGAGGCGGCCGAGACCCGCTTTCCCGACGCCGCCGGCGTGTCGGTGGCCTTCGACGCCTACCGGGCCGCCCTAGCCAAGCGGGGAGCGGTCGACTTCGACGAGCAGATCTACCGGGCCGTCGAGCTCGTGCTGACCGATCCCGACATCCGGGCTCGAGCCCGGGCCGGCTGCCGCACCCTCCTCGTCGACGAGTTCCAGGACCTCACGCCGGCCCACGTGCTGCTCATCCGCCTGCTGGCCGGGCCGGCGGCGTCGGTGTTCGGCGTGGGCGACGACGACCAGGTCATCTACGGCTACGCCGGGGCCGATCCCGGCTTCCTCATCGACTTCGCCCGTTGGTTCCCGGGGGCCGCCACCTATGACCTCCAGGTCAACTACCGCTGCCCGCCGGCCATCGTCGCCGGCGCCCAGACCCTGCTCGGGTACAACCGCCGGCGCATCCCCAAGGCGGTGTCCCCGGCGCCCGGGCGGGCGGAGGAGGCCGGCGCCCTGATCACCCAGCCGGTGGCGGCCGACGACCTCACCCGGGCGGCGCGGGACCGGGTGGTGGCGTGGCTCGACCACGACGTCGAGCCCGCCGACGTCGCCGTGCTGGCCCGGGTCAACGCCGTCCTGCTTCCCATCCAGGTACTGCTGGCCCAGACCGGCATCCCCTGCACCCGGGCGGTGGGGGTTGAGCTGCTCGGCCGCACCGGCATCGCCGCCGCCCTGGCCTACCTGCGCATCGGGACGGCGCCCGGTGACATCTCCCGGGAGGACGTGGCCGCCACCGTGCGCCGGCCGTCGCGCAAGATCGCCCGCAACGTGTTGGAGATGATGGGCCGGCGCCCCCGCACCTCCATCGCCGACCTGCGCAGCCTGGGCGACTGGCTCTCGGGCGACGACGCCGAGCGGGTCCACACCTACGCCACCGACCTCGAGCTGGTGGCCAAGGCGGTGAGCCACCCGCAGGCGACGACGGCCAAGGTCTTCGACATCGTCCGCCGGGGCGTGGGCCTCGACCGGGCCATGAACGCCCTCGACAACTCCCGGGGAACGGCCGACCGCTCGGCCCACGGCGACGACCTGTGGGCCCTCGAGCAGCTGGCCGCCCTCCACCCGGATCCCGCCGGCTTCGAGCCGTGGCTGCGCAACGCGCTGGTAGCCCACCCCGACGACGGCCGCCCGCGCGTCCATCTGTCGACCGTCCACAAGGTCAAGGGCCGGGAGTGGCCGAACGTCATCGTCTTCGGTGCCTCGGGCGACCTGTTCCCGCACCGGCTGGCGGAGGACGTCGAGGAGGAGCGGCGGGTCTTCCACGTCGCCATCACCCGAGCGGCGCGCACGGTGGTCGTCCTCGGCGACGCCGATGCCCCGTCGCCCTTCCTGGCCGAGCTCGCCGGTACCGCCGAGGCGCCACATCGGCGCGCCGGCGGGGCTGGGGCCCCCGCCGGCAACGGCGGGCGTGGTCCGAAGGACCCGGGTGCCCGCCGGGGGAGCACGGTCCCCGCCGCTGGGGAGTCCCCGCTCTGGGACGCCCTGCGCGAGTGGCGAACCGGGATCGCGCGCCGCGACAAGGTGCCGCCCTATGTCGTCATGAGCGACGCCCACCTCAAGGGCATCGCCGACCGCAGGCCCGCCACGCTCGCCGAGCTGGCTCGCTGCGCCGGCATCGGGCCGCTGAAGCTCGAGCGCTACGGCGAGGACATCCTTGCCGTCATCGAGGCTGCCGCCGGCGCAGAGCCGCCGTCGAGTTCAGGGTGACAGCCGCTCGATGACCCATCGGTCGCCGTCGCGCCGGTAGCGCAGGCGGTCGTGGAGCCGGTCGTCACGGTGGTGCCAGAACTCGACCGTCTGGGGGACGATGCGGAAGCCGCCCCAGAACGCCGGCCGCGGCACCTCGTGCGGGAACCGCTCGACCGCCTCGGCCAGCCGGTGCTCCAGGACGCCACGATCCTCGATGACCTCGCTCTGGCGCGACGCCCACGCCCCCAGCTGGCTGCCCCGCGGCCGGCTGTGCCAGTAGGCGTCGGATTCCCCGGGCTCGACCAGGCCCACGCCACCGGTGACCCGGACCTGGCGGTCCGGGGCCCAGAAGAACAGCAGCGAGGCCCGGGGGTTCTCGATGAGGTCCCGAGCCTTGGCACTCCCGTAGTTGGTGAAGAACACGAAGCCCCGCTCGTCGGCCGACTTCAGCAGCACCATGCGGACCGCCGGAGCACCGTCCGCCGACGCGGTGGCGACGGCGACCTCCGGCGGCGAGCCGGCGCCGGCGTGCCAGGCGTGGAACTGGCGGATCGGATCAGCGTCGACGTCGCCCTCTGAAAGCCCGGTCACCGCCGAGATCATGGCCGGTGCTGGGACACCACGATGCGCTTCGGGATCAAGACCCAGGTGGTGATCGGGCTGCTGCGGGACGAGGCTGCGGGCGGTCGCCCGCTGGGCCCAGCACTGGAACTTCTCCGGCGGCGGCGTCGACGTCTGCGCGTCCCGGGCGACGGCGACGGGCGAAGCTGGTCGACGAGGCCGCCGCCCTGGCCGAACACGGCCTCGACCTGGGGTTCGTCTCCCTGAGCCCGCCCACACCCCCAAGGTGCTCGAGCCCCTGGCCGAAGCCCTACAGCCCCTCACCTGAAGCCCGGCGGACGCGACCGAGCCCCCCTCGAAGGAGAGGGGGGCTCGGCACTACGGCTGCTGCATCGAGGAACGTGGGGGGGTTACTCGAGGGTGCAACCGCAGGAGTTGATCTCCCTGGTGATGATGCCCTTCCCGGTGTCCATGTGCGTGGTGCACGGCATGCAGGGGTCGAAGCTGCGGATGGCCCGCAGGACGTCGATGCCCTTGATCTGGTCGTCGGGAACCGACTCCAGGATGGGGGTGTCGACGACGGCCTGCTCGTAGGGGCCGAGGCCGCCGAAGGGGTCGGTGGGAGATGCGTTCAGCGTGGACGGGGTGTTGATCTGGTAGTTCACGATCTTGCCCTTGTCCATGACCATGTGGTGGGTGAGGTACCCACGCCCGGCCTCCCAGAACCCCGCCGAGACGCGCTCGTCACGGGGGATCTTGAAGGGGGTGTGGACCTTGGTCTCGCCCATGCGCCAGTACTCGAAGGCCTTGAGGAGGCAGTTCATGCCGATGGTGGCGGTGAAGGCCATGGAGTAGGCCCGGGCCCGGTTGCGCTCGAGGGCGCACAGGGTGCGGGGCAGCGGCCAGAACAGCTCGGTCTCC
>DATLHA010000008.1:0-73697 GCA_035540095.1 Acidimicrobiales bacterium | reverse complement strand
CTCCAGCTCCTCCAGCACACCCATGAACTCGTCTCCTTCACCAGTGACTTGTAAATTGCAAGTTACTAGTTGCAAACGACTTCGGCAACCAGGGCAGAATGGGCGCCATGGCCGAGCCGTCGCCCCTGGAGGAAGCCGTCGCCCGAGTAGGCGACCGGTGGGCGCTGCTCATCGTCTCCGCCCTTCTCGACGGCCCCCGGCGGTTCAACGACCTCCAGGGCGATGTCGCCGGCATCGCCCCGAACGTGCTGAGCCAGCGCCTGCGAAACCTCGAGCAGCACGGCGTAGTCGTGGCCAGCCCCTACTCCGAACGCCCGCCCCGGTTCGTCTACCAGCTCACGGCCGCCGGCGCCGAGCTGGCCGGCGCCCTCCGGCTGCTGGCCCAGTGGGGCGCCGGCCAGTCCCCCGACACCGTCGAGCCCCTCCGCCACGCCACCTGCGGCACCCCGTTCGAGGCCCGCTGGTACTGCCCCACCTGCAGCGCGGTCGAGGGCGACACGACCGCCGCGGAGGACGGCGTCCGCTTCATGTAGAAACTCCGGCCATGCGGGTCACGTTCTGTGGGGTGCGGGGCTCGACGTGCGCACCGGGCATCGACTTCGTGCGCTACGGCGGTCACACGTCATGTGTGGCCCTGGGCCGCGACGGCGGGCTGCCCACGCTCGTCCTCGACGCCGGCACCGGCCTGCGCAACCTGACCCGGCACCTGGACGGCCAGCCGTTCCGGGGCACGATCCTGCTCGGCCACCTTCATTGGGACCACACCCACGGCATCCCGTTCTTCGCCGCCGGCAACCAACCCGGCAGCGAGGTGACCGTCGTCATGCCCGCCCAGGGCGACCCCGAGCAGGTCCTCGAGCGGGCCTTCTCCCCCCCGCACTTCCCGGTGACCCCGACCCAGCTCCAGGGCCGGTGGCGGGTGCGGTCGCACGAGCCGGGCCAGTACGAGGTCGAGGGTTTCTCGGTCCTCGCCGCCGAGATCCCCCACAAGGGCGGGAGGACGTTCGGCTACCGGGTCACCGACGGCGGTGGCACCCTGGCCTACCTGTCCGACCACAGCCCGGTCGCCGCCGGCGCCGGCCCCCACGGGCTGGGCGCCTACCACGAGAGCGCGCTGGCGTTGGCCGACGACGTCGACCTCCTGATCCACGACGCCCAGCACACGGCGGCCGAGTTCACCGACCGGGCCTTCCTGGGCCACTCGGCCGTCGAGTACGCCGTGGGGCTGGCGGAAGCCGCCGGCGCCCGGACCCTCGTGCTCTTCCACCACGATCCGGCCCGCACCGACGACGAGATCGACGCCTTGGTCGTGGCTCACGCCGGCGGCAGGGTGGAGGTCGTCGCCGCCGCCGAGGGGTTGACCATCGACGTCTGACCGGCGCTAGGACCGATGCGCTCCTGGACCAGCCGATCGGCGGCCCGGGCACTGTGGGGCTGGCCGGTCACCGCGTTCAGGAACGTCTCCCGGTCGAGGGCCAGCAGGACGACGGGCCCACGGGCCCGGACCGTCGCCGTGCGGGGCACGTCACGCAGGAGCGCGATCTCGCCGAAGCCGTCGCCGGGGCCCATCGTCCGCCGGTACGACCCACCCTCGGTCACCTCCAGGCACCCGGCGGCCACCAGGTAGAACCTGTCGCCCAGGTCACCCTCGGCGATGACGGCCGCGCCGGCGCCGGCCCGGACCTCCACCAGGCTGGCCGCCAGCCGCTCCTTGGTGGCGACAGGGAGCGGGGCGAAAACGGGGTGGCCCTGGAGGAGCCGGTACTCCCGCTCCGGCGCCGGCGCGCCCAGCTCGGCCCCCGCCACCTGCCGGCGGCAGGCCAGGGCGGCGGCCGGCAGCACCAGGCCGAGGGCCGGCCACGCCAGCCCCGGGCCGAAAGCGGCGAGCAGCGATCCGGCTGCCGCCCCGCCCGCGGCCCCGGCCAGCACGACGGCGATCTCCACCACGCCGAAGACCCGGGCCAGCACCGGGTCGGCGGCCAACCGCTGCAACAGCGTGTGGGCCGCCACCTCGGCCAGGGTGTAGCCCGCTCCGGCCATGGCCAGCAGGACGGCGACCGCACCGACGGCCGGCACCAGCGCCACGGGCGCCAGCGCGGCGCCGAGAAGCAGGGCGCCGGCGGTCAAGGAAAGCACCAACCGGCGCCGGTCGAGGAGCCGGAGGACACCCGCGCCGCCGGCCACCGCGCCGATCCCCCACGCGGCCCAGATGGCGCCGGCGCCGGCCTCGCCGAGCCCGAGGGGGCCCAGCGCCGTCGCCACCACCAGCACGTCCACCGCCCCCTCGACCAGGGCCAAGGCTCCCAGGACGCCGACCAGCGCCCGTAGCCTGCGGTCGCCACCCACCATGCGCAACCCCTCGAACAGCGGGCGGGCATCCTGGGCGCCGGCGCCGTGGTCGTCACGGGGAAGCCCCACCAGCACCGCGATCGAGGCGCCCAACATGCAGGCGAAGACGGCGAGGGCGGCGCCCGCTGAGGTCCTCGCCAGCACAACCCCGCCGCCGAGGGTCCCGGCCAGGAAGCCCAGGTTGACGCACATCGCCGCACCGGCGTTCGCCCGGGTCAGCTCCGCCGGCGTCCGGGCCAGCAGCGGCAGCAGGGCAGCCTGGGCCGGCTTGTACGCCGGGCCGGCCACGGCCAGCGCCACGGCGAGGACGTACAGGACGGCCAGCGGGGCCCCGGCGACGACGGCGGCCGCCGCCCCGGCCAGGGCGCCGCCGCGGACCACGTTGACCGTGATCAGGACCGACGGGCGGGAACGGCGGTCGCCCTCCCGGGCGAGGAAGAGGCCGGCGGGAGCGCCGGGCAGCGTCCGCATCAGCGCCATCAGGCCGACGGCGCCGGCGCCGCCGGTGCGGTAGGCGTGAACGGCGAGGACGAGCGCCGCGCCCCAGACGGCGGCCGAGGTCAGCAGCCAGGCGAGCAGCACCCGCCTGACCGAGCCGTTCCCCCTCACTCCGATCGCAGGACCGACGCCACCGGCGTCCGCCCGGCCATCCGGGCCGGCCCGGCGGCGACCAGGTTGGCGAGGATGACCAGGGCGCCGGCGAGGCCGGCGAGGAAGAGCACGGGCACGGAGGGGCGGGCCAGCACGGGCAGACGCTCGGCGAAGATGATCCACAGCCACCGGCCCAGGGCCACGCCCAGGGGCACCCCGACGACCAGGCCGATGCCCACGATCAGGGAGGACTGCCACACCACCGTGGCCGACACCTGCCGGCGGGTGAACCCCAGCGACTTGAGGATCGACAGGTCCCGGCGGCGCCGCCCCACCCCCGAAGCCAGGGCCAGCCCCAGCGACACGACGGCGGCCACCACCAGCACCCCGCCCAGCACCGCCGGCGTGGCCCCCATCGCCTCGTAGTGGACGATCTGGGCCGGGCGCTGGACCGGCAGCACCTGGGCCGACCCCGGGAACCGCCCGACGCCGCCCAGAGCCTCCTCGAGGCGGGCACGGGTGGCCTCCCGGTCCGCGCCGGGCGCAAAGCGGACGAACAGCGCCTTCGGTCCTGGGCTCACCTCGTCCCACCCCGGGATCTCCTCGTAAACCATGAGGGCGCCGTCGCCCAGCGACGTGTAGGCGCCGAGGATGGGCCCCACGGTGGGGAACACGGCGAGCCCGACGACCCGGAGGGCCCGCTCCCCCCCCTCCGACGCCATCACCACGGTGTCGCCGACCCGCTTGCCGAGGGCGTCGAGAGTCCCGGTACCGAGCACGATCTCCCCCGGCTCCCGCACCGCCCGGCCCGAGACCAGCGGCGGGGTGACGGCGGCACCGGCCGCCAGCCCCAGCACGGGCACGCGGGTCCCCTCCAGCTCGATCGACTGGAAGTACGCCCCCGACCACCCACTGACGTCGCGGTCGGCGCCGAGGACGGCGGCGGCGCGCTCGACATCGATCTCGCCGTACCCGGACTCGTCGAGGACCGTGAGGTCCCAGTCCCATCCGTACAGCGGCGGGCGGTCGACGAGCGACCGGAGGCTGGTGCCGAACACCAGCGACGTCACCACGGCGACGACGGCCACGACCGCACCCCCCAGCGCGGCCCGGGCCGGGACCGACGTGCGCCCCTCGCCAGGCTCCAGGGCCAGCCGCATGCCCGCGACCGCCGGCAGCGGGAAGCCCGCCCTCGCCACCAGGCCGGCCAGGGTCGACCGGCGAGGGGCGTCCAGGCGGGCCCGCGCCTGGCGCCGGTGGGGCAGCTGGCGGAGGGCGGCGGCGGTGCCGACCCCGAGCAGGAGAACGCCCAGGCCGGTGGCGCCCAGCACCAGGACCGTCCAGTCGAAGGCGATCCCCGGGTCGGGCTCGACCCGGCGCAGCGGCCCGATGGGCGCCAGGGGCGAAAGGGCCACGGCCACGGCCACCGCGCCGGCCACCCCGGCCGTGACGGCCAAGGCCACGCCCGGCAGGAGCAGGGCACCGAGGGTCCGGGGGTCGCCGCCCATGGCCCGGATCGTCGCCAGGTCGTCGCGGTCGGTCCGCAGCAGGCGCACCACCGCCTGGCCCACGAGGAGGAGGCAGGCGAGAAAGGCCATGGCACCGAAGGCACCGAGGGCGACGGCCAGGGGTCGCACAGCCTCCTGGGTCCGGGCGACGACGACCGACCGCTCCCGGAACGACGTGCCGCCGTCGCGCCCCAGGGTGGCGAGGTAGTCGCGCTTGAACCGCTCCACGGCTCCCTCCCCGCCGTCGAGGGAGACGCCGGTCCATCCGTAGCTCACCCACCGGGCTTGCCGCTCGGTGAACGCGGGGGTGAGCAGGGCCCGGCCGCTGCGGTCGGTGTCGTCCTGCACCACCTCGTCGGGGAACAGCCCGATGCCGACGACGGTGAGGTGGACGCGGTCGACCGGCGGCGGGGGCGTATCGCTGAAGACGGCGTCCTCGTCGGCCGGGTCGTAGATTCCGAGCGGGATCCGGTCGCCGAGGCCGAGCCCCAGGGCGGCCAGGTGCTCGTTGATCGCCGCTTCGTCGACCCGGCTGGGGTCGGGCATGCGTCCCTTGATGACCGTGAACCGGTCGCGGGTGAAGTACAGCCCGTCCAGGCTGCCCACCACCTCGACCGGCGCGTCGATGCCGGAGAGGTCGGGCCGGCCGGCGTCATCGACCACGCCGGCGACGAACGACCAGTACGTGGCCGACCCGGTGACCCCGGGCAGCCGGCGGGCCGCCTCCGGATCCTCGGAGTGGAAGAACTGCACGTCGAGCGCCCGGCCCGCGTCCCGGAACCGTGGGTAGGCCGATGCCGTCCGCCGGGCCCCCGCCACCGAGGCCAGGCTCAGGCCGCCGAGCAGGGCGAGGAGGACGGCGACGCCCACGTAGGCCCGGGCCCGGGACCGCAGCGTCGTCCCGAACCAGAACCGGATCACATTCATCGGCGCGCCTCCAGTCGCTCCAGGGCCGACCTGGCGGCCCACCATCCGCACATGCCGTGGACGCCGGCCCCCGGCGGGGTGGACGCCGAGCACAGGTAGGCGTCCAGCCCCTCGATGGGGAGCCGGTAGGGGTCGGCGGCCAGCCGGGGGCGGGCCACCAGCTGCAGGCCGCCGTGGGAGCCGCCGGCCACGTCACCCCCGACGTTGTTGGCGTTGTGGCGCTCGAGGTCGGCGGGGGACATGGTGTGGCGGGCCAGGACCAGGTCGCGGAAGCCGGGGGCGAAACGCTCGAGCTGGTCCTCGATGGCGGTGGTCATGTCGACCGTCGAGCCGTGGGGCACGTGGCAGTAGGCCCAGAACGTGTGCTTGCCGACCGGCGCCCGAGTGGGGTCGAAGCGGCTGGGCTGGGAGGTGAGCACGAACGGCCGCTCGGGGTGGCGGCCCTGGGCGACGTCGCGCTCGGCGGCCACCACCTCCTCGAGCGTCCCGCCCACGTGGACCGAGCCCGCCCGCCCGCACTCCTCGGCCTTCCAGGGCACGGGGCCGTCCAGGGCGTAGTCGATCTTGAACGAGCCGGGCCCGTAGCGGAACCGGCCGAAGCGCCGGCGGGCGCGGGCGTGGAGGCGGTCACCGGCGATGGCCGCCACCTGGCGGGGCGTGAGGTCGAAGAGGACGGCCCGCGCCGGCGGGAGGTCGGCCAGAGAGCCGACCCGCCGGCCGGTCTCGATCCCGCCGCCGAGCGAGCGGAGGTAGGAGACCAGGGCGTCGGCCACCTTCTGCGACCCTCCTCTCGCCGCCGGCCACCCCACCGCGTGCCCGGAGGCGGCGAAGGTCAGCCCGAACGACGCGGTGAGCGGCTTCCCGAGGTCGAGGATGGCGTGGGCGGCCAGGCCGGCGAAGAGCCCCCGGGCGGCGTCGCCGTCGAACGCCCTTGCGGCCAGGGTCCTCGCCGGCAGCACCGCCCGGAGCCCGAAGCGGGCCATGGTCACCGGGTGCCGGGGCACCCGCAGCATGGGCCCGAGGATGGAGCCGGTCAGGCCGTCCCAGTCCCGGACCAGCGGCCCGACGACCCGCCGCCAGGCGCCGGCGTCTCGACGGAGGGCCTCGGCGGTGGCGTCGAGCGACCGCTCCAGCACCGCCGCGCTCCCGTCGGGCAACGGGTGGGCCGCCGGCGCCTCGGGATGGACCCACTCCAACCCGTGGTCGGCCAGGGGCAGGTCGGCGAACGCCGGCGACGCTGCGCCGAGGGGGTGGATGGCGGCGCAGACGTCGTGGACGAACCCGGGCAGGGTCAGCTCCTCGGAGCGGCAGCCCCCGCCGGCGCTGTCCTCGGCCTCCAGCACCAGCACCGACCGCCCGGCCCGGGCCAGGGTGATGGCGGCGGCCAGGCCGTTCGGGCCGGCGCCGACGACGACGGCATCGGGCCGGCTCACTCCTCCTCACGCCGGTGGCCCCGGCTGACCTCGGCCAGGGCGGCGGTGTCGATGGCGGCGGCGGCGGCGCGGGCCGCCTTCACCGGCGTGACCGCCCGCAGTGTCGCCGTGCGCTTCCCCCCCTCGAGCACCGCCCGCTCGCCGAGGATGGCGCCCGGCCCCACCTCGGCCAGCTTCTCCCCGTCCACCACCACGTCGAGCACCCCGTCCAGCAGCAGGAAGATCGAGTCGCCGGGGTCGCCCTGGTCGACGAGGGCCTGGCCCGGCTCGAGGGTCAGGATGTCGGGCTTGGTTCCGGCCCGCATGATCCGGGCCGACAGCTCGCGCTCGAGCGCGGTCTCGGCCACGGTGACCAGCGCCGGCGAGTCCTCGTCGCCCCAGGGGCTGTGGCGCCCGAAGGCGGTGCGGTACCACTGCTCGAAGTCGATCATGCCGGTCTTGGCCGCCAGCGCGCCGGTGTGGTCGTAGATCCAGTGCCGCGGGAAAGGGCTGGCGCCCGGCACCTCCCACTCCGAGGTGCCGTCGGCCCGGATGGTGAGGGCCAGGGTCGACCACGCCAGCGGGGCGGCGACCTGCACGAACGGCGGCCGGCGCACGGTCCTGGGCGCCGGCACCCCGGTGCGCCCGCCGGCGGTCTGGACGAAGCGCACGGCGGACTCCGACAGCTCGGGCTCGGGCTGCAGGTCGGGGAAGGCGACGGCTTGGAAGACGACGGCCCGGGGGCCCATCCTCACCGTGGTCGACCCGATCATCCCCCCGCCGGCGTGGCCGCAGTCCACCACCTTGCCGTCCTCCACCTCGATCCACGCCCGCAGCTGGTTGGCGAACCGGAACCGGTCGGCCGCCCGCAGCTCTTCCAGGTCGCCGAGCACGTCGGGGGGCGGCGGGTCGTAGTGGGCCATGCCCATGTCGAAGGGCAGCCGGGTCATCCCCGAGACCGCTTCCGACGGGATCCACGACAGCGACGTGACCGATGACTCGATGCGCACCTGCGCCTCCTTCAGCCTTGGAGTGGAGCGTACGGCGGCGCCCGCCCTCGCCCAAGGGTGGTGGCCTGCGTCCTCCCGGTGGGGGTGACACCACCCCCGCGCAGAGGGCCACCCCCTTGTGGCCGGCGCCGCGATGGGGCCAAATGTGTCCGTGTCCGATCGCCAGATCACGGTGTTCCTCGCCGACGACAACCTCATCGTGCGGGAGGGGGTCCGAGCCCTTATCGGGCTGGAACCCGACCTCACCGTGGTGGGGGCGGCGGCCGACTACGACGGGCTGGTGGCCGGTGCCGAGGCGGCCGCCCCCCAGGTGGTGGTGACCGACATCCGCATGCCGCCCACCTTCCAGCAGGAGGGGATCGACGCGGCCAAGGAGGTGCGCAAGCGCCACCCCGGCACCGGGGTCGTCGTTCTCTCCCAGTACGACGACCCCGAGTACGCCATCGCCCTGCTCCGGGAAGGGTCGGCGGGCTACGCCTACCTGCTCAAGGACCGGCTGGCCGACGGCGACCAGCTGGCCCGCGCCATCCGTGAGGTGGCGACCGGAGGGTCGCTGCTGGACCCGTCGATCGTCGAGACCCTGATCAACCCGGTCGCTTCCCACAACGACCTCACCCCCGCCGAGGAGCGGCTCCTGCAGCACGTCGCCGAAGGCCGGCCCATGAAGGCCATCGCCGTGTCCGAGGGGACCACGGCCACCGACGTCGCCGACGAGGTCGAACGACTGTTCCTCAAGCTGGCCCAGGCCGCCAGCACGGGCGCCAGCAGCTCCTTGCGCCGGCTGCGCATGCTGCACCAGGCCATCGTCCAGCGCGAGGAGCAGGGCGAGACGTTGAGCCGGCTGCTGCCCGGCGGCGTGGCCGAGAAGTTGCGGCGGGAGGGCCGGCGCATCGGCGAGACGGAGATGCTCGACGTCACCGTGCTCATGTCGGACATCCGCGGCTACTCCACCATCGCCGAGCACGCCGATCCGTCGGTCCTGGCCGGCCAGCTCAACGAGCACCGGGCGGAGATGAACCGGGCCGTGCTGTCGGCGGGCGGCACCGTCATGCAGTTCGTGGGCGACGCGGTCATGGCCGTGTTCGGGGCACCCCTGGCCCAGGAGGACCACGCCCGCCACGCCACCGAGGCGGCGGGGGCCATGCACGCGGCCCAGGCCGCGGTCAACGAGCGGTGGCGGTCCCAGGGCCTCCCCGAGTTCGGGCTGGGGATCGGGCTGTCGAGCGGCCGGGTGGCCGCCGCCCTGCTCGGCTCCGAGGAGCGGGTGGAGTACAGCCTGGTCGGCGACGCGGTGAACCTGGCCCAGCGCCTGCAGCAGTGGGCCGACGCCGGCCAGACCGTCGTGAGCCAGCCGACGGCCGCCGCCCTCGGCGCCGGTGTCGAGCTCGAGGCCCTGGCGCCGGCCCAGGTGAAGGGGCGCGACGCCACCGTCCACGCCTTCCGCCTGGTGCAGCCGGTGCGGGCATGACCGGCGCGGTGGTGCCTGCACCACCGGGGACTCGCATGCCTACGCTCTTCCGCTCCGGCGTCGGGCGTGGGTCAATAGTCGAAGATGGCGAGAGGAGGGGCCGATGAGCACGGTGGGGACGACGGAAGCGGGGCCGGTGCTGGAGGTGGGCGGGGTCCGCAAGACCTACGAGGCCGAGGGGGCGCCGGTGCGGGCGCTGCGGGGCGTCACCATGTCCATGGCCGCCCACGAGTTCGTAGCCGTTATGGGGCCCTCAGGGTGCGGCAAGTCGACCCTGCTCAACCTGGTGGCGGGCCTGGACACGCCCAGCGAAGGCGAGATCGTGCTCTCCGGCGTGCCGCTCCACGGCAAGGACGAGAACGAGTTGGCCCGCGTCCGGCGGGCCCACATCGGCATCGTCTTCCAGTTCTTCAACCTCCTGGAAGGCATGAGCGCCCTGGAGAACGTCACCCTGCCCGCCATCATCGCCGGCAGCCCCCGCAAGCAGGCCGAGACCCGTGCCCGTGACCTGCTCGACCTGCTCGGCCTGGGCGACAAGGCCCGCAGCGCCCCGGGCGTGCTGTCCGGAGGCCAGCGCCAGCGCCTGGCCATCGCTCGGGCCCTGGCCAACAAGCCGACCCTGCTCCTGGCCGACGAGCCCACCGGCGCCCTCGACACCGCCGGCGGCCTGGAGGTGCTGGAGCTCTTCCGCCGGCTCCACGCCGACGGCCAGGCGATCATGCTGGTCACCCACGACGACGACGTCGCCGCCGCCGCCGACCGCATCGTGCGTATGCGCGACGGCCGCCTGGAGGGCGACAAGCAGGCCGACGCCGCGGCCTCCGGCGCCAAGGGCGACGGCACGCTGCAGACCGCCTTCGGAACCCCCACCGACTGACCGGCATCGCCCGTGGCCACCGCCCTGAACCCGACGATCGCGGCCGGCGACGACGTGGCCCTGCCCGAGGCGAGTCGCTCCCCCACCGCGCGGCTGCTGCCGGCGCTGGCTCCTCTCGCCGTGGCCCTGGCCGTGGCGGGGGCGGTGCTGGCCCGTGACACCGGCCACCTGAAGACCGCCCTGCTGTACACCGCCACCGTGCTGGCCTGGGCCACGGCCGGCGCCGTCATCACCGCCCGGCGCCCCGGCGAGCGTCAAGGAACGCTGATCCTGCAGGCGTCGATCCTGGGCGCCGTCGCCGCCGTGGCCACCGCTGTCGTGTGGGCCGACGCCAGTGGCCGTTCCCTCCCGGACGCCTTGGTCGACGCCGCCGTCGTGGCCCGCCCGATGGCCCTCGCCCTGCTTCCCGCCGCCGGCATGCACGTCCTGCTGACGTTGCCCGACGGCTCCTGCGCCATCAGCCGCCGAGTCGTGGTCGCCGGCTACGTCGTCGGCGCCCTGACCGGGATGTCCCTGTGGTTCCAGCGACCGTCGCTGCCGCTGTGGCCGGTGGCCGTCCTCGGCGTCGTGGCCGGTGCCGTCGGGCTGGCCGGCTCCAACCGCCGCTACCGGCGGGCGGCGGGTGTCGAGCGCCAGCGCATGCAGTGGTTCGGCTGGGCCGTCGCCGTCGGTGTCGAGATGGCGGTGGTCGCCGTAGCGGTCCAGATCCTGTCCGGCTGGCCCGACGACGCCGGCGCCGTCGCCACCGCGGCCACCCTGCCCGTCCCCGTCGCCCTCGCCCTCGGCAGCTCCAAGCGCCTCATCGGGCGGGTCGACACTCTCCTGGCCCACACCGTCTCACTCGCCGGCCTCAGCGGGGTGGTGGTCGGGGTGTACCTGGTCATCGTGCTGGGGCTGGGCCGGGCCCCGACCGACAGCGAGCGCCCGCTGCTCGGCCTGTCGATGCTGGCCGCGGCCGTGGCCGCCCTCCTGTACCTGCCCGCCCGCGAGCGGCTGGCCCAGTTCTCCAATCGCCTCGTCTACGGCGAGCGCGAGGCCCCCGACCAGGTGCTGAAGACCTTCGGCAGCCGCCTCTCGCGGGCCGTTCCCCTCGACGAGCTGCTCCTCCAGGTGGCGGAGTCGCTGCGCAAGACGCTCTCGCTGGCCACGGCCGAGGTCTGGACGGGCTCCGAGGGCCGGCTCGACCGGGCCGTGTCCGTTCCCGACGCCCCGGTCACCCGGCTGGTGCTGGCGCCCGACGAGGAGGCCGTCGTGGCCCGGGCCGGCGTCTCGGGGCCGGCGTGGGTGAAGGTGTGGCTGGCCGGCCTGGTCCAGGGCCGGGAGGACTGCCTGCTCCGGGTGGCGCCGATCACCCACTCGGGCCACCTCCTCGGGCTCATCGTCGCCGTCCGCCCGCCCACCGGCGACACCTTCAAGGAGGAGGAGGAGCGCATCCTCACCGAGCTGGCCCGCCAGGTCGGCCTGGCCCTCCACAACGTCCAGCTCGACTCCGCCCTGCAGTCCACCCTCGACGAGGTCCGCCGCCAGGCCGAGGAGCTGCAGGCGTCCCGGGCCCGCATCGTCGCCGCGTCCGACGCCGCCCGCCGCCAGATCGAGCGCAACCTCCACGACGGTGCCCAGCAGCACCTTGTCGCCCTGGCCGTGAACCTGCGGCTGGCCCGCCAGATCGCCGAGCGCGACGCCGATGTGGCCAAGGAGATGCTCGAGCAGCTCAGCCACGACCTGCAGGACGCGGTCCAGGAGCTGCGCAGCCTGGCCCACGGGATCTACCCGCCCCTCCTGGTCGACCGGGGCCTGCCCGAGGCGCTGTCGGCCGCCGGCGGGCGCTCCGCCCTGCCCACCCAGGTGGTGGCCGACGGGATCGGCCGCTACTCGCCCGAGATCGAGGCCGCGGTGTACTTCTGCTGCCTGGAGGCCATGCAGAACGCCGGCAAGCACGCCGGCGACAGCTCCACCATCACCGTGCGGGTGTGGGAGGACGCCGGCGCCCTGTTCTTCGAGGTGGCCGACGACGGCGCCGGGTTCGACCCCTCGACCCGCTCGGCGCCGGGCGCCGGCTTCGTCAACATGGGAGACCGGGTGGGCGCCATCGGCGGCACGTTCGGCGTGCAGTCCGCGCCCGGCCGGGGGACGCGGGTGTCGGGGCGGATCCCCGTGCCCGCCACCACCGAGCTGCCGGCGCCATGAGGACGGCCCTCGTCATGTGGGCCGGCAACGAGATCGCCCGCCGCTGGCGGGCCCTCGTGGCCCTGGGCGTGCTCGCCGGCCTGGCCGGGGGGCTGGCCATCGCCGCCGTCGCCGGCGCCCGCCGCACGGCCACCGCCTACGAGCGCTTCCGGGAGGCGACGGGGCGGTCCGACGCCATGGTCTTCGGCACCCTCATAGGCGTCTTCGACGCCGACTACGGCCCGATCCGGGCCCTGCCCGAGGTCGAGGACGCCGGCGAGTTCACCCTCGCCCCCATCTTCCTGGAGGGGCTCGAGGCCGGCCAGCTCGCCCCCAACGACGACCGCCTGTACCGCACCGTCAACCGCCCGCTGCTGGTGGCCGGCCGCCTTCCCGATCCCCGCCGCCCCGACGAGCTGGTGATCAACCGCAAGGCGGCCAGTGCGTACGGCCTGCGGGTCGGCGACCGCGTCAGGATGAGCGCCGGCCTCGAGCTCTTCGGCACCGGGGACCCGGGCGCCGGCCCCTCCGTCGACGCCACGGTCGTGGGCATCGGGGACTCGGCCATGGAGCTGGCGTTCCAGGGGGACTCCCCGGCGTTCACGCCCAGCGCCGCCTTCCTGGCCCAGCACCCCGAGGTACCCAGGGCCGGGAATCTCGTCGTCCGCCTCCGCCCGGGCACCGATGTGGCCGGATTCGCCCGGCGGGCCGCCGAGGTCATGGGCCTGCCGAACCTCCCGGTACGCGACCAGGCCGAGGACATCAAGCGCGTCACCCACGGTACCGACCTGGAGCGAACGGCCCTCCTCCTGTTCTCGGCCGCCGTCGCCCTGGCCGCCGTGGTGCTCGTGGGCCAGGCGCTGTCACGGGTGGTCTTCGGCATCGCAGAGGCCGGCGCCGCCCTCCGGGGCCTGGGCTTCACCCGCCAGGCGCTCGTCGCCGGGCTCGTCCTGCCGCTCGGCGCCAGCGCCGCCACCGCCGCGGCGGCCGCCGCCGGGACGGCGGTCGCCCTGTCGCGCTGGTTCCCCCTGGGCCTGGCCGGGCGCCTGGAGCCGGACAGGGGCGTGCACGCCGACTGGCTGGTCGTCGTGCCCGGCGCCACGGCCGTGGCGCTCCTCGCCCTGGCCGGCGCGGCGGTCGCCGCGCTGCGCGCCACCTCGCCCGGCCGCCGCACGTCCACCACCTCGCCGGGGAGCCGGCTGGCGCCGGTGCTGGCCCGGGTCGCCCCTCTTCCCGCGGTGATCGGCGCCGGCCTGGCCCTGCGTCGGGGCGAGGGTGAGCGGGCCCTCCCCGTCCGCCCGGCCATCGCCAGCGGCGTGGCCGCCGTGCTGGGCGTGGTGGGCGCCTTCGGCCTCCTCCGAGGCATCGACGACGCCCTCGTGCGGCCGGAGCGGGCCGGGCAGACCTGGGACGCCGAACTGGTGCCGGCCGGCGTGGACAACCTGGTGGCCGGTGTCCCACCGGAGCTCCGGTCCGACCCTGCGGTCTCCGAGTTGGCCGCAGTCGCCCGCGTCAACGTGGACCTGCAGCACGCCAGCATCCCCATCTACTCGCTCCGGGCCGTCCGGGGCGCCTGGCAGTTCACCATGCTGGAAGGCCGGAGCCCTGCCGCCGCCGACGAGATCGTCCTCGGCCCCGCCACCGCCAAGGGCCTGGGCCGCGACGTCGGCGACAACCTCGAGGTGGAAGGCGCCGCCGGCTCGCTGCGAGTCGTCGGCATCGCCCTGCTCCCGCAGACCCCGCACTTCTCCTTCGACCAGGGCGCCTGGGTGACGTCGGCCGGGTTCGACGCCCTGGCCCCGACCGGCGACGACGCCAGCCCGCGTGAGGAGACCGTGCTCGTGCGGTTCCAGCCCGGTGCGCCGCTCGCGGACCGGGTCGCCGAGGCCGAGGAGCGGCTCGGGCACCTCTTCGACGTCGAGCCGAGCGTCATCCCCCAAGACGTGGAGTACCTCCGCAACGTCCGCCAGCTGCCCACCGCCCTGGCCGTCTTCCTCGTCCTTCTCGGCGTCGGTGCCCTCGCCCACGTGCTGGCCACCACCGTGCGCCGCCGGGGCCACGACCTCGCCGTTCTCCGGGCCCTGGGGTTCCGTCCCCTTCAGGCCGCGGCCTGCGTGAGCTGGCAGGCGGTGACCGTGTCGGCCGTGGCCCTGCTGATCGGCATCCCCCTCGGCATCGCCGCCGGCCGCTGGTCGTGGCGCTGGGTGGCCGACTCCACTCCACTCGTCTATGTCCCGCCGGTGGCCGCGACCGTCGCCCTCCTGGCCGTGCCCGCCGCCCTCGTCCTGGCCAACCTGATCTCCGCCCTCCCTGCCCGCCGGGCGGCCCGGCTCCGCCCCGCCGAGGTCCTGCGGGCCGAGTAGCGGCGCTCCTTCTGCTCCGCCCGGCCATGTGGCCTGGCTCCGGCGCGCAGGCGGGCCGGCACGACGACATGGGCTACGGCCCCTCCGGGCTCGCCAGCTGGGCGGACGCCCGCCCCGTCCACAGCTCCTCGAGCACTTGCGGCCCGAACTCCTCTTTGTTCACATAGGCGACCGCGCCCGAGGTGGCGGCGTCGGCGGGCAGATCGGCGGCCTGGTAGGTCGACAGGAGGACGACGACGACGTCCGGCGCGGTGGCGGTGATCCGGCGGGTGGCCTCGATGCCGCTGATCCCGCCCATGTTGATGTCCATCAGGACGAGCTCTGGGGCCAGTTCCTCGACCAGCTCCACCGCCTTCTCACCCGACTCGGCCTCACCGACGACCTCGAAGCCGCCCGTCACCCTGACCACGGCCGCGGCGGCACGGCGGAAGGGCGCCTGATCGTCGACGATCAGGACCGTTACGGCCGCGTGCTCCATTCTGTGGCCATCGTGCCACGAGGGTCGCGGCGCCGACAGGGTGCCAGCCCCCCCGGGCTCGGGGCGGTCAGCCCCCCCGGTCGGCGAGGAAGAGGAGCACGGCCTTGACCCGCCGGCTCACGTCCCGCTCCTCGGAGAGGCCGAGCTTGGAGAAGAGGGAGTTGATGTGCTTCTCGACCGCCCGCTCGGAGAGCACGAGCGAGGCGGCGATGGCCGAGTTGTTCTTGCCCTGCGCCATCTCGGAGAGCACTTCGGCCTCCCGCACCGTCAGGTCCCGCAGCGGCGAGGGGGTCCGAGAACGGGCGGCGACCAGGGCGTCGATCACCTTCGGGTCGATGACGGACCCGCCTCTGGCCACTTCGCGGATGGCGCTCAGGAGCTGGTCGATGTCCGACACCCGCTCCTTGAGCAGGTACCCCCGTCCCCGGGATCCGTTCTCGAGGAACTGCAGGGCGTACTCGGGGTCGGCGTACTGGCTGAGTACCACGACGCCGGCGTCCGGCAGCACCGAGCGTACGTGCTCTGCGGCCCGGACCCCCTCGTTCGTCCCCGTCGGCGGCATGCGAATGTCGGTCAGCACGACATCGGGGCGGTGGGCGTCGATGGCCTCGATCAGCGAGTCGAAGTCCTCGCACGTCTCGGCCAGCTCCAGCTCGGGCTGGGCCTCGATCAGCCGGCTCATGCCCTCCCGGAGCAGGTAGTTGTCCTCGGCCAGCACGAGCCTGATGGGCACGGTCCGCCACCCTACTCAAAGGGGGTGTAGGCACCTCCGACGAAGGGCGGCCACCAACCTGGCGATTTCGGCCCGTCAGCCGTACCTTCTCCTGAGGCTCGGCAAAGGCGTCGGGCCCCCGAAAGGATGGACATGACAAAGAGGATCCCGCGGCGGCTGGGCCGCGCCGGCGCCGTCGCCGCGCTGGCCGTGCTGGCCGCGGCATGTGGCGGAGGCGACGACACGAAAACCGTCACCGCCGCCGACTACAGCTTTCAGAACCTGCCCAAGGAGGTGGATGCCGGCACCGAGTTCAAGCTGACGAACTCCTCGACCAAGGAACTGCACGAGATGGTGGTCATCCGCATCCCCGACGACGAGAGGCGGCCCGTCAGCCAGCTCGTCGCCCTTCCGGAATCCCAGCAGGAAGCCGTCTTCGGCAGCAGCGAGCCGGCCATGGTCCTGCTCGCCCCCCCGGGAGGCGGCGAGATGATCAAGGCCGTCGGCGACGGGAAGCTCACCCAGAAGGGGCGCTACGCCGTCGTCTGCTTCATCCCGACCGGCGTCGACCCCCAGGTGTACCTCAACGCCCCACCCGGTGACGGCCCACCGAACGTCCCCAACGCCGGCCCGCCCCACGTGGTCCACGGCATGTTCGGCGAGATCACCGTCAAGTAACTCCCGCAACTGGCTGCAGTGACGGGAGGTAATTACCGTCACTGCAGCCAGACGTTTCAGGCCGCGGCGACCTCCTCCTCGACCGCCGGCTCCAGCGCCAGCTCCAGCACGTCGGCCACGTCGCCGACCAGGTGGAAGGTCATCCGCTCGCGGACGGCCTCGGGCACGTCGTCGAGGTCGGCGCCGTTGCGCTCGGGCAGGAAGACGGTGGTCAGGCCGGCGCGGTCGGCGGCGAGGACCTTCTGCTTGACCCCACCGATCGGCAGCACCCGGCCCTGGAGGGTGACCTCACCGGTCATGCCCACGCTGGCCCGCACCGGCCGGCCGGACAGCAGGCTGGCCAGGGCGGTCACCATGGTCACGCCGGCCGAGGGGCCGTCCTTGGGGACGGCGCCGGCGGGCACGTGCAGGTGGTAGCGCTTCTCGGGATCCACGGCCAGGTGGCCCCGCACGTAGGAGAGGGCGATCTCGGCCGACTCCTTCATGACTTCGCCCAGCTGGCCGGTGAGGGTCAGCTGGGGCAGGCCGGGCGCGCCGGGCAGGGACGTGGCCTCGATGAACAGCACGTCGCCGCCCATCCCGGTGACGGCAAGACCCGTAGCGACTCCGGGAACCGCGGTGCGGTCGGCGGCCTCGAAGAAGTACCTGGGCCGGCCCAGGTAGGTCCGCACGTCGTCACGGTCGACGGTCACCGGCACTGCGTCCTTGGACGCCGGAGGCGTCGTGAGCGTGCCCGACGCCAGCCGGGTCGCCACCTTGCGCAGCACCTTGCCCAGCTCCCGCTCGAGGCTCCGCACGCCGGCCTCCCGGGTGTAGTCGGTCACGACCAGGCGCAGGGCGTCCTCGGTGCAACACACCTCTTCCGCCGACAGGCCGTTGCGCTCCAGCTGCCGCGACAGGAGGTGGTCACGGGCGATGGCGACCTTCTCGTCCTCGGTGTAGCCGTCGAGCGAGATGACCTCCATGCGGTCCAGCAGCGGGCCGGGAATGGTGTCGAAGACGTTGGCGGTGGCGATGAAGAGCACGTCGGAGAGGTCGAGGTCGACCTCCAGGTAGTGGTCCTTGAACGTGTGGTTCTGCGCCGGGTCGAGCACCTCCAGCAGGGCCGAGGACGGGTCGCCACGCCAGTCGCTGCCCAGCTTGTCGACCTCGTCGAGCATGAAGACGGGGTTCATGGTGCCGGCCTCGCGGAGGGCCCGGACGATGCGGCCGGGCTGGGCGCCGACGTAGGTACGCCGGTGGCCGCGGATCTCGGCCTCGTCGCGCACGCCGCCCAGCGAGACCCGGGCGAACGAGCGCCCCAGCGCCCGGGCCACGGACTCCCCCAGCGACGTCTTGCCCACGCCCGGAGGGCCGACCAGGGCGACGATGGCACCCGAGCCGCGGCCGCTCACGGGGGACAGCCCACGCTCGGCCCGCAGCTTGCGGACGGCCAGGTACTCGATGATCCGGTCCTTCACGTCCTCCAGGCCGGTGTGGTCGGCGTCGAGGATGGCTCGCGCCTCGTCCACGTCCAGGCTGTCGTCGGACTTCTCGCCCCAGGGGATGTCGAAGACGGTGTCCAGCCACGTGCGGATCCACCCGTGCTCGGGGCTCTGCTCGCTGGTGCGCTCGAACCGGTCGAGCTCTCGCCCGACCGCGGCCCGCACCGTCTCGGGCAGGGCGTCGAGCTTGGCCCGGTACTCGGCGACCACACCCTCGCCGTCGGCGTCCTCGCCCAGCTCCTTGCGGATGGCGGCCATCTGCTGGCGCAGCAGGAACTCCCTCTGGGTCTTCTCCATGCCGTCGGCCACGTCGCTCTGGATGCGCTCCTTGAGCGTGAGGTCGGCCAGGGTCTCCCGGGCCCAGGCAAGGACCTTCTCCAGGCGGGCTTCCACGTCGACGGTCTCCAGCACCTCCAGCTTCTGCTCGAAGGTGAGGTCGGGCGAGTAGCCGGCGGTGTCGGCCATGGCGCCGGGATCGGAGATGCCCCGCAGGGCCTCGGCGATACCGCCGGCGCCGCGGTGGTCGAGGATGTTCTCGACGACGGCCCGGTACTCGCGGGCCAGCTCCCGAGCCCGGGGCGACGGCTCGACGTCGGCGGGGACAGCGTCGGCCTGCACCCACAGCGCGGAGCCGGCGGGAGCGGGCACGCCCACCCCGACCCTGGCCCGGTGCAGACCACGCACGACCACGGCCCGGAGGCCGCTGGGCAGCTCCCCGGAGTCCTCGACCTTGGCGACCGTGCCCACCTGGGCGTAGCGGCCGTCGACCCGGGGCACGAGGAGGATGCGTCCCTCGGAGGATCCGGTGGCCTCGATGGCGACCTTGGCCTCTTCGCTCTCGATGGCCATGGTGACCACCATCCCGGGGAGCACGACGCCGGTGGCGAGGGGGAGTAGGGGCAGGACCGAAGTGCGGATGTCGTCCATAGCAAGACTTAGAACAGTTCCAGATGCAGCCCTGTTCCCTGGTCGGAAGCTACGGTTCGGCCCGTGGCCGACACCGAGTTCTCCAAGGGCGACCGAGTGGTGGCGGCCCAAGGCCTCCCGGGCGTCCCCGAGGGCACTCCCGGGAGGGTGGTCATGGTCACCGGTCTGAGCTGGATCCGCTACCGGGTCCAGTTCGACAACGGCTTCGAGCACAGCCTCGTGGACGGGCGCTACCTCGACCGGGCCCCGGCCAAGCAGCGCCACTAGAGAACCCGAACCGGTGAGGTTGGCGCGCTAGGGTGGCGCGGTCGCCCCCTGTGTCGCCGGGGGCGCTTCTCTTTTTTTCGACCGCTGAGTTTCCGCGGGAAGGACGTTCCCATGCCCCTGACCCTCTTGTCCGTGCTGGCCCAGGTCGCCCCGACGGCCGCCGCCGAGCCGGGCACCCTCCCCTGCGGCGCGGCCGGCGAGGCCAGCTCGCTCTGCCTGAGCATCTATCGCTCGACGGGCAACGCCGTGCTGGCCCAGCTCTCCGACACCCTGCTCGTCAAGCCGGCCAAGATCGCCTTCATCTTCGCGGTGGCCCTTCTCGTCCGGCGCATCCTGAACCGGCTGCTCGGGCGGCTCATCAACGGCAAGGCCCGCCGGGTGGAGACCGTGGCCGCCCTGTTCCGCAGCGGGGTGTCCGCCACCGTGTGGACGATCGCCGGCCTGATGGCCCTGTCCGAGCTGGGCCTGAACCTGGGCCCGCTGATCGCCGGCGCCGGCATCGTGGGCGTGGCCATCGGCTTCGGCGCCCAGAACCTGGTGCGGGACTTCCTGTCCGGCATCTTCATGCTGATGGAGGACCAGTACGGCGTGGGCGACATCATCGACGCCGGCCCGGCCACCGGTACGGTCGAGTCCATCGGGTTGCGCACCACCCGCATGCGCGACGTCAACGGCACGGTGTGGCACCTACCCAACGGCCACATCGAGCGCGTCGGGAACAAGTCGCAGCTGTGGTCGAGGGCGCTCCTCGACATCGGCGTGAGCTACCAGACCGGGATCACCCACGCCACCGAGGTCATCAAGGCCGCGGCGCAGACGATGTGCGACGACCCCACCTTCTCCGCCTCCATCCTGTCCGAGCCCGAGGTCTGGGGGGTCGAGGACCTGGGCATGGACGGGATCACCATCCGGCTCGTGCTGAAGACGGCGCCCAACGACCAGTTCAAGGTCACCCGGGAGCTGCGGGCCCGCATCAAGGTCGCTTTCGACGAGGCGGGAATCGAGATCCCCTTCGCCCAACGGACGGTCTGGCACCGCAACGGCGACGGACCGGTCGCGGTGTTGGCCGACGCCGTCGAGGACTAACGGCGGTCAGCCGGCTCCGACATGTGCACGGGCCGAAGCATCAGGTCGAACGCCGTCCAGATGGTCTTCGACCACGGATAGAAGATCATCGGCGCCACGACGGCGCCCAGGATGCCGCCCGCCACGAACGGGGCGATGCTGGCGTCGGGGTCGCCGGCCAGTCGGACGATCAGCGGCGCCACCGCCAGCAGGATCACCGCTCCCTGGGCGATGGCAAGGTTGATCACGTAGGCGCCCAGGAAGAACCCTTCCTCCCGCTCGAAGAGGTAGTCGCAGCCCGGGCAGCGCTCCTTCATGCGGAACCAGCGGGTGAAGAGCCGGCCGGCACCACAGATCGGGCAGCGCTTCAGCAGGCTGCGCCCGAGCATGCGCATGCGGGTGGGAGCCGGCCGGTCGAGGTACACGCGCATCGAGGGTATGCCTACCCCGGGGTTAGGTTCTCTGCGTGCCCACCCTCGCCGCGTACTCCCACCTCAGCCTCTCCGTCACCGACCTCGACCAGAGCACGCAGTGGTATTGCGACGTGCTCGGCTTCGAAGTGACGGCCCGTACGGAGGGCGAAGGGTTCTTCCGCAGCCGCCTGCGCCAGCCCGACGCCGGCATCACCCTCACCCTCACCGCCCATGAGGCCAACGAAGGCGACGCGTTCGACGAGCGCCGTACCGGCATGGACCACGTCTCCTTCGTGGTTCCGTCGGTGGACGACATCCACGCCTTCAAGGAGTGCTTCCAGGAGCAGGGCATCGAGCACTCCGACGTCAAGGCCACCGCCGGCGGCGCCGGCGGCATGATCACCTTCCGGGACCCCGACAACATCCAGCTCGAGGTCTTCGCCGCCGGTTAGCATCCGGCCCGAGCGAGGACGGCGGCCAGGACCTCGTCGGCCTGCCCGGCCAATTCGGTCAGCGGGCGGTTCCGGTGCACCCGCTCCCCCAGATCGACCTGGGCGATGGCCGACGGACCGAACCGCCGGGCGACGTCGAGGAGCATGCCCACCTCGACGCCGTACCCGGGCTCCAGCGCCATGCCCTCGAGGGCCCGCCTCCGGACGGCCACCTCCCCGGCCAGCGGCTGGCGGACGAACGCGAGCTCGGGAAAGAGCCGGCGCAGCAACGGCCGGGCCAGGAGCTCGGTGACCCGCCCGCCGCCGGCCGCGCCGGGACGTTCATAGGTGCCCTTGACCATGACGATGTCCCCGTCGACCAGGAGGGGCTCGACCAGCCGGGTGACGTAGTGCATGCCGAAGTTGCGCACGTCGGCATCGAGGAAGACGACGACGTCGCCGGTGGAGGCGGCCAGGCCCGCCGCCATGGCCGCCCCTTTGCCGGGGCCGGCGTGGCGCCGCACCACCCGGGCGCCGAAGGCCTCGGCGATGGCGCCGGTGCCGTCGGTGGAGCAGTCGTCCACGACGACCAGCTCGTCGACCACCTGATCGAGTGCGGAGGCGACGGGCGCCACGACTCGGGCGACGGTGCGCGCTTCGTCCCGTGCCGGGATGCAGACCGTGACCCGTAGGCCGGTCGCCGCCTTGGCCAGGGCGATCGACGGAGCGGTGGGTGCGGTGATCGTCATGACCGGACGCCGGTGAGGTCCAGGAACTCGGCCCGGGTCCGGGCGTCGTCGCGCACCAGGCCGTGCAGCGACGAGGTGACCGTCCGGGAGCCGACCGCCTCCACGCCGCGCAGCGACATGCACAGGTGCTCGGCCTCCAGTACGACCCCGACGCCTTTGGGGCTCAGCCGGGCGTCGAGCCAGTCCCCGATCTGCTTGGTGAGGCGCTCCTGCACCTGTAGGCCTCGGGCGAAGTGCTCGACGACCCGAGCCAGCTTCGAGAGGCCGAGGATGCGGGCCGCCGGCAGGTAGCCCACATGGGCCACGCCGGAGAAGGGCAACAGATGATGCTGGCAGAGCGAGTGGAAGGGGATGCCCCGCACGAGCACCAGCTCGTCGTAGCCCTCGTCGTTCGGGAACGTCGTGGGCACGAACGGCTCGGGGGTCAGGAACTCCTCGTAGGCCATGGCCACCCGCCGGGGCGTCTCCCGGAGGTCCTCGGTGTCGGGATCCTGGCCCAGAGCGACGAGCAGGGCCCGAACGGCGTCTTCGGCGGCGCCGAGGTCGACAACGGCGCCTGAGCGCACCACATGGAGGGGTGTGACAGGGGCGGGCCCGCCGGCTGACAGCTCGACTGCGTTGCTCATGGTCCTCCCGCTTCTAAAGTACGTTGAAACCTACTTTACACAGTAGAGTGGGGATCGAACGATGAACCACGACGAGCCCCGCGACGATACGGACGACGCGCTGGCGGCGGTGGCCGCGCTGGGCGACCCGCTCCGGCGCCGGCTCTACCGCTTCGTCGGCGCCCAGGACCACGCCGTGAGCCGGGACGAGGTGGCCGAGGGGACAGACGTCTCCCGCTCCGCCGCCGCGTTCCACCTCGACCGCCTGGTCGACGAAGGGCTCCTGGAAACGGAGTTCCGGCGCCTCACCGGCCGCCAGGGGCCGGGGGCGGGCCGGCCGGCGAAGCTGTACCGGAGGGCGGCGAGGCAGATCTCCCTCAGCCTGCCCGCCCGCCGCTACGAGCTGGCCGCCGGGCTCCTGGCCGCCGCCGTCTCCGAGGCCACGTACCAGGGGGAGCCCGTGGAGGCGGCGCTCGACCGCCTGGCCCGGGAGGAGGGCGCCCGGATCGGCGCCGCGGTGGCGCCACTGGTGGGCCGGCGCGGGTCGCCGGCCACGCGGGCCCGGCGCATCGCCGAGTCGCTGGCCTCCGAGGGTTACGAGCCGCGGGCCGTCGCCCGGCAGGTCACGCTCTCCAACTGCCCGTTCTCCGCTCTGGTCAGCGACTTTCCGGAGCTCACCTGCCAGATGAACCTGGCCCTGCTGGAGGGGTTCGCCGGGGCGTTGACCGGGGCCGGGGTGAGCGCCCGCCTGCTGCCGGCCGAGGGGCGGTGTTGCGTGCTGCTGGAGGTCGGCTCCCCTTGACGGTGATACCCCCCGGTGGTATTTTCGCTTGTGTACCCCTACCGGGTAGACGTACCACGCCGAGGAGGCCCTCCCCATGAGCACGACCACCACCATCACCGTCGACGGCATGACCTGCGGGCACTGCGTGAATGCGGTTCAGACCGAGGTGGGAAAGCTCGATGGCGTGACCGACGTCAGTGTCGACCTGTCCAGCGGCCAGGTCACGATCGTGGCCGACGCCGCTCCCGACGCCGGCGCCCTCCGGGAGGCCGTGGAGGAAGCCGGGTACGAGATCCGGTCATGACCGACACCGTCGAGCTCGACATCGGCGGGATGACCTGCGCGTCCTGCGCAGCCCGCATCGAAAAGCGCCTGAACCGGCTCGACGGCGTCACCGCGACGGTGAACTACGCCACCGAGCACGCCACCGTCCGGATCCCCGAGGGCACCGCTCCCGCCGACGTCATCGCCGCCGTCGAGGCGGCCGGGTACACCGCGGCCGTCCCCAAGGTGGCGACGCCGGAGCCCGCAGAAGGCGCCGGCGTCGACCCGCCCGACGAGACCGCGCCCCTGCGCCAGCGCCTGCTCATCTCACTGGCCTTGTCGGTCCCCGTCATCGCCATGGCCATGGTCCCCGCCCTGCAGTTCGAGAACTGGCAGTGGCTGTCGCTCACTCTGGCGTCGCCGGTGGTGGTCTGGGGCGCCTACCCGTTCCACCGGGCCGCCTGGGTGAACCTGCGCCACAGGACGGCCACCATGGACACCCTCATCTCCATGGGCACGCTGGCCGCCTTGGCCTGGTCGGTGTACGCCCTGTTCTGGGGCCACGCCGGCATGCCCGGGATGAAGATGCCGTTCGAGCTGACGATCTCCCGGGGCTCGGGCGCCCACGAGATCTACCTGGAGGTGGCCGCCGGCGTCACCGCGTTCATCCTGGCCGGGCGCTACTTCGAGGCCCGGGCCAAGCGCCGGTCGGGCGCCGCCCTGCGGGCTCTGCTCGAGCTGGGCGCCAAGGACGTCGCCGTCCTGCGCAACGGTGTGGAGCGCCGGATCCCGGTCGAGGAACTGGCGGTGGGCGACACCTTCGTCGTCCGCCCGGGTGAGAAGGTCGCCACCGACGGCGTGGTGGAGGAGGGCACGTCCGCCATCGACGCCTCGATGCTCACCGGCGAGAGCGTGCCCGTGGAGGTCGGCCCCGGCGACACCGTGGTGGGCGCCACCGTCAATGCCGGCGGGCGCCTGGTGGTACGGGCCACCCGCATCGGTGCCGACACCCAGCTGGCCCAGATGGGCCGCCTGGTCACCGCGGCCCAGAGCGGCAAGGCGCCGGTCCAGCGCCTGGCCGACCGCATCTCGTCGGTGTTCGTGCCCGTGGTCATCGTCTTGGCCCTCGTCACTCTCGGCGCGTGGCTGGCCGCGGGCGAGGGCTCGGCCGCCGCCTTCACCGCCGCCGTCGCCGTGCTGATCATCGCCTGCCCCTGCGCGCTCGGCCTGGCCACCCCCACCGCCCTGCTCGTCGGCACCGGCCGTGGTGCCCAGCTCGGCATCATCATCAAGGGCCCCGAGATCCTGGAGTCCACCCGCAAGGTCGACACCGTCGTCCTCGACAAGACGGGCACCGTCACCACCGGCCAGATGTCGCTGGTCGACGTGGTGCCGGCGCCGGGCAACTCGACCGACGACGTCCTGTGCCTGGTCGGCGCCCTGGAGGATGCCTCCGAGCACCCGGTGGCCAAGGCCATCGCCACCGCAGCCAAGGATCGCCTGGGCCCGCTGCCCCCGGTGGAGTCCTTCGCCAACACCCAGGGCCTCGGCGTGCGGGGTGTGGTCGACGGCCGCGCCGTCGTGGCCGGCCGTGCGCGGTTCCTGGCCGACTGGAGCATCGCCCTCGGGCCCGAGCTCATCGCGGCCAAGGACGAGGCGGAAGCCGCCGGCCGTACCGCGGTCCTCGCCGCCTGGGACGGAGAGGCCCGCGCCGTCCTGGTGGTCGCCGACACGGTGAAGCCGACGTCGGCGGAGGCCATCGCCCAGCTGCGGGGCCTGGGGCTCACACCCGTCCTGCTGACCGGCGACAACACGGCGACGGCCAGGGCGGTCGCGGGGGAAGTGGGAATCGACGAGGTCATCGCCGAGGTGCTGCCCGAGGAGAAGCTCGACGTCGTCCGCCGGCTGCAGGACGAGGGCAGGGTCGTCGCCATGGTGGGTGACGGTGTGAACGACGCCGCCGCCCTGGCCCAGGCCGACCTGGGCCTGGCCATGGGCACCGGCACCGACGTGGCCATGGAGGCCAGTGACATCACCCTGGTCCGCGGTGACCTTCGCTCGGCGGCCGACGCCATCCGCCTGTCCCGCCGCACCCTGCGCACCATCAAGGGCAACCTGTTCTGGGCCTTCGCCTACAACGTCGCCGCTCTCCCGCTGGCCGCCCTGGGATTCCTCAACCCGATGATCGCCGGGGCAGCAATGGCGTTTTCCAGCATCTTCGTGGTCAGCAACAGCCTGCGACTGCGCTCGTTCCGAACGGAGAAGCGATGAAGCGGCTCGTGTTCCTCCTGGTCGTCCCCGCGCTCGCCTTCCTGGCCGCGTGCGGCTCCGACGACGGATCCGCCGGCGCCGGCGCCGGCCAGGGCGCCGACCGCACCATCGACGTCGAGATGCGCGACATCGCCTTCTCTCCCGCGACCGTCGACGTCCGCGTCGGCGAGACCGTGCGGTTCAACTTCAAGAACACCGGCCAGGTCACCCATGACGCCTTCATCGGTGACGCCGCCGCCCAGGACGCCCACGGGAAGGAGATGCGCGACGGCCACGACCACGGCAGGACCGCCAACGCGGTCAGCGTGAAGCCGGGCAAGTCGGCGTCGCTCACCTACACCTTCGACCGGCCCGGCCAGCTGCTCGTCGGCTGCCACGAGCCCGGCCACTACACCGGCGGCATGCGCATCACCGTCAACGTCGCATAGGGGACCAGCCCCGAGGGTAGGCGTCGCCCTATGAGCACCCGGCGCACACCCTGGCTCGCCGTCCTCGCCCTGTCGATGCTCGTGACCGCCGCGTGCAGCGGTGGGGGCGGCGAGGAGGCGGCGACCGACGACGAGGCCATCGCGCCTGTCGCCGGCGCCCAGACGCCGGCCAACGAGCGACCGGTGCAGTTCGAGGGGGCGGGCAAGGTCAAGCTCTTCGGCACGCTGTCCATGCCGGCCACCGACGCCGGCGCCACCGTGCCCGGCGTCCTCATGATCCCGACGTCGGGTGCCGGCGGGTTCCTCGGCCCGGCCGGCGTGGCCGACCCCCTGGGCAAGGACCTGGCCCAGACCTTCACCGACGCCGGCGTGGCGGCGTACCGGTACGACCAGCGGGGCACCGGCCAGAGCAAGCTGGAGCCCGACGTGCGGTTGAGCTTCGACGACCTCGTCGCCGACGCCAGAGCCGGCCTCGACCTGATGGCCCAGCGCCGGGAGACGGCCGGCCGCGACCTCGCCGTGGTGGGTTACGACCAGGGCGGCCTGGTCGCCCTCCGCCTGGCGGCCACCGATCCCCGGGTCAAGCGCCTCGTCCTGATCTCCACGCCCGGGCGTTCCCTGCTCGAGGTGCGAGCGTCCCAGCTCCAGGAGCGCTACGGGGCGGAGTCTGCGGCAGCCCTGCGCACCGAGGTGGCGAACCTCATCGCCTCCCGTTCCGTCCCGCCCCTCGACCAGCTCCGCACCGAGCTGCGCCCGATGTTGCCGGCGCAGGAGGCGGGCTTCCTCGCCGACCTCTACGCCCTCGATCCGACCGTCGACGCGGCCAGGGTGAGGGTGCCCACCATGATCGTCGTGCCCAGCGATCCGGCGCCGTACGACCCGCAGCGGCTGGCGGGGGCCATCCCCGGCGCCCAGGTGGTCACCTCCACCGGCGGCGGCTCGACGCTCGTCATCTCCGGCCCCACGCCCGAGGACCTGTCCAACCCGACCAGCGCCAACCACGAGCACGGCGCCGCCCCGCCCGTGGCCCCGACCACGCGCGACGCCGCCACCCTGGAGCGGGTCGCCCGCTTCGTGGGCGCGACGCCGTAGCCGTAGTCCCCGAACTCGAACATCTCGCCGAGGAAGCCCTTCTTCCTGCCGCGCCTGTAGCCGGAGGGGGCGTGGTCGCGGTCGCGCCGGTAGCCGGTGTCCCGCCGGTAGCCGGTGTCCGGCCGGCGGTCGCGGTCCCGGTCGTCATCGTCGTCGTCGCTGCGCTCGATCAGCTTGTCCAGCTCGCCGCGGTCGAGCCGGACCCCCCGCACCGCGGGCAGTGGTCGATCTCGATGGGTCCTCCCTTTCGGCCCGGTCACTCCACCCCTTAGCCTTGAACGGTGACCGACGGGGCGGGGTGGAGCTGTCCCCGCTGCGGCCGGAGGTTCCGGCGGCGGGGCCAGTCCCACGAGTGCGCCCCGGCCATGGCACTGGAGGAGTACTTCTCCACCGGTCCGTCCCACGAGCGGCCGGTGTTCGAGGCGGTGATGGCCCACCTGGAGACGGTCGGACCGGTGCACGTCGAGCCGGTCTCCGTCGGCATCTTCCTCAAGCGGGCCCAGACCTTCGCCCAGCTGCGGCCCAAGGACCGCTGGGTCGCCCTGTCGTTCTCGCTCCCCCGCAAGGTCGACCACGACCGCATCGTCCGCAAGGTCGTCGAGTACCACGGCCGCTACTTCCACGTCGCCAACCTCCGTGACCCCCGCGACCTCGACGACCGCCTGCGGGGCTGGCTGACCGAGGCCTACTTCGCCTCTCCCATCTGAGCCGGCGAAGCCGATCCGGCGAGGCGTGGGCCGCGGGCGTCAGAATGGCGGGGGGCGAGCAGCGCCCCGGCGAAGGCCAGGGATCGGAGGGTTCTCATGCTCGGTCCGTGCGGCGACGGCGGCGCGTTACGCGCTCGTTCGCCGTAACGTCCAGGCGGGGCCGGGGACTACCGAAGGTCCACCAACGAGGGAGGAACCATGTTCGTACAGGTGATGGAAGGCCGCGTGAAGGACGTGGAGGGGCTGCGGGCCCAGGTCGAGCGGTGGAGGGCCGAGGTGGCGCCCGGGGCCAGGGGCTTCCTGGGGACCACCGCCGGCACCACGGCCGACGGCAACTTCATCGCCCTCGTCCGTTTCGAGTCGGAGGAGGCGGCCCGGGCCAACAGCGACCGGCCCGAGCAGGGTGAGTGGTGGGCGGCCACCAGCGCCCTCTACGACGGCGAGGTGACCTTCACCGACTGCCCGGAGGTCGACACGTTCGGCGCCGGCGGCGCCGACGACGCCGGCTTCGTCCAGGTGATGAAGGGCCGGGCCGACCGCAGCGCGCTCCAGGAGGTGGCCCGGGAGAGCGAGGCCATCATGCAGCGCACCCGGCCGGACGTCATCGGCGGCGTTGTGGCCTGGCCGGGCGACGGCACGTTCATCCAGACGGTGTACTTCACCAGCGAGGCCGAGGCCCGGGCCAACGAGACGCGCGAGCCCGCCACCGACGAGGAACGGCAGGCATGGGAGCGCATGGGCGCGGCCATGCAGGTCGACACCTACATCGACATCGCCGACCCCTGGCTGTTCAGCGCCTGATGGCCGACGTCGTCGCCCTCTTCACCCGGGCGGTCGACCAGTTCGGCCCCCGGGTAGCGGTCATCGGCGACCGCTGGCACGACCCGACGCCGGACACGGAGTGGGACGTCCGGAGCCTGGTCAACCACGTCATCGCCGAGGACCTGTGGGCGCCGCCCCTCCTCCACGGGATGACCATCGCCGAGGTGGGCGACCGCTTCGACGGCGACCAGCTGGGCGACGACCCCGAGGCGGCCTGGGCGGCGGCGGCCTCGGCGTCGGTGGCCGCCGTGGCCGAGGACGGCGCCCTCGACCGCACGGTGCACGTGTCCTTCGGCGACATCTCCGGGCGCGAGTACGTCTCCCAGCTCACCTGCGACCACCTGATCCACGGGTGGGACCTGGCCCGGGCCATCGGCGCCGACGAACGGCTCGACCCCGAGCTCGTCGACTGGGCCTATGACTTCCTCAGCCCCCAGGTCGACGGGTGGCGCAGCGCGGGCGTGTTCGGGCCCCAGGTCGACGTGCCGGCCGGCGCCAGCCGCCAGGACCGGCTCTTGGCGCTCACCGGGCGCTCGCCGTGAGCGCCGGGGGTGAGGCCAGCGTGGTGGTCCACGCCGGCGCCGAGGCCGTCTGGGCCATCGTGACCGACGTGACCCGCACCGGGGAGTGGAGCCCGGAGAACACCGGGGGCGTCTGGCTCGACGGCGCCACCGGCCCGGAGGTCGGCGCCCGGTTCAAGGGGTCCAACAAGCGGGGACGCAGCCGGTGGGCGACGACGTGCCGGGTGATCACCGTCGAGGCCAACCGGGAGTTCGCCTTCGTCACCGGTCGGGAGGGCAAGCCCGAGACGATCTGGCGATACGTCCTGGAGCCGGCGGGCGACGGAGGCACGACCGTCACCGAGTCGTTCGAACTGGTCAAGCCGCTCGGGGCGGTCGGCAACTTCGTGACCAGGGTGACCACCGGCGTGCGCGACCGGCAAGCCGACCTCCAGGAGAACCTGGCCGTGAGCCTGTCCCGCCTGAAGGCCATCGCCGAAGGGGCGCCGCCGCCTTAGCTCACTCCCCCTCCCCGGGCGACTCCTCCTCCGGTGGGTCGATGTGGCGCATGACGTCGGCACGCCGGATCCGGGGTTCGCCCTCCTCGGTGAGCTCGTAGGGGATGCGCCCGTCCCGGAGCCACCGCAGCAGGGTCCGGCGGGAGATGCGGAGCAGGCGCGCCGCCTCCGCCGGGGCCAGGAAGTCGTCGGTCGGTGGCGACATGCTCGGACAACCTCGCGCTGTTCTTGCACCCGGCCCGGGTGCGCCTGTTCAGGAGCGAAGGTAGGGCACGTACGCCAACACAACCCCACCTCTCCCCCAACACGCGCCCAACGGTTCCCGGCCTGGCGGCAGAACCGCCTGCCGCCGTCGGAGTGCGCCCCCAGGGACTCGAACCCTGAACCCGCAGATTAAGAGTCTGCTGCTCTGCCAGATTGAGCTAGAGGCGCCTGGAAAGGAACAATGTGCCGCCGGATGCCCCTCGAGGGTGACCGAGGGGACTTGAACCCCCGACCTCCAGGGCCACAACCTGGCGCTCTAACCGACTGAGCTACGGCCACCATGCGACGGTCAAGCATCGCACACCCCGGCGGACCACCGGGAAGGTTTCACACGATCCGGCGCTCGTTGGCCCAGCGGGTGAGGTCGTGGCGGTTGGACAGCTGGAGCTTGTGGAGGACCGAGCTCACGTGGGTCTCGACCGTCCGGGCGGAGATCGTCAGCTCCCTGGCGACGGCCTTGTAGGGGTAGCCCCGGGCGATCAGGCGCAGCACCTCCTGCTCCCGGGCCGTCAGCTGGTCGAGGTCGGGGTCGGCCGATGGCCCCGGGCTGGCGGCGAAGGCGTCGAGCACGAAGCCGGCGAGGCGCCGGGAGAACACCACGTCGCCGTCGGCCACCCGCCGGATGGCGTCGGCCAGTTCCGGTCCGGAGATGGTCTTGGTCACATAGCCCCGGGCGCCGGCCCGGATCACCCCGATCACGTCCTCGGCGGCGTCGGACACCGACAGGGCCAGGAACCGCACCTCGGGGGCCTTCGGGACCACCCGCTGGACCACCGCCCGGCCGCCGCCGTCGGGCATGTGGACGTCGAGGAGGACCACGTCGGGCCGGCGCTCGAGGATCATCTCGACGGCGGCGTCGACCTCCGATGCTTCGCCGACCACGTCGACCGCGTCGCCCAGCTCGGCCCGCACCCCCTTGCGGAACAGCTCGTGGTCGTCGACCAGGAACACCTTCGGCTTCATATCCGCAGCTCCACTTCGGTGCCTTCGCCGGGCGAGGTCCGCACCGCCGCCTTGCCGCCGTGGCGGGCCATGCGGTCGATGATCGACTCCCGCACGCCGTGGCGGTCGGGCGCCACCGCGTCGAGGTCGAAGCCGGCCCCCCAGTCACGCACGAAGACCGACGCCTCGCCGTCACGCACCTCGGCGTAGACCGACACGTTGCGGTCGCCCGACCACTTCGCCGCGTTCACCATGGCCTCCCGGGCGGCGGCGACCAGGGCCCGCAGGCGATCGTCGAGGGGCAGGTCGCCCACGGCGACGACGTCGACGGTGACGCCGTGCAGGCCCTCCACCTCGGCGCCGGCCCGCGACAGGGCCGCAGCCAGGGTCTCGGCGCCCGGTTGGTCGACCTCGTTCCGGAACAGCCAGCCCCGCAGCTCACGCTCCTGGCGCCGGGCCATGGTTACGACGGCCCGCGGGTCATCCGCGTTGCGCTGGATGAGGGCGAGGGTCTGCAGCACCGAATCGTGCAGGTGGGCGGCCATGTCGGCCCGCTCCTCAGAGCGGATGCGCTGCCGGCGCTCGTCGGCCAGGTCCCGGCCCATGCGGACCCAGAACGGGCCGGTGATGAGGGCGAGACCACCGACGATGGCGGCGCTGGCCAGCACCCCCTGGCGGACCGCCGAGAAGGCGTCGTTGGCGGCCAGGAAGGCACCCACGCCGCTGACGACGAGGAGCACGCCGACGGCGATGCGGGCCAGCGCGGCCCGCCGGGACCGCAGGTCGGGGGTCATGTCGGAGCGGCGGAGCCGGTCGCCCACCCGCAGCAGTGACGAGCGGTCGTCGTCGCCGGCCTGGCGCCAGATCACCGCCAGCCCCACGCCGGCGAGGAGCAGGGGCCAGACGAGGGCGTCGTTGAACCAGATGCCCGTGCCCCGCACCAGCAGGATCACCCCGAGGACGATGGAGGCGATCGCCAGCACCTCGCCGAGGTTCGTGCCCCGGTCGCGGACCGCGGCGTGGGCCAGGGAGCGGTCGGTGCCGTCGGCCGGGAGCAGGAGCCAGGCCAGCACGTACAGGAGGGCACCTGTGCCGCCGGCCACGGTGAGGGCGACCACCGCCACCCGGACGACGAGCGGGTCGATACCGAGCGACCGGGCCAGCCCACCGCACACGCCACCGAGGATGCGCTCGGTGCCGCTGCGCCGGAGGCGCCGCAGCGACGGCCTGGTCTCGGTGCTCACCTTCTCGATGATCCCATGGGCCGGTGACGCCGACCACGGGAGGCACTCCGGAGGGCGGCTCCGTATCCCCTACGGGATGGACCCGGGACGTCCCGGATGGATGAAGCTGAGAGCCAGGCGCACGATCAGGTCATGGAAACCGTGAACGACACCAACCCCCCCACCGACACCCCTCCCTACCGCCGGCCCGGCAGCCGGCTCACCCGCTCCACCGACGACAAGGTCCTCGGCGGCCTGGCCGGCGGCCTCGGCCGCTACTTCGGGATCGACCCCGTCGTCTTCCGCATCGCCTTCGTGGTGCTGACGCTCGCCGGCGGGTCGGGCATCCTGCTCTACCTCGTCGGCTGGCTGATGATCCCCGATGACGCCGGCAGCAACGCCCTGAAGCGCTTCGGCGGCGAGCGACACCAGAAGCTCGCCGCCGCGGTGCTGGCCGGCGCCGGCCTCCTGATCCTCGCCGACAACCTCACCGGCGGCAACGACGACATCCCCCTCGGCCTGGTACTGGTCGGCATGGGCGGGCTCTTCCTGTGGTCCCGCAACAGGAACGAGGTCGGCGCCGGCCCGCCGCCGCCACCGGACCACCCGTACCCGCTTGTGCCTCCCCCGGCGCCGCCGGCGCCCCCGGCAGGAGACGCCCCCACCGACGCCACCATGGACCTCCCCTCCGCCGGCACGCCCGATGACGCCGACTCCGTCGCCGGCGCCGAGCCGCCCCCACCGGCGCCGAAGCCGCGCAAACCGCCATCCGCCCTCGTCCCGGTCACGTTCAGCCTGCTGGCTGTCCTCGCCGGCGCCGCCACCCTGTTCGGCCTCTCCCTGACGACGGGCCTGTGCCTCGCCCTCCTCCTCACCGGCGGCGCCCTCATCGTGGGCGCCTGGCGGGGTCGGGCCCGCTGGCTCATCCCCGTCGGCCTGGTGCTGTCGGTGGCCCTGGCCGGCGCCTCCCTGATCGACGTCCCCATCCGGGGCGGCACCGGAGACATCGGGTACCGGCCGCTCAGCGTGGAGGAGATCCGCACGCCCTACCGCCTCAGCGCCGGCCAGCTGGTCGTCGACCTCAGCGATGTCGACTTCCGCGGCCAGACGGTGACCGTGGTGGCATCGGTGGCCGCCGGCCACCTCGACATCGTCGTGCCCCGCGACGTCGCCATCGAGCTCGACGCCCACATCGGCGCCGGCAACCTGATGCTGCTCGGCCGGGAGACCGACGGGCTCGACGTCGGGCGCCGGCTCACCGACCGCGGCCAGGACGGTGCCGGCACCCTGATCCTGCGGGCCAAGGCGGGCGTCGGACTGGTGGAGGTGCGCCGTGCCTTCGCATGACCTCGACGTCCTCTCGTTGATGGCCGGCGTCGGCTTCGCCGGCTTCGCCGTCGCCGTCCTCGTGGGCGACGGCGCAGGTGTCGCCAGCCGCTGGACATGGCCGGTGCTGCTGATCGTCGCCGGCGTCGTCGGTCTGGTCGCCAGCAGGCGGGGCACCAAGGAGTAGGCCCCGCCGGTACCCTGGTCCGGTGGCTCGGTCGCGCAACCTCCCGCGGTGGACCTTCGCGCTGTGGGCCGTCTGCCTCCTGGCCACCACGACGGCCCACCTCGGCGGACCGCATGAGGCGGCGACCGCCGGAGCGCCTCCGGCCGCCGTGGGCATGGTGTCCCAGGCTCCCGGCGCCGCGGTCCTGCCGGCCAGGACCTCCGACGAGGTCCGCAGCACCGGCCAGGCCGCGCCGCTGCGGGTCCTGGTCCTGGCCATGGTCCTGGCTCTGCTCCTGGGCCTGCCGGCGGTGCGGCGCCGGCGGCTCCCCGCCGGCGGCCACGGCGCCCAGCCCCTGCGGGCCCGCCGCCACACGATCGCCCTGAGGGCTCCCCCGCTGCAGCTCGCCTGACCCGAACTGTCGAGTCCCCCGCGCCCTGAGGGTGGCGGGCCGAGCCTGAGGAGTCCCCCGAAGTTGCAGAAGCTGCGCTGGCGCGCCGTCCTGGTCCTTGCGATCGTGGCCGGCACCGCCTTCTTGATCGTCGACCGCCCGGCCCGCCTCGGGCTGGACCTGCAGGGCGGCACCCAGATCGTGCTCGAAGCCCGCGAGACGCCCGGGCGCAGGGTCGACGCCGACACCCTCAACCGCACCCTGGAGGTCCTGCGCCGGCGGGTCGACCAGCTGGGCGTCGCCGAGCCGTCCCTGCAGCGCTCCGGCGACCGGCGGATCATCGTCGAGCTTCCCGGCGTCGCCGACCCCGAGGAGGCCGTCGCCGTCATAGGGAGGACGGCGGAGCTGACCTTCCACTCCGTGCTGCCACCGGGTGAAGGCGATCGCAGTCTGCCCGATGAGGCCGGCCTCCCCGTCGGGCTGGGACCGCCGGCGGTCACCGGCAACGACGTGGGCACCGCCTCGGCCACGATCGGCGGGAGCTTCTCGGTCGCCTGGCAGGTCCAGGTCGAGTTCCGCAACGACGGCGCCTGGAGGCGGCTGACGGGCGAGGCGGCGTGCGCCCCGCCGGGCGACCCCGGCCGGCGCCTGGCCATCGTCCTCGACGACAAGGTGATCTCCAGCCCCCAGGTGGCACCCGACATCCGTTGCGGCCAGGGCATCACCGGCGGCACGACCAGCATCACCGGCAGCTTCACCGAGGCCGAGGCCAAGGAACTCGCTCTGCTCATCCGGGCCGGCGCCCTGCCGGTGCCGGTGGAGATCGTCGAGCAGCGGACCATCGGCCCCACCCTGGGCGAGGCCGCCATCAAGGCCAGCGTCACTGCGGCGGTGATCGGCGCCCTGCTGACGACGCTGTACATGATCGCCTACTACCGGCTGCTGGGAGTGCTGGCCGCGGTCGCCCTCGCCGTCTACGGCGCCCTGAGCTACGCCGTGCTGCTGCTGATCGGCGCCACCCTCACCTTGCCGGGGATCGCCGGCTTCGTGTTGGCCATCGGCATGGCGGTCGATGCCAACGTGCTCGTCTACGAGAGGATCAAGGAGGAGGCCGCCGGCGGCGCGTCGACCCGCCGGGCCAGCCAGCGCGGGTTCCAGCGCGCGTGGACGGCCATCGCCGACTCCAACGCCACCACCCTGCTGGCCGCCGTCCTGCTCTTCTTCTTCGCCTCCGGTGCGGTCCGCGGCTTCGGGATCACCCTGTCCATCGGCGTGCTCGTGTCGCTGTTCTCCGCCTTGGTGGTGACCCGACTGCTCGTCGACGTCGTACTTCGCACCCGCCTGCGTGACCACCCCAAACTGCTCGGCCTGCAGGTCGGCGGGCGGTTCCGGGCCTGGATCGCGGCCCGGCGGCCCAACCTGCTGCGCCACTTCCGTCGGTGGCTCGCGGTGTCGTCTGTCGCCCTGGTCCTGGCCGGCGCCGGCATCGTGACCCAGGGCCTGGACTACGGGCTGGAGTTCTCCGGAGGCCGGCTGCTCGAGTACGACACGCCCCGCTCCGCGGACCTCGACGACGTGCGCCGAGCGGTGGCCGGCGCCGGCTTCCCCCGCGCCGTGGTCCAGGAGTCGGGCGACGGCAACGTGACCGTCAGGACCACGCAGCTGAGCCCGGAGGAGGCCGACCGGGTCCGGTCGGCGGTGGAGTCGGTGGCCGGCGAGCTCACCCTCGTGCGGGACGAGTTCGTCGGTCCCACCATCGGCAACGAGTTGCGCCGTAAGGCCCTCACCGCCCTCGGCCTGGCCCTGGTGGCCCAGATGGCGTACCTGGCCGTCCGCTTCCGCTGGACCTACGCCGCCGGTGCGGTGGCGGCGATGGTCCATGACGTCGTGCTGCTGCTGGGTGTGTTCGCCTGGCTCGGCAAGACGCTCGACGGCGTGTTCCTCGCCTCCCTGCTTACGGTGATCGGTTACTCGATCAACGACTCCGTCGTCGTGTTCGACCGCATACGCGAGCTACGCCGGTCCCGCACCAAGGAGCCGTTGCTCGACGTGGCCAACGACGCCTGCCTGCAGACCGTCCCCCGGACGATCAACACAGGCCTCGGTGCCCTGTTCATCCTCGTCGCCCTGTACGTCCTGGGCGGGGAAACGCTCACCGACTTCGCCCTGGCCCTGTTGATCGGCATCCTCGTGGGCACCTATTCCTCGGTGTTCACGGCCACGCCCTTGGCCGTCTGGTTCGAGGGGCGAAGCGATCGGTCCGCTGGGCAGCCGGCGGGGAAGCCGGCGGCGAAGCCGACAGTCGATGAGCATGCGGAGCCGGCCGGGCCCGAGCACCGTCCTCGCAACCAGCGCCGGAAGCCGGCGAGGAAGCGCTAGTCCATGTGCTACGAGCCCCACGAGCAGACATCTCCGGCCGTCACTCGAAAGGACAGCGCATGAACCCGCCCACCGTCGTCCAGCCGGACAGCGCTCGTCGGACCAGTCGCCGCCTCGGCGTCGGCCTGGCCGCCGTCGTGTTCGGCCTCGCCGCCGTGCTGGTCCTTACCTACCTCGTCGGGCTGTCGTCGGGTCCGGCGACGGTGGCCCGCATCACGTTCCAGAACCCCACCGCCTACGCCCTCGACATCGAGGTCAGCTCCGGGCCGGACAGCGGGTGGACCTCGGCGGGGTCGGTGCGCCAGCGGTCGACAGCCGAGGTCACCGAGGTGGTCGACCAAGGCGACGTCTGGGTGTTCCGCTTCGACAGCCAGGGCGCCACCGGCGGCGAGCTGCGCCTCAGCCGGACGGAGCTCGAAGCCGCCGGCTGGCGGGTCTCCATCCCGGCGGAGGTCGGCAACCGCCTGGCCGCCGCCGGCGCGCCTCCGACCCCCTAGGGCCACGACGACCGCCGCTCCCCTCTCTGTCGCCCGTCGCCCCCGAACCCACGACCCCGACCGTGGGGTCCCGCCGGCCCGGCTCGGGGGTGGTACTGGAGGGCCCGCATGCTGTGCTCAGCTGGTGCCGGGCTTCGCCGTCCCCGTCGCCGGCGCCACCCAGACACCCGCCTCCTGGACCCGGAAGGAACCCCGGTGCTGAACCTGCATCTCTGGCTGTCCCCCGCCCGCAACCTGAGGTGGGTTGCCGCCTCCTTCGGGAACCGGTAGGCGGGTGCCCGCGCCCACGCGGTCCCTCACCCTCGCCGGGATCCACGACCACGTCCGGCGCCACTGCTTCACCCCCGCCGGCCCGCCCGGCCGGGTGGGCGTCGAGCTCGAGCTGCTGACCATGCAGGCCGGCGACCCTGCCCGCCGGCCGACGCCGGCGGTCCTCTCCGGCGTCGTCGACCTTCTCGACGTGCCCGGCGGCGGCCGGCTCACCATCGAGCCCGGTGGCCAGGTCGAGCTGAGCAGCCGGCCCCACGCCGGCGCCGCGGCGGCCATCGACGCCACCGCCGCGGGCCTCCGGAGCGTCCAGGGTGCCCTGGCCGGTGCCGGGATCCGCACCGCGGCCCTTGGTCTCGACCCGTCGCGCCCGAGCCGGCGGATCGTGTCGAACCCTCGCTACGACGCCATGGAGGGGTACTTCGAGGGCGACGGTGGCGCCGGCATCAGCATGATGTGCGCCACCGCGTCCATCCAGGTGAACCTCGACCTCGGCGAACCCGCCGAGCTGGCCCGCCGCTGGCGGGCGGCGCACGCCATCGGGCCGATGCTGGTGGCCGCTTTCGCCAACTCGCCGCTCGCCGTGGGCGTGCCCACGGGCGCCCGCTCGTCGCGCCAGCAGGTCTGGGCCGCGCTCGACCGCACCCGGTCGGCGCCGGCCGTCTCGGTGCTCCCGCCGGCCGACGCATGGGCCCGCTACGCCCTCGACGCCCGGGTCATGATGATCCAGGCCGGCGCCGGCGAGTACCGGCCGCTCCGTGAGGAGCTGTCGTTCTCGGCGTGGATGACCGAAGGTCACGAGCTCGGCTACCCGACGGTCGACGACTTCGCCTACCACCTCACCACCCTCTTCCCCCCGGTGCGGCCGAAGGGGTGGCTGGAGCTGCGCATGATCGACGCCCTCCCCGGCCCGTGGTGGCAGGTGGCCCTGGCGGTCACCACCGCCCTCCTCGACGACCCCGAGGCCCTCGACGCCGCCGAACGGACCTGCGGCCCGGTGGCCGGCTGCTGGGCCGAGGCGGCCGGGTACGGGCTCGGCCATCCCGGCATGGCCTCCGCGGCCCGCACCTGCTTCGCCGCCGCCCTCGCCGCCCTGCCCCGGCTCGGGGCCGACCCGACGGAGACGGCGGCCTTCGTCGACCGCTACGTCGACCGGGGCCGCTCCCCCGCTGACGACGTCCTCGACGCCTGGGCCGCCGGCCGGCGGCGGATGGCGGTCAGCTCGGCCCGGTAGCCGCACGCCACTGTGCGGTGCGGTCCATCGCCCGGCGCAGCGTCGCCTCGACCGCCAAGAGATCCGGTTCCGCCGCAGCCGGCTCGTCCGGCCATCCTTCGACGATGCCGATGGCCCACTCCGCCCACCGGTCGACCATGTCGTCGAAGTCCATCAGGAAGGTTCCGACCAGCTGGTTGACCGCGTCGCGCCGGGGGAACGGCGTGCGCCGGTCGAGGACGCTGCGGGCGACCTCGACGTTGCGGAGCGTGCGTTCGTAGGCACCGGCGCGCACCTCATGGAGGGTTCGCAGCAGATCGTCACGCGAGCCGTGGTCGCCGAAGAAGACCTTGAGGAGCTGCTCGAACTCCAGCACCGGACCATCGCCCGGCTCCCTCACCCAGGCGGCCAGCACCTTCCGGCCCCTGGCGGTGATGGAGTACACGGTGCGGGGACGCCGCCCGACGGGATCCTCGCGAGCGGTGGCCAGGCCGAGGGCGACCAGTTTCTTCGGTTCCTCGAGCACCTTGCTCCGCGCCCGGGGCCAGAAACGGCTGAGGGTGCGGTCCATCTGCTTGGCCAGCTCGTAGGTGGTCCACGGCTTCACGGCCAGCAGTCCGAGCAGGGCGTAGGAGGTGGGTGTCAGGTGAACGGCTCTTGACAAGATGGTCCCTTTGGGGCTACTTCTTAGGACAAAGGGGACTATACAGGAGGGTGCACCCGTGATGGCCACGATCGCGAACAAGGAGATGGCCGCCGCCTGGGACGGCGACGAGGGTGTGGAGTGGGCCAGGGACTGGGAGCGCTACGACCGGGCGGTCGCCGGCTACCAGGCAAGGCTCATGGCCGCGGCGGCCATCGGGAGGGCCGAGCGCGTGCTCGACGTCGGCTGTGGCAACGGTGAGACCAGCCGGGCCGCCGCCCGCCGGGCCGCCGCCGGGTCGGTCCTGGGCGTCGACCTGTCGTCGTCGATGCTGGAGCGAGCCCGGCAGCTGGCGGCGGCCGAGGGGCTTCCCAACGTCCGCTTCGAGCAGGCCGACGCCCAGGTGCAGCGGTTCGGACCGGGCGCCTTCGACGTCGTCGTCAGCCGCTTCGGGACGATGTTCTTCGCCGATCCGGTCGCCGCGTTCACCAACATCGCCGGCGCCATCCGTCCGGGCGGCCGCATCGCCATGGTGGCGTGGCAGGGGCCGGACCACAACGAGTGGCTGCGGGAGATCCGTGGAGCGCTGGCCGCCGGCCGTACGCTCCCTGTCCCGCCGGCCGGCTCCCCCGGCCCCTTCGCCCAGGCCGACCCCGGCCACGTCGGCACGGTGCTGACGACGGCCGGCTTCGGCGACGTCACCATCGAGGACGCAAAGGAGCCGTTCTGGCTCGGCACGGGCACCGACGACGCGTTCGACTTCATGAGTACGGGTGGGATGGCTCGGGGCCTGCTCCAAGACCTCGACGAGGCCGGCCGGCAGCGGGCGCTGGAAGCGCTGCGGGCGACGCTCGACCGCTACGCCGGCGCCGGTGGCGTCGTCCTCGGGTCGGCCGGGTGGGTGATCGCCGCTCGCATCGGTTAGATGACCCGGTCGTTCCCTCCGTCGACGGCCACCTGCGCCCCGGTCGTCTTGGCGAAGGCGGGCCCGCACATGGCGAGGCACAGCCTGGCGACGTCGGCGCTGGACACCTCGGTTCCGAGCACGTTGCTCGTGCGGTACCGCTCGACCGTCATGCCGTAGTGCGCGGCCCGCCCGGCCAGAACGTCGTCGGACCAGATGCCGGTGTCGAACACTGCGTTGGGGTGGATGACGTTCACCCGTATCCCCTCGCCGCCCCACTCCAGCGCCGCCACCCGAGCCAGTTGGGTCAGTGCCGCCTTCGACGCCGAATAGGCGCCGGCGCCGGGGCCCGGCGCGGCGACGTTCTTGGAGCCGATCACCACCACCCGGCCCCGGTGTGGGGCCGGCGCCAGAGCGAGCAGCGGGTGGGCGGCACGCAGGAGGGACACGTTGGCGTCCAGGTTGACCGCCATCACCCGCCGCCACGCGCCGGGCTCCAGCGCCTCGATCCGCGTGCCGGCAGGGAACACGCCGGCGTTGAGCACCAGCATGTCGAGACCGCCGAACCGCTCCGTGGCCGTGTCGAGGGCGGCCTGCATGGCCTCGTCATCGGTGACGTCGGCCTCGAGCCCGAGCCAGTCGGGGCCGTCGAAGCCGGTCTTGATCTCGGGATCGACGTCGACGCCGACGACGGCCGCACCCTCGCCGATGAGCGCCGCCGCGCACGCCCGGCCGATGCCGGCGGCGGCGCCCGTCACCAACGCCACCTCGCCGGCGAACGGCGGGGCCGCTGCCGCCCGGCGCAGCTTGGCCTGCTCGAGCACCCAGTACTCGACGTCGAACAGGTCGGCGATCGTGGCCGGCCGGTAGCCGCCGAGCGCCTCGCCGTCGAGGATCGCCTTCATGGTGTGGCGGTAGATGTCGCCGGCGATCTCCACGTCGCGCCGCGTGGCGCCGGCGCAGACCATGCCCAGTTCGGGGTCGAGCACGACCCGGGGGGCGGGATCCAGCTGCTGCAGCTCCCGGTTGCCGCGGTGGGTGTCGAAGTACTCGCCGTACCTGCGCACGTAGCCGTCGACGTCACGGCCCAGCAGTGGCCAGGGCTTGGTGCGGATCACGTGGTCGGGCGTCACCGTGCCCCGTTGGGTGAAGGCGGCGACATCCGGGTGGGCGATGAAGGCGATCACCTCGTCATCGGTGTGGCTGCGCATCACCATGGGCCGGCCGGCGGCGGCCGACACCTCGGCCCGGAGCCGTGCCCGCTGCAGCCGGTCGGTCGGTGCATTCGTCCGCGGGGGCGCCGCCGGCCACGGGCGCCGGCGGCCGGTCACGTACCGGTCGGCGAGTTGGACCAGCTCGATCATCCGGTCATAGGAGTCCTTCGCCGTCTCCCCCCACGTGAAGATCCCGTGGTTCACGAGCACAGCCCCCTGCACGTCGCCGGCCAGCCCCCCGCCCGCCAGCAGCTCGCCGAAGCGCTTGGCCAGCTTGAAGCCCGGCATCACGTACGGCACGACCAGCACCCGCTCGCCGTAGACCTCGCGCACCATGTCTGCGCCGGCCGGCGTGTTGGTGATGGTCACCACCGCGTCGGCGTGGGTGTGGTCGACGAAGCGGGCCGGCAGCAGGGCGTGGAGGATGGCCTCCACCGACGGCGCCGGCCCGCCGGCGACGACCGCGGCCAGCTTCAACTGGTCGGCCATCTCGGTGTCGCTCAAGGCGTCGAGCCGGGCGAGCCGGGCCACGGCCTCCAGCCGTAGCCAGGCGAAGCCGGACTCGTCCATGTCGGCAAGGTCGGAGCCACTGCCCTTCACCACGAGCGTGTCGACCTCCTCTCCGAACACGGTCGTGTGCCGCACCTTGACCGACGTGTTGCCCCCGCCGTGGAGCACCAGGTCCGGGTCCACGCCGAGCAGCCGCGAGGTGTACACCCGCTCACCGACGGGACCGGACCAACAGGCGGCGCCGGCGTCGTCCCATCGGTTGATGATCACCGGGTCACCGTACCGTCCGGCTGTCCGCCGTTCACATCCGCAATCAACATCTGCAATGGACACATGTGCAGGATGAAGATGTTTCGTTCGGTGTGGCACCTTTCACCAAGAAAGTGGTGCTAGCAGGGGTGCATAGCACGACGGGCCGCACTAGGTTTTCCACCACGGCGAACGGCGAACAAGGAGGCTATTCGTGCCCCATACAAACGGTGGTCGGCCCGATGCAAACGGGTCCGACGCAACTCTGTCCGATCAAACCGGTGAGTTCACCGGGCGTTATCTCGTCGTGTTCAACGACGAGCTGCAGAGTGATGCGAGGGGAATGAACCAGGCGCTCCAGTCAGGTGCCGGCCTCTCCAGCGTGGCCAGCACCCTCGACTTCGAAGAGGGCGCACTGGACCCCGAGCAGACCGAGTCGGCCGACGCGACCGTCTTCGCCGCCCTCGGCGTGGCCGTGGTGTCGGCCGATCCCACCGAGGCCGGCGCCCTGAGTGCCCTGGAAGCCGATCCCCGCATCCTGGCCGTGGAGCCGGAGCGCATCCAGTACGCCATCCAGGACGTGATGGTCTCCGTCGATTACATCCGCGGGTACCGCGACGGCGTCCTGAACCTGTACGAGCAGCTACCGGTGTCGCCGGAGCAGGAGACGGAGGCGGATATCGCCGCCCTCTTCGCCGACAACGCCAGCTCCACATGGGGGCTTCAGGCGACGCGGGCGTCGACATCGGCCAAGACCGGCGCCGGCGTGCGCGTGGCGGTCCTCGACACCGGCTTCGCCCTCAACCATGCCGACTTCGTGGGCCGGCCCGTCATCTCCCGGTCCTTCGTGACCGGCCAGGCCGTCCAGGACGGGCACGGCCACGGCACCCACTGCGTCGGCACCTCGTGCGGCCCGAAGACGCCTCCGGGCGGGAGCCGGCGCTACGGCGTGGCCACCAACGACACGATCCTCGTCGGCAAGGTGCTCAGCAACCAGGGTTCGGGGTCGGACTCCAGCATCCTGGCCGGCATCAACTGGGCGGTCACCAACCAGGCGAGAGTCATCTCGATGTCGCTCGGAGCCAACGTGCGGCAGGTGTCCCAGGCGTATGAGACGGCGGGGCAACGAGCACTGCAGGCGGGGAGCCTCATCATCGCCGCCGCCGGCAACAACGCCAACCGGGCCGCCGGCAACGTCGGGTTCGTCGGCATGCCGGCCAACAGCCCGTCGATCATGGCCGTGGGAGCGGTCGATGCCAACCTGCGCATCGCCAACTTCTCGGCCCGCAGCAACCCGGTCGGCGGTGGAAAGGTCGACATCGCCGGGCCGGGCGTGGCGGTGTATTCCTCGTGGCTCATGCCGACCCGCTACCACACCATTTCAGGCACCAGCATGGCGACGCCGCATGTGGCCGGCGTGGCCGCGCTGATCAGCCAGGCCACGGGCTTGCGAGGCATGGCGCTCTGGACCCGGCTCATCCAGACCGCTCGACCGCTCAACGTCCCCTCGGTCGACGTGGGCGCCGGCCTCGTGCAGGCGCCCCAGTAGCCCCTCACGGGATGGACGACGAGAAGATCACCGTGACCGTCGGCGACGACCACGTCGCCGATGTCAAGGGCGTAGCCAAGCAGCTCGAGGGCGCGGGCATGCACGTCGACCAGGTCCTCGACGCCATGGGGATCATCACCGGCTCCGTGCCGGCGGACCGGCGGCCGGCGCTCGAACGACTGCCGGGCGTCGCCGCGGTGGAGGCGGAGCAGACCTTCCAGATCGCTCCGCCCGACGCCGACATCCAGTAGGGCCCCCGGAAGGAGGGGCCCTCCGCGGAGAGCCCCTCCTTCTTCGCGCCACGGCGGTTCGCTCGTGGGTCTACTGCATCACCGGCTGGGAGACGCTGTGCGAGCGCCAGAAGAGCACCGGGTACGCCATCGATGGCGGAATGGGGGGAGTACGCGCTCGGCTACGCCAGCTACGTCGGCAAGGTCCCGGAGGGCATCGACCCCTTCGAGGCCGCGCCGCTGACCTGCGCCGGCGTCACCACCTACAAGGCGGTCAAGGTCTCCGGTTCGAGCTGCACGAGGCCGGCCTGACCAGGGTGGAGGACGAGCGCCGCCGGCTGGAGGACGTCAACCAAGCCATGCACGACGTCCAGCACGCCGCGGTGAAGGCCCGGGTGGTCTTCACCTGACCTGAGCAGCTCATCCGGAGAAAGCCGGCGACGCGGTGACCGTGAGGTGGCGGGAAAGCCACCTCACGGCATGCAGGTCGACCTCTGCGGCATGGGGCGACTGCGGTTCGGGCTCCGCGCCCGGCTCCGCGGCCAGGGCGTGGGCCATGCCCGGCACGGTCACGAGCTCGACGCGCGTCGCGTCGTCGTACCCGGCCCGTAGCGCGTCGCGGAGCTGTGTCGCCGGGCCGACGAAGGCCTCGGGCTCGTCGTCCTCGCCGACGGCGAGGAGGACGGCCGGTTGGCCGTGGGCGGCGATCTCGTCCGCCCGTTCCACGAAGTCCAGCCGGCGGGCGACGGCAAGCGACGGCGGCGACCACTCGTAGGAGACGCCGAACCGGCGGCCCATGGCCTCGACGGTCGGTCGCAGCCGTACGAGCGGGCTGACCAGCACGGCGGCCGTGGCGTCGACGAGCCCCTCGGCCATCACCAGCTGGGCGGCGGCGGCGCCGAAGGAGCCGCCCAGCAAGCCGATGGGCCCGTCGCCGATGCCCAGCTGCGCCCGCAGGGCCGACCACGCCTCTTCGACCTCGCCGGCCAACTGCTCGGCCATCGGGCCGTACACGTTGAGCACGGCGTCGTCGAAGGCGAGGCGCATCACCTGGTCGAAGCCCCCGGGCGGGAGGCGCGATCCGCTCATGGGCAGCCCGAGGTAGATGCGCCAGGCGTCGAGGCCGGCGAGGGGAAGGGCAGCGGCGAACGCGGCCTCGGTGCGGGGCGGGTCGAGCAGGTGCCATCCCAGGACCACCGGGACCGCGGGCGACGGCAGGGCGGGCGGAACGGCGACGAACGGGACACCGGCGGCGACACCACGGATCATGGATTCCTCCTCGGACGAGCTGTACGGTGTCCAATATAGCTGGACACTGTACAGTTGGCAACCGTGGGATCGCCTCGCACGCCCGGCGCACGTGCCGGCCTCTCCCGCGGCGCCGTCCTGGCCGCCGCCCGGGAGGTCCTCGCCGGCGACGGGTTGGACGGGTTGTCGATGCGTGCCGTCGCCCGGCGGCTCGACGTCGCCCCCAACGCCCTGTACAGCCACGTGGCCAGCAAAGCGGCGCTGATCGACGAGGTGCTCGACGATGTCCTGGGCGCAGTGGAGCAGCCGGAGGTGACCGATCCCCGCGCCGGGCTGCGGGGTCTGTTGATGTCCACCTACGACGTCCTGGTCGAGCATCCCGACCTCGTGCCGCTGTACCTGGCCCGCCAAGGCGCCCGGGGCCCGAACGCCCGCCGGCTCGGCGAGGTCATGGCCGCCTTGCTCGCCCGAGGCGGGGTCGGAGGACGGCCCGCCGTGGAGGCGCTCCGCGTGCTGATCGTCCACACCATCGGTTTCGCCGCCTTCGCCACCCATCCCCCGGTCGAGCCCGGTGCCGGCGGACCGCTCAGCGCCGAAGAGCTGCGGGGCAACTTCGAGACCGGGCTCGGCTGGGTCCTCGCCGGGATTCTCGGCTGAGCGCCGACGGTCGTTCGGTTCATCGTCACCGGAACCGCGGCCGGGCCCGCCTTACACGCCGAATCCGGACCACTCGGTTGTTACCGGCGGGTCGGGGGGCGTTCCTTCGACGCCTCGGCCGGCCGGCTCCGGGCCGGGCGGCGGCGGAGGGGCGGCTCGGCACCGCCGGCGTGGGTGGAGCCCGCGGTGCGGCGAGGCGCCGGCTTGCGCCTCGGCACCTCGGCCAGGAGCTGGTCGATCTCGGCCTTCTCCAGCGTCTCCGCCGTCATCAGCCGGTCGGCCAGGCGGTCGAGGTGGTCGAGGTGGTCCGTCAGGATGGCGCGTGCCCGGACGTGCGCCTCCTCGATGAGCCGGTCGATCTCGGCGTCGACCCGGGCGGGAACCGCAGGCGTCGCCCCCTCGACCTCGACTTCCTCGGCCCGACCGAAGCTGCGGAGCCCCACCTCGCTCATGCCGTACTCCCGCACCATCTTGTGCGCCAGGACGGTGGCCCGGGCCAGGTCCTCCTCGGCTCCCGTGGTCGGGTCGCCGAACACCAGCTCCTCCGCCACCCGCCCCGCCAGCAGCACGGCCAGCTGCGCCGACAACTCGCTGCGGGTGAGGAGCAGGCGGTCCTCCACGGGGACCGACAACGTGTAGCCGTGGGACTGGCCGCGGGCGACGATCGAGATCCGATGCACCTCGTGGCCCTGGGCCACGGCCCAGCCGACCACGGCGTGGCCGGACTCGTGGTAGGCGATGAGGGCCTTGTCCCGGTCGGAGATGACCTGGCTGAACCGCTGCGGGCCGCTCATCGTCCGGTCGATGGCCTCCTCCAGCTCATCGGGACCGAGGTAGGGCTTGTGGCGGCGACCGCTCAGCAGGGCGGCCTCGTTGAGGACGTTGGCCAGGTCGGCGCCGGTGAAGCCGGTGGTCCGTCGGGCGACAGCGTCGAGGCTGGCCCCACCCCCCAGCGGCTTGTTCCGGGCGTGGACCGCGAGGATGGCCCGCCGGCCCCGCTGGTCCGGGGGGCTCACGAACAGCCGGCGGTCGAAGCGTCCCGGCCGCAGCAGGGCTGGGTCGAGCACGTCCGGGCGGTTGGTGGCCCCGACGACCAGGACGCCGGCGGCCGGGTCGAAGCCGTCCATCTCCAGAAGGAGCTGGTTGAGCGTGCTCTCCCGTTCCTCCTGGCCGCCGGCGGCCTGCCGGGCCCGGGTCCGCCCGATGGCGTCGAGCTCGTCGATCAGGACGATCGACGGCGCCTTCTTCCGGGCCTGGGCGAACACCTGGCGGACCCGCTGGGCGCCGACGCCGACGTAAATCTCGACCAGGCTGGCGGCGGACACCACCTGGAAGGGAACGCCGGCCTCCCCGGCCAGCGCCTTGGTGAGCAGGGTCTTGCCGGTCCCGGGCGGCCCGACCAGCAGCACCCCCCGGGGCAGCGAGGCCCCCAGGCGGCTGAACCGGGTCGGGTCGAGCAGGTACTCCTTGAGCTCGCGCATCTCCTCGACGGCCTCGTCGAGGCCGGCCACGTCGGCGAATGTCACCCGCGGCACGGATGCGTCCTCCTCGGGAGCCCTCGGAGCGGCCAGCGGCGCCACCAACGCCTCGGCAGCCAGCGGCACCCGCGGCTGGGCCGAGTACCGCTGCTGGTCCGGGAGCTGGGTCTCGGGCGCCGGCGGCCGCGGCTTCGCTCCTCGGCCCAGGTAGAACGACGCCCACAAGCCGACCGTGTTCACGGCCAGCATGCAGAACAGGAACAGCGGCTGGCCCAGGGGGTCCATGACGAGATCTCTTCCTTCTCCGGTTCGGCGTATCGACGCGCTTCTGCCCATTCAATCCCCGCCTGACCCGGTACCGGTCGCGAAACCCCGACGTTCTTTGAGCCGTCGCTAACCCTGGACATCGCCCGCATGGCGGCGGGCACCGGCGGACCAGCTCGACCAGCGGGTGACGGCAAGAACGATCACCGGCCCCTCTGGTGGCGTCTTTCGATACAGCGGGTACTTCTCGAGGAGTCCGGCCACTGCTCGCTCCCGCCGCTCCCCCGACGTCAGGACGCGGGCGTTGCCATCCGCTCGCACCCACCAGAGCCGGGACCAGTCGGCCTCATAGTGGTCGACGAGGACGGAAGCGGCGGGGTTCGCCTCGATGTTCCTGAGCCGCTTCAGATCAGTCGTCGTCTTGGGCTTGTGGTCGACGGCGGAGGCGATCTCGTCGCCGTCGAGGAAGAAGGTGACCGGAACGATGTGCGGGCGCCCACCCGACCCTACGGTGGCCAGGCGGCCGACAGGCGCCTCCGCCACCCACCGCCGCACCTCCGGGTCCAGGCCGGTCACCGGTCCACGGTAGACGTGACGGCAAGGGCGGTCTGTATACGCTGCGGGACCTACGCGGAAAGGGGCGTTGCGATGGAAATAGGTATCGGGATACCCAACACCGTCGCCGGTGCGACAGGTCCCCAGTTGCTCGAATGGGCGCGCCGAGCGGACGCCGCCGGGTTCTCGAGCCTGGCGACGATCGGTGCCGTTTCATACCCCGGCTACGAGGAGCTCACGCTCTTCGCCGCCGCGGGCGCCGTGACCGAGCGGATCCGGTTCCTACCCAATGTCCTCATCGCCCCTGCCCGCAGCACCGCGGAGCTGGCGAAGCAGGCTGCGAGCGTCCAGCTGTTGACCGGCGGACGCCTGACCCTCGGGCTGGGCATCGGTTGGCGTGCAACCGACTATCAGTACCGACCGGGACTTCGCCACCAGGGGGCGCCGGTTCGACGAGCAGCTCGAGGGTCTCGGGAAGGCGTGGGCGGGGGAACCGCTCCTCGACGGCGCAAGATCGGTGGTCCCCACGGAGCTGCGGCAGCCGGTGCCACTCCTGCTCGGGGGTACGGCCGACGCCAGTATCGGCCGCGTGACGCGGTTCGCCGAGGGCTGGACCGCGGGAGGTCTTCCCCCCGACGCGGTGGCCGGCATGGTGGAGAGGGTCCAGTCGGCGTGGACGGAGGGCGGTCGGGCGGGGCGCGCCAAGATCGTCGCCCTCGCGTACTACTCCCTGGGCGACCATGAGGAGAACTCCCGGCAGTACCTTCTCGACTACTACGCCGCTATGGGCGGCGACGTGGCGGAGATGATCTCCGGCAGTGCACTGCGGTCGGCCGAGGCGATCAGAGGCGCCGTCGACGCCTACGCCGGGGTGGGTGTGGACGAGCTCATCCTGGACCCCACCGTCGCCGACCCCGCGCAGGTGGATGCCCTTGCCGAGGTGGTTTTCTAGCCGCCCATGCGGAGTCTCCGAAGTCGGCCGGGAAACTTCTCGGTGGGATGTCGAGAACCCGTGCGCCGCTCCGTCTCGGGAGTGAACACGGCCACAATGGGCCGTACCGCACCAAGGAGAACACATGGCCAAGTACCTGCTGCTCAAGCACTACCGGGGGGCGCCGGCAGCGGTCAACGACGTGCCGATGGACCGGTGGACACCGGAGGAGGTCGCCGCCCACGTGCAGTACATGCAGGACTTTGCCGCTCGCCTCGAGGCCACCGGCGAGTTCGTCGACAGCCAGGCCCTCTCCCCGGAGGGCAGTTTCGTCCGCTCTGACGGCGAAGGACGGTCGCCGGTCACCGACGGCCCGTTTGCGGAGACCAAGGATCTGATCGCCGGCTGGATGGTGATCGACGTCGAGACCTACGAGCGGGCGCTCGAGCTGGCCGGCGAGCTGTCCGCGGCTCCGGGCGCGGGTGGAAAGCCGATCCACGAGTGGCTCGAGGTGCGGCCGTTCCTTGCTGCGCCCCCGACGGTCACGGAGTGACGGTCGGTGGACGAGGCCTGGTTGAGGACTCTCGCCCCCACCGTCATCGGGATCCTCGTCCGTCGCGGAGCCGACTTCGCCGCGGCCGAGGATGCCATGCAGGACGCCCTGGTCGAGGCTCTGCGCGTGTGGCCGGAAGACCCGCCGCGAGATCCCAAGGGCTGGCTGGTCACCGTCGCCTGGCGCAGGTTCCTCGACGCCGCCCGCGCCGATACCTCCCGACGGCACCGGGAGGTCTGCGTCGCGGGCCAGCCCATACCCGGCCCGGCCGATGCGGTGGACGACACGCTCCAGCTGTACTTCCTGTGCGCGCACCCGTCCCTGACACCGGCCTCGGCCGTCGCCCTCACCCTGCGCGCGGCCGGCGGCCTGACCACGCGTCAGATCGCCCAGGCCTACCTCGTGCCGGAGGCGACCATGGCCCAGCGGATCAGCAGGGCCAAGCGGACCGTTTCGGGCGTCCGGTTCAACCAGCCGGGTGACGTCGCCACGGTGCTGCGCGTGCTCTACCTGATCTTCAACGAGGGCTACTCCGGCGACGTCGACCTCGCCGCCGAGGCGATCCGTCTCACTCGCCAGCTGGCGGCCAGGACCGACCATGAGGAGATCGCCGGCCTCCTCGCGCTCATGCTGCTTCACCATGCACGGCGCCCGTCACGGACCCGCCCCGACGGCAGGCTCGTGCCTCTTGCCGACCAGGACCGCAGCCTGTGGGACAGCCGCCTGATCGCCGAGGGCGTCGACCTGCTCCGAACAGCCCTCGCCCGCGACCGCCTGGGCGAGTTTCAGGCCCAAGCCGCCATCGCCGCGCTCCACGCCGACGCCCGGGCGGCCGAGGAGACCGACTGGGTGCAGATCGTCGAGTGGTACGACGAGCTGCTGCGCCTCACCGACAACCCGGTGGCCCGCCTCAACCGGGCCGTCGCGGTCGGCGAGGCCGACGGCCCGCGGGCCGGCCTGGCTGCCCTGGCCGGGCTCGACCCTTTCCTGCCCCGCCACGCCGCAGCGGCGGCGTACCTCCACGAGCGTGACGGTGACCCGGTCACCGCCGCAAGGCTCTACGCAGAAGCCGCCCGGTCAGCGCCCAACCTCCCCGAACGCGACCACCTCATGCGACAGGCGGCACGGCTCAACGACCAGCTGCGCACTTGAGCGCCGTGGCGGCAGGCATTCACCGACCCGATCGGGACGGTCGCTCACCCGCGGGTGGCTAGGCCCAGGCGTGGACGCCGTCGTTCACCACGATGGTGTCGGCCACCAAGTCGTGGGGCACCTGGCGCTTCTGGTGGACGAAGAGCATGACCAGGCCGACCAGCGGCAGCAGGGCGCAGGAGAAGAGCCCACCGACGATCGGGATCATGCCCAGGGCGACATAGATGCCCCAGCGACGGAGCGCCCTCCACCAGCCCGGCTGCGTCAGGTCCTGGCCCGACACGATGCGGATGCCCATGATCTTCTTGCCGAGGGTCTGGCCCCAGACGGCCACCGGCGGGACCTGGTAGAGGAACCCGAAGAGTCCCGCCAGCAAGTAGGCTGGGAGGAGGTTGGCGGGCTCACTCGCGTCGAATGCGTCCCCCACGGCGTCCGTCTGTGTCGCCAGCCAGAAGCCGACGATGAAGCCGATCGGGAGACCGAGGATCAGACCGTCGATGATGACGGCGACGATCCGACGCCAGGGTGCCGCCAGGTCGTCGGCGGTGATGGTCGGAGAGGCCGGCGGTTGTGCGGTTGGGGCGTCATGATGCAGGTAGGACAAGGTTCCTCCCTCCGTGGAGCCCGACTCGTGATGGGACTGTCGTCAGTGCTGGAGGACGGCTGTAGGCGAGTGGCCGGAGTTGGGCTGGTGTTGGGCGGGACCAGTGCTTCACCTCGCCCCGCGGGGTGACCACCCGGCGGAGCCGCGTGCGGGGCGGTGGCCGCCGCGTGCGGACCGCGCGTCGACGACGCGGTCGTGCTGAACAGTTCGAACCGGCTCGCGGTGCACCTTCGGCCGTGTGACCTACTGGCTGGCGTCGCGCCTCGAACCCGCCAGGACGGCGCCGAGATCGAGGTCTCGGTCGCTGGCCGCCTAGCCGGGACCGGCGCTCCGCTGGCGACGCTCGATCCCAGGGTCGAGCCGCGCGTCTACGAGGGTGACGACCTCGCCGTGAGCCTGTGGACCCACGACCCGCCCGTGCCGCCGCCCGACATCGCGCCCGAGGAGTCGGTCGTCAGGGGCCCCGTGGGGCATCCTCGTCAAGGTGATGCCCACCCTGTCGCTGATCTTCGCCGCCGCCTTCGCCGAAGGCGGCGTCTTCCTGGACGGCCGTCCCGGCGGGGCCGTCGCCGTTCGGTGACACCTGGCCTGAAGCCTGCTTGCCCAGCACGTCCATGAGGCGGAGAAGCTCGACGGGGACGGGGAAGATGAGGGTGGAGTTCTTCTCTGCCGCGACCTCGACCATGGTCGACAGGAGGCGGAGCTGCATGGCTGCCGGATGGGTCTCGAGGACCGCTGCGGCCCGGCCGAGCGACGCCGCCGCCTCGAACTCGCCGGTGGCGTGGATGACCTTCGACCGCCGCTCCCGCTCCGCCTCGGCCTGGCGCCCCATGGCCCGGCGCATGCTCTCGGGAAGCTCCACGTCCTTCACCTCGACGAGGGTCACCTTGACGCCCCAGGGATTGGTGAGGTCGTCGATGATCGTCTGGAGCTGCTGGTTGATCTCGTCGCGCTTGAGCAGGAGGTCGTCGAGCTCCACCTGGCCGAGGATGCTGCGCAGCGTGGTCTGCGCCACCTGCGACGTGGCGTACATGTAGTTCTGGATGGCGACGACCGCCTTCACCGGATCGACGACGTTGAAGTAGGTGACTGCGTTGACCCTTAAGGTCACGTTGTCCTTGGTGATGACGTCCTGGGGCGGGATGTCGGAGGTGACGGTCTGCAGGTTGACCTTGACCATCTTGTCGATGATCGGAACGATGAAGAACAGGCCGGGGCCCTTGGCCCCGATGACCCGCCCGAGGCGGAAGATCACCCCGCGCTCGTACTCGGCGACGATCCGGACGGCCGAGGCCACGATGGCAAGGAAGAGCACGACTGCTCCCCCGAGGCCGTAGAGGAAGGCTTCGCTCATGGGGCTCCTGTCACTGGTCGGTTTGGGGAATTCGATGGCGGCTCGACCACGAGGTCCAAGCCGTCGACGTCGATGACCACGACCTCGTCTCCTTCGGCCAGCCGGCCGCCGGAGCTGCGGAGGTTCCACCACGCACCCTCGACGAAGGCTTGGGCCCGGTCGCCGTCGGCGTGCCGTACCGTCACGACGCGGCCCTGGAAGAGGCCGGCGCCGGTGACCGTCGAGATCCCCCGACGCGACCGGACGACGAGCCGCCCGGCCAGGATCACGGCGGCGCCGACCACGATGCTGACCGGGGCGATGACCGCCAGGCTGACGTCGAGCCCAGGGGTGTCACGGAAGAGGAAGACGCCGCTGAGGATGAGCGTGACCGTCCCGCCGGCCGCGCCGATGCCCACCCCCGGCGCGAACAGCTCGGCGAGGAACATGGCGACGGCGATCGCGAGGAGAAGGAGGCCCACGGCGTTGACCGGCAGCACCGAGAGCGAGAACAGGGCGAGGAGGATGAGGACGGCCCCGACGACGCCGCCCGCCCCGATACCAGGGCTGGCGATCTCGTAGATGATGCCGAGCGTCCCGATCGACAGGAAGAGGAACGCCAGGTTGGGGTCGGCGAGGAACTGCTGGATACGGCGGAGGAGGCTCATGTCGAACTGGTCGATCACCGCGCCGGCGGACCGGATGGCGATGCGTGCGCCGCCGGCCACGGACACCTCCCGCCCGTCGATCGCCTCCAGCAGCTCGGGCAGCGACCCGGCGAGCAGGTCCACGGCCCCCACCTCGAGCGCCTCGGCCGCTGCGGCCGACCGGCCCTCGCGCACCGTGTCGACGGCGAAGTCGACGTTGCGGCCGCGCAGCGTCGCCAGTGACTCCGCGAAGGCGGCAGCGTCGTTGACCACCTTGCGCTCGACGTCGCCCCCCTCGAGGTCGACGGGCGTCGACGCCCCGATGGCGGTCCCGGGCGCCATGGCCGCGACGTGGGCGGAGAAGGTGATGATCGCGCCGGCCGACGCGGCCCGGGCCCCCTGGGGGCTGACGTAGACGACGACGGGGACCCGGGCAGCGAGGATGCGCTGGACGATCTTCCGCATCGACGTGTCCAGGCCTCCGGGGGTGTCCATCGTGATCACCGCCGCCGCATGACCCCGGTCCTCGGCCTCCTCGAGCGCGGCGTCGACGTGGTTCGCCATGACCGGTGTGATCGCCCCGGCGACCCGGGCGACGAGCACCCTGGGCTGCCCCGCCTCCTGCCCTTGGACAGGGGACGCGATGGCCAGCGTGAGACCGAGTGCGAAGAGTGCACGAGCGGCCCGGCCGGACCAGGAGGCCACGGGCAGAGCTTATCCGGGCACCCGGCTCTGGCTCGGTCGCCTCGTACGGGCGGATTCGGAGGCACGGGTGGCGAGGTGCCGCCGACCCACTCGCCCAGAAGTCGGCAACACTTGACGCGGTGGAACAGGCCCACCGCCGGCGGGCGCTCCTCGTCGCCGCCATGGCATACGCGTGGTGGGTCGCAGGCCTTGCCTCGTTCACGTGGACCGCCACCGGGGCGGTCGCCGCCGCCGGCGTCGCCTTCATCATCACGGGCGCCCGCATGCCTCGGACCTCCGAACGCGGCCGTGGCGCTCCTCGTAGCGCCCTTGCCTGGGCCATCCTGTTTGCGCTGCTCGCCGGTTGGGAGCTCGCCGCGTTCCTCCAGCACCCGCGAGCCGACCATCCCACGCTGAGTGCTTTGGCAGACCAGTTGCTCGGCTGGCGCCCGGCTCGGGCACTGGCGTTCTTCGGGTGGATGGCGATCGGCGCCGAAATGGCGCGCCGGTGAGCCGCACCATCACCCTCGTCGGCTACTACGTGCTCGCCGCCGCCCTGGTGGGCTGCCAGGCCGCAGCTCTGCTCCGGGGTCGCATCCCGACCATCGGCCAGGTGGTGGCGCGGCTCACGGCTCGACGCGCGGGGCGGTGGCTGCTCTTGGCCGGGTGGCTGTGGGTCGGGTGGCACCTGTTCGCGCGCTCTGGCCCCTGAAGCCGGCCGAGGGGGCCGCCACACCCGGGGCCCGACCTGCGGGCGAGCGCGACCGCCTCACGGCCATTGGGCGGCTTCACCGGCGACCTCGCACGAGCACGACGAACGAGCACCCCGTCCCGGCCACCCCGGGGAGGCACCCTGCGACGGGGAGGACCGGCCGGCATCCTCGGGAGCCTCCTCGTCGTGGCCACGTTCGGCATCGTTCAGAGCGCGTCGAGTCCCGCCACGAAGAAGCCTCGTACGAGTTCGTCGGCCTCGGTGTCACTGACCCCGGCTGCCTGGTAGGTGGCTTCCCACTGCACCTCGCAGCGGCCCGGACCGTCATCCCGGACGCGCAGCGTCGACTCGAAGTCTTGGAGGGGCAGGGGCGGCTCGGACATGCGAAACGTGTAGTGCCGGTCGCCACGGTCGACGATCGGCTCTACGAGCTGTACGGCTCCGAGGTGGTTGATCCGTCGCTCGCCCCCGTCGATCAGCTCGGTCGAGTCGACGGCCGGATGCCAGGCCGCGAGGGCCCCGGGGTCCCCGATGCGCAACCACATCTCGTCGGCCGGAACTCGGTACTGCTTCGTCATGTTCACGTGTGCCATGGCTCGTTCCTCTCGTTGTTGTGGTCGGTCACGCCGGCGCGGCGCCGGCCAGTAGCTGGTCGAGCACCGCCTGGTCCGGAGCGGGCGGCGGGGTGGTCTCCGGTAGGGCGCTCAGCAGATCGAAGGCGTCTTCGATGCTGGCGGGGGTGATGAGCGGGCTGTGGGCGGTGGCGATCGTCGTCATGCCCAACGAGCGGACGCGATTGACCTCGGCGGCGTAGCGCTGCCGGTCGACGAGGCCGACCCACGGGGAGAGGGCGTGGTGGACGAACATCGCCATGCCTTGCGCCCAGAAGCCGGGGTCCAGGTCGGCGACGGTGGGAACCGGCTGGTCGGGACACGGGGTGGCGAAGGCGTCGACGCCCCAGTAGACGCCGGTGCGCTCGTCGAGGAAGCCCCGGGTCGCCGGTGAGTCGTACACCGGCGGGCGCACGGCGCGGATGCGTCGGTCGCCGAGGTCGATGTGTCCGCCGTCGTCGAGCCACCGGCACCGATCCAGTGGGAAGCCGAACGCGTTGCTGAACCGCTCGATGAGCGCCCAGCTGCACACGAGCTGCGCGTTGGGGCAGGCGTCCATGACGGAGGCGAGGTTCCCGGTGTGGTCGGCGTCGTCGTGGGACAGGAACACCCAGCGCACATCCGCGGGTTCGACAATGCCGAAGACGTCGTCCATCCACTGCGACCGGTTGTTGAGCGACCCGGTGTCGATGATCGCCGGCTCGGCGCCGGTGATGAGCATCGAGTTGAGGTAGACGCTCACCGGCGCACCGAGGCCCTGCTGGACCTGGTGGACGACGTAGGTGTCCGCATCGACGCGTGTCGCCGGCACGTGGACGGTCGGGGCTTCGGGTGCGTAGCTCATCGGTTCCTCCTGGAGTTCGATCCGCTCTCCGGCGCCGAGCTCGATGGCGCGAGCGCTCCTTGGAGGATGCGCGCCGCCTGCGGCCGCGCACATGGGGGAGAGCCGACAACATCGGTGACCCACACCGACGTCTTTCGGCGGGCGTGGCTCAGGTCGTGGGCACGCTGCGGGCGGCGAATGCGACGAGCTGGGAGCGCCCATCGACACCGGTCTTGATCGCCAGGTTGGCGACGTGGCGTTCGACGGTGCGCTCCGAGAGGTAGAGCCGTCCGCTGATCTCTTTGTTCGACGATCCCTGCGCCAGCAGCTCCAGCACCTCGTACTCCCTGCCGGTGACCCCCAGGGGGCGCAGCGCGGGTGGGACGCCGCTGAAATCCCTCCGCCGGGCAACTGGTGCGCCGGCCCTCCGGAGCAGCGAGCGGCATGCCGAAGCGAGGCGCTCTTCGCCGCTCTCCTCGTAGTGCCCTACCGCGTCCCGGAGCCATGGCACCGGGTCTCCCCAGCCGTCGGCGAGCGCGGCCTCTGCGAGGAACCGGTGCCCGAGGTGGCGCATCCACCGGTGGTGCTCGAGCAGGGCGTCGCCGTCCCGCACGAGCTTCAGCGCCCGCGCCGGGTCCCCGTCACGTCCAGCGGCGATGGCACGGGCGTAGCGCAGGAACGCGGCGGCGAGAAAGTGGACAGACTCCTCGGGGATCTCGACCTCGGCGCTGGCGGTGCCGTCGCACTCGTGAAGGAGCGCGAACAGCCCCACTGCCGGCACCGCGGTGTGGTCGCCGCCCGCCGCAGCCGCCTTCAGCCCCGCGACCAGGTTTCGGCGCGCCGCCGGCCGGTCCTCCTCCACCAGTGCCAGCACGGCGAGTGCGCTCGAGGTCTTCACCTCGATGTCCGGTGCGCCGGCCGCGAACGATCGAGCCTGTTCGACGCACTGCCGCAGCTCTTCCGCCCTGCGGGCCCGAGCATGTGCGTAGGCCTCGAGCGCACGGGACGCGGCGAAGGTCCGATCGAGCCGGTACCTCGTCGCCAGATCGGCCGAACGCCGCGTGGCGACGATCGCCGATTCCGGGTCGTCGGAGAGCACGAGCGCCGCCGCGACCTGCACGTCGACCACCGCAGCGGTGGCGAGCGCGCCGGATTGGAGGGCGAGCTTGCGTGCCTCCTCGAGCCTGCTGGTGTCCCGGCCGCGGAGCATGTCGATCGTTCCGAGCTCGTGCAGGGCACGGACCCGCCAGACCGCGAGCCCGTGGCGCTCTGCGGTCCCCAACGACTCGGTGAAGGCCGCCTCGGCCGCCTCGAGGTCACGTGGCCGCTCGACCCGCCCAAGCACCTCGAGCGCCGCGCAGGCGACATCCGGTAGGTCGAGCCGTGCCGCCGCCTGGAGCGCCGTCTGGGCGAGCCGGCGGGCATCATCAGGGTCGTCGAAGATGGCGACCTGCGCCCGCACCACGTCGAGCTGGGCGATGACATCGTCACCGGCGCCGGCTGCGGCCTCGAGATCAGCAAGGTCGAGATGGCGGCGTGCTTCGGTCCAGCTCGTAGCGGCGACCGCGGCGCGTGCGAGGCGTAGGTGTGCCTGGGCCCGTCGTCGCGTCGAGCGGAGGTCACCGCCGAGCCCCTCGAGCAACGAGCCTGCCACCTCGACGGCCCGGCCTCGCTTGCCGGCGAGCACCAGGACCTCCAGCAGCAGCTCCTCCACGTCAGCACGCTCACTGCTCGCGGCGCCCTCGCCAGCCACGAGGTGGCGGGCCCGCTCGAGGATCGCCTCGGCAGTGGCGAGGGCCCCTTGCCGGAGCGCGTCCTCGGCGACCGTGGCGAGCAGCGTCGCCGCCCGTGCGGCGTCCCCGGCGCCGGCGGCCAGTTCCGCAGCAAGCTCGCCCCACTCCCCGTCGAGCGATGGGTAGGCGTCCTCCACGGCATCGAGCGCCCGCCGGCACAGCGCCTCGCGCTCCGGCGGAAAGAGCGACCGGAGCACCGCGTCGCGGGACAAGGCGTGGCGGAAACCGAAGGTACCGCCACCCGAGTCGAAGACGATCGCCTCCGCGTCGACGGCAGCGTGGAGCGCGGCGACGACCACGTCCTCCGGCAGCCCGGTGATCGAGGGCAGCAGCTCCCAGGGGAACGTGCGCCCGAGGATCGCGGCGGATGCCACCACCCGCTGGGCCTCGCTCGACAAGGCGCGGACTCGTCGCTGGACGCTCTCGGCAACAGACGCCGGCACCACGCCGTTCAGTCGCCCCTCGACCCGCCAGGCGCCCGACTCTTCGAACAGCATGCCCTCGGCCCGGGCCGCCGCCAGCAGCTCCTCCACCATGAAGGGGACGCCCTCGGCCCGATCGACGAGATCGAACACTTCACCGGCCACCTCGGACGCGCCGAGGCAGGACTCGACCATGGCACTCACTGCCGCCCGATCCAGCGGCCCCAGCTCGATGACCGTCGCCGCTCGCCGTGAGCGCAACCGCCGCGCGAACCCGGCCATCGGCGACGTCACCTCGGCGCGCGCCGTGGCAACGCAGACCACCCGTTCGGCGCCGAGGTTGTCGGCCAGGTAGTCGATGACCGCCAAGGTGTCGGGGTCGGCCCAATGCAGGTCCTCGAAGACGACCATCGCCGCGCCACCTTCGGCCAGCGATCCGAGGAAACGGAGGATCGCTTCGGCCACCGCCACCTGGGACTGGTCCACCGGCGCCGGCGCATCTGTTCGCCACTCCGAGACAAGCCGTCCGAGCGTGGAACGGTACGGCTCGATCGCCGCGGTATCCGGCCCGACTCCGCGGCGGACTGCCGCCGACAGCGCCTCGGCGAGCGGTCGATACGCCGTCGGCGCCCCCATGTCGACAGCCCGCCCGTGCAGGACCGGCCACCGGCGCGCCTCCGCTTCCGCTGCGGCCGCCGCCGCCAGGCGCGACTTCCCGATGCCGGCCTCCCCCGCGACGAGCACCAGTCCGCCACGGCCCGCTGCCGCTGCGTCCAGCGCGTTGGTCAGCACGGCGCGCTCGGCGCGGCGCCCGACGAGCGTCGAGGCGACGGTTGCCGTCACGTGTCGCCCTCCTCGTGGGGCTGGTTCACACACTGGATTATCACCCGGCGCCGGACGGGAGCCTTGACAAAGGTCGATGCGCGACCGCTTCCGCCGAGCTCTGAAACCCAATCCGGGACGGGCAGCGAGGCGGCCGTGGGCCAGCGAGGGCAGTACGGCGGCGTAGAGCCGACGGGGCCGACGACCCGTCGGCAGTCGAGTATCACGCCCGGCGCGACGGGCATCGGGAGCCGGGGTCGACCACCAATTCGCTGGCCCCACCAGTACGATCGGATCATGAAGCGGAGAGTGCGACCCAGCCAGCTGCTGGTCGTCGCCTCCCTCGCGCTTGCCGGCGTCGGCGCCGGTCACGTAGGCGAATACCTCCTGCTGGCTCCGGACCACCATGAGCGCCACACCCTCTTGGCCAGCACCGGACACGGCTATCTGCCCTCTGCGCTGAGCGCCGCTGTCTTCATCGCCCTTCTGGGTCTCGCCTCGGTGTTCCTGATCGGCCTCGGTCGAGGCCTGAGCTCGGTCGGACGGCGACGAGGGACCTTCCGCTGGTCACGTGCCCTGCCGGTCGCCCAGATGCTGGCCTTCACCGCCTTGGAGGTCGGCGAGCGCGTGGTCGCCCATGCCCCGCTGCACGACGTCGCCACCGTCCTGGCCCTGGGACTACCCCTTCAGGCACTGGTCGGGTTCCTCGCCGGTCGCTTGGTGAACAAGATCGAGGAGGCCGGCGAGCGACTCGGGGAGCGCCTGCGTGCCGGCGACCTGCATCTCCGACGCTCGCGTCCTGTGCGCTGGCGGCCCGACGCCTGGTTCCGCCCGGCGCTGTCGGCCTTCGCCGTCGCAGTTCCCGCTCGGGGCCCTCCGAACGACCTCGTTGCCGCCTGAAGCAGGTCCATAGACGGAAGGCCGGCCCGGCTGGGTCGGCACGACAACGAGGAGATAGTCATGCGAGTTCGCTTTGCGCGCCTCGCCGCGGCCGCCCTGGGCTCAGCCCTGCTGGTGGGACCGCTGGCGTCGGGCGCCTCCGCCCATGAACGCCGCACGGTCGGCACCGTGCAGATGGTCGTCGGCTGGCTCAACGAACCGGCCTACGCCGGCTTCCTGAACGCCGTCCAGCTCCGCGTCAGCGACGGCGCCGGCCCCATCACCGACGTCGGTGACGCCCTCAAGGTCGAGGTGACCTTCGGGGACCAGAAGGCGGGCCCCCTGCCCCTCGCCCCCGCTTTCGGGTCGCCTGGTGAGTACCGGTCGCCCATGGTCCCGAGCCGGCCCGGCACCTACACCTTCCGCTTCGTCGGCACGGTCAAGGGCCAGCAGATCGACGAGTCCTTCACCTCCTCGGACAGGACGTTCGACTCTCCCCAGGACGCGGCCGAGATCCAGTTCCCGGTGAAGGACCCCAGCCCCGGGCAGCTGGCCACGCGCATCGAGCGCGTCGAGCCCCGCATCGAGGAGGTGCGCACCGCGGCGACATCGCAGGCCGGTGACGCCGAGAGCGCAGCCACTCGAGCCACTGTCCTGGCCGTCCTGGGTCTGGTGGTCGGTGCTGCGGGCTTGGCATCCGGCGTCAGCGCCCGCCGGCGGAGACCCACCGGACCAGCCGCTCCGGCCCCATCCTCAGCCAAGGCTGCCACCGGTTCCTGAGCACCGCACAGGGCTATTCATGCGCAAGGTGCTGTTCGTAGTGACCTTGGCCGCCCTGGGGGTCGGGCTGCACGCGCCCGGGGCTGAGGCCCACGGGGTGCTCAGCACCTCGGTCCCCCAGGGCCAGGCCGTGCTGGGCGAGCCCCCGCCGGCGGTGACCCTCACGTTCACCGAGCCCCCCGAGCTCGGGTTCTCCTCGGTCCAGGTTCTGGACCGCCAGGGCGGCTCGTACGGCACCGGCCGCCTCGAGCTCGTGCCCGGCGATCCACAGACCCTGCGCCTGGGGCTGCAGCCGCTGGATCGGGGCGTCTACACCGTCAACTGGCGGATCGTGTCACGCGTCGACGGCCACCTCACCGCGGGATCATTCGCCTTCGGTGTGGGCCAGGCCGTCACCGAGGACGCCGTCCGCCCCGCGACCCCCGGTCCCGGCAACCGGTCCGTGCTCGGAGTGGGTGGGCGCCTCCTCATCTACGGCGGCCTGGCCGTGCTGGTCGGAGGGTCGTGGATCGGCCTCTTCGCCTTCGGGCAGCGTCGCCGAGCTGTCATCGTCCTGCTCGCCGTGGCCTGGGTCGTGGCGGCGGTGGGAGTCCTGGCGCTCGCTGAGGGGCAACGGGCGACGGCCGGGGCGCCCCTCGGTGAGTTCTTGCGGGCACCGCTGGGACGTTCGGTGCTTTGGAGAGGCCTGGGCCTGGGTCTCGCCGGCGCCGGTCTCCTCCTCTTCCGGAACGGGAGCGCCCGGCGCTGGGGGGCGGGGACCGCGCTGGTGGGCGCCGGAGGAGTGGTGGCGTTGGTCGCCCACGTGCACGCCGGGCACGCCGCCGCTGCGTCGTGGGCCATGGTGTGGCTCCAGAGCCTGCATTTCCTCGCCGCCGGAGCGTGGCTCGGAGGCCTGGTCGCCCTCCTCGTCGGCCTGGGCCGCCGGCCTGATGGCGCCGGGGCCACCGCAGCCCGTCGTTATGGAGTCGGCGCCGGCATCGCCATGGGCGTGCTGGTGGCCACCGGGGTCATCCGGGCCGTCGACGAGGTCGGCAGTTGGGATGCACTCCTGGGCACCGGCTACGGGCGCCTCATCCTGGCCAAGTCCGGCCTTCTGATCGCCCTGGCCGCCCTGGGTGCGGTCAACCACTACCGCAACGTTCCCGCCGCAGGCCGCTCCCTGCGGGGGCTGCGCCGAGTCGGCAGCGCCGAGGTGGCCGTGACCGCAGCCGTGTTCACGGTCACGGGATTCCTGACGACCGCCGCTCCGCCGGCCAAGGATCGGGCGCCGGCCCCTTCGACGGTCGTCGTCGAGGGCAGCGACTTCGGCACCACCATCAAGGTCCGCCTGAGCGCCTCGCCAGGGACGGCGGGCGACAACCGGTTCAGCTTGCGGATCAGCGACTACGACACGGGCACGCCGGTCAGCGCCGAGCGGGTCAGCGCCCGGTTCGCCCTGCCGGCCAACCCGGCGGCGAGCGAAACAGCCCTGGACTTCGTGGAGGGGCCGGCAGGGATCTACTCCGCCTCGGGAACGGGCTTGCCCGTGCCCGGCCGCTGGCGGGTCACCGTAGCTGTCCAGCGCGGCGATGACGCCGTGGAGGTGCCCCTCCAGCTCGTCACCGCGGTTCCCGGGCTGCAGGTGACCGAGTCAAGGGTCCCGGGCCAGCTCACGATCTGGGATGTCACGCTGCCTCAGGGACGCTCCGTGCAGGTTTACACCGACCCCGAGCGTCCCGGCCCGACGCAGTTCCACGCCACCTTCTTCTCCAACGACGGCAAGGAGCTGCCTATCGATAGCGCAACGGTCACCTCCATCGGAGGCGAGGGGCAACCGGTCGCCTCCACGCCCAGACGCCTCGGGCCCGGCCACTTCGTGGCCGACCTCACCGCGCCAACCGGTCAATGGATCCTGGAGCTGACCGCCATCACGCCGGAGGGGGACCACCTGTTCGTCCCTCTTGACCTGCCCATGCCGAGATGACCGAACAAGGAAGGATGATCATGCGTCGGAGAACCCTGGTGGCCGTGGCTGCCTTGGCCCTGCTCTTCACCGCCTGCGGGGCCGACGACCCCCCCGGCCACGGGACCGCAACACAGGCGAGTGGCCCCCGGCCCAGCTCGACCGCCACGCTGGACATCATCGAGCCGGCCGCCGGAGCGAGCATTCCTGGCGGTTCGGTCACGGTACGGCTCAGTCTCGAAGGGGCGCGGATCGTGGCGACCGCGACGAGGGATCTGAAGCCCGACGAGGGCCACGTCCACCTGACCGTGGACGACCAGCTGCAGTCCATGACCTTCGGGCTGGAGGACCAGGTTCAAGTGTCGCCTGGAACGCACCTCCTCGTCGCCGAGTTCGTCGCCGCTGACCACGCGCCGTTCAGCCCCCGGGTCATCGTGACCCGGACATTCACCGTCCCGGCCTCCTGAGCAGGCGCTACCGCGCTCGCTGGGTCAACGAGAGCCGGGGAGCCGCACGGCTGGGTCCCCGAACACCGCGTAGTTGCGGGCATCGTTGCGGGCCGTCCAGAACATCGAGAGTTTCCCGCTGTTCGGGGTCTCCCCGAAGGCGACGTTCTCCTTCTCCGACTCCAGCTCGGTGGCCAAGGTGGCATAGCGCTCGTTGAAAGGCTCGACGGCTGCCCCGACCGGTAGGTGGTTGAGCAGTCGGCAGACCGAGTCGGAGAACGAGTCGCTCGGGTCGGTGACGCCCGGCCAGCTGAACGAATACCCCCACGCCCGCTCGACGTGGCCCACCACGGCCAGCGCCCCGCCGTTGGGATGGCCCAAGAGCCGCTGAGGCAATCGGCCGACGAACGCATAGGGAGCCACCTCCGCGGGGGTACCCATCGCCTCGCGGGTGAAGTCGTCGTGCTTCGGTGTGCCCAGCCCGTAACAGGCGAAGAAGAAGGCGACCATGCCCTCCACGTGCGCGTCGTCTGCGACGTCGTCGGCCGCCATGTAGAAGTCGTGAGGGATCTCGGTCCGCCACTGGACCGGACCAGGCCAGTCCTGGCAGAGGAGGGCCCCTTGGTGGGTCCGCTGGCGGGGGTCGCCGTTCGGGAAGCCGACGCCGTGACCGGCAGCGAACAGAAGCGATGGCCGCTCATCCCCTCCCAGGATCGCCCGTAGGCGGGCCTTCGTCGCGTCCTCGGCGAGCACCGTTCGTACGTCACAGCCGGCCACGCGTTCGCCGACCCGTTGCGCCAATGGGCGGACGAGGAACTCGGAGCTCTTTCTCGTGGGAACGTCGTCGGCGTTCCGGGTGCCGAAGAACGTCGCCGAGCGGGGGCGGCCAGCACCGGTCTCAGAGGCGATCACGGTATCCGCGTAGCGCGCGTACTCCTCGTCGGTATCGAAATGAAGTCGCCCCACCGCCCGGGTGACGTCGATCTGGTACTGGAACCGGTAAGGGATCCGCTCGGGGTCTCCGACGAGGAGCAGGTAGTAGGGCATCTGAGCCGGATTGGCCCGCTCGCCCGGCGCGACGCCATGACGGGCCACGAATGCGCCGGCGGTTTCGTTGGGCCGGTGGCCGTCGGGCCCTGCGTACTCCCGGTAGAGGTCGGTGACGCGGCTCGCCTGGGCTCGTCGATGGTCGAGGAGAGGGCGAAGGGCCTCACGCGTCGAAGGCGGCGCGTCGTGGGCGAAGACGACTCCCCAACCAGCCTGGCTCAGGTCGCCCGATTCGACATTGTCGATGGCCCGGTAGTCGATGCCCCCGGCGAGCGCGAGGTACCTGGCCCGGAGCTCCTCGCGTTCGCTGGTCTCGAGCCTCTCGCCGAGAGCCAGCTGCGACACCACCGACGTCGGTATCTCCGGGAGGAGGTAGCTACCGGTGGCCGCGTTGAGGCCATTGCAGACGAGTGTCTCCGCTGACGCGCCGTCGTCGCCGATACGTCCGTCGCCACTCACGAGAGGATCCCTTCACTTTCGAGACGAAGTTCGATATTCTCCCCGACCCGACGTACATCGATCCCGCCTCTTTCCCATCCTGTCCCAACGCGGAGGTGCCATGAGCGATCTACCCGTTGACAGTGAGCGCCCGGAGCCGGGGTCGGAGGGCGTCCCGAGGGACCAGGACCCGAACCCCCCCGTCGACCTCCCCTTCGCTCCCGGCGGCCCGGTCGGTACGGCCACCGCGGTGCTCGACTTCTTCGTCCGGAACGACGGGCTCGGTGAGGACCCCGACGGGTCCAACCACAACTGGATCACCGAGTGGTACGGCGTCACCGGGCCCTGGTGTGCGATGACGGTGAGCCGGGCGCTGCTGGAGGGCGGCTTCTCCCGCGACGGTGAGACGGTCGAGGTGCCCGGTCTCGAGCAGACGACCACCAAGGGGTGGGCGTACGTGCCCTACGTGCGAACGAACTTCGAGGACGCGGGTCGCTTCCATGAGTCCGGCCCCCAGCTCGGTGACCTCGTGATCTTCGACTGGGAGATGGATGGATACGGCGACCACATCGGCGTGTTCCAGGAGGACCTGGGCGACGGGACCTGCTTGTGCCGCGAGGGGAACACGTCGAACAACCTGCTCGAGCTCAGGCGCCGGCCATACTCGCTCATCGCCGGCTTCTGCCGGCCGCCGTACGGCGACAACGGCGCGACCCAGACTGAAGCGACCTCCACCGACGTGGCCGGCGAAGTACCACCGTTCCCCGGTCTCACCCAACTGGGTTCGAGCGGCGACGCAGTCCGGCAGGTACAGCAGCGGCTCGCAGATCGCGGCTGGAACATCGCCGTCACCGGGGAGTTCGACTTGGAGACCGATCGCATCGTTCGCTCGTTCCAGACCGACAAGAACCTCGAAGTCGACGGTCAGGTCGGACCGATCACGTGGTCGACCATGTGGACGTCCCCGATCACCTGAGCGTGCACGATCTCAGACGTCTTCGCCGGCGACGGCAAGGATGGGGGTGAGGCCATGCTCGACGTTCTGCAGGCGGGGGCACCCCGCGGCTCCCCCTGCCGGACGACGAGGCCATCGTAGGATCGCCTGGTGGGAGACCACGGATTGACCGGCGGCGACGGGATGGCGATGGCGGGATCGGTGGTGTGCAACGGGCTGAATGCCGCCACGGGCAGGTACCTCATCCCCGAGCTACCAGCGTCGGTGCTCTCGCAGCTGGCGCTCGGTGAGCATCTCGACCCCGACGAACAGGCCCACCTCAGAGCCCGCTTCCTCGACCGGGACGGAGTCCTCGACCCGGAAGTCGTCGACAACGTCGACATGGGCGACTTGGCCCAGGCAGGTTGGGGGGTCACCTTCGCCCACGACTCGCCGCCGTCGATCCGGAACGCCCTCGCACCTCTTCTGGACCACCGGCGGGACCAGGCCCGCGGGGAGTGGGACCTTTACCGGGAGTACACGGGGCCGCGCGGCCACCGCCCCGACGAGACCGCCAGTGCGTTCATGGCCCGGCACGGCGTCGCGCCCGGCGAGCGGGCCAACCCGGCCAAGATGCCCTACTACCTGCTGCTGGTCGGGGACCCCGAACGGATCCCGTACCGCTTCCAGTACCAGCTCGACGTCACCCGGGCGGTCGGCCGCCTCCACTTCGACACCGTCGAGGAGTACGCGCGGTACGCAGCGTCGGTCGTCGCCAGCGAGAACGGCCCACCCCGCGCCCGAACGGCGACCTTTTTCGGCACCCGCAACGCCGACGACCCGCCGACGAGATACAGCTCGGAACTCCTGGTCCGCCCGTTGGCGCAACGGGTCAGCGAACGCATGTCGGACTGGGAGGTCCGTACCGTGCTCGCGGACGACGCCACGAAGTCCCGTCTAGGGGCGATCGTCGGTGGCGAGGAGCGGCCCACTCTCCTGTTCACAGCCACGCACGGCGTCGGGTTCCCCCACGGCCACCCCCGCCAGTTGACCCACCAAGGGGCCCTCCTCTGCCAGGACTGGCCTGGTCCGATCCAGTGGCAGAAGGAGATTCCCCAGGACCTCTACCTGGCCGGCGACGACGTGGCCGACGATGCGGACGTAGCCGGCATGGTGGCGTTCTTGTTCGCCTGTTACGGCCTGGGCACGCCGAAGCACGACGACTTCACCCGGGCCGCCATGGGCGCCCCCGAGGAAATAGCTCCCCACTCCTTCGTCGGACGATTGCCCCAGCGCCTGCTCGGTCACCCCAACGGTGGTGCGCTGGCCGTTGTCGGCCACGTGGAGCGAGCGTGGGGGTACTCCTTCACCTGGCCGGGCGTCACCGACCTGAGCGACTCCTTCTCGGATTCCGTCTGCCGGTTGCTCGACCGGATGCCGGTCGGCGGCGCCGTCGAGCCTTTCAACGAGCGCTACGCCACCCTGGCCACGGCGCTCGAAGCGGAGAAGGAGCACGCTGCGTCGGGTCGGGTGCCCGACGTGGGCAGGCTCTCGATGTTCTGGACGGCGAGGAACGACGCCCGCAACTACGCGGTGTTCGGGGACCCGGCAGTTCGGCTGCCGCTGGGCTCCGGCCAGAGCGGAACGCCGGTGACGACGTCGAGCCGACGTCACGTCGTGGGGATGGTCGCCGAGGATGCGGGGCCGGCGACCGTTCCGAAGACCGCCCTCGCGGTCGACGATCTGCTCGCCGCGCTGAGCGCGGAGGATCCGGCGGTCAGCGACGCGGCCGCCAACGAGCTGGCGTCCTGGCTGCGGCGCGCCGACCCGGACGCGGCCGGGCCGGTAAGCCTCGAGGCCCTCGCCGCCCTCCGCTCGAAACGGCGGTTCCCCGCCATGGTGGCCGTCGCCGAAGGCGCACTGCGCGTCGGCATCGAAAGCCCTCTCCTCCTGAAGCTCTACGCCCAAGCGCTCATCGACCAGGGGCTTGCCGGTGCCGCCCTCGCGGTGCTCGCGTCCGCCCGCCCCACCGCCCAGAGCGAAACCGTGGAGATCGAAGGGCTCATGGCCCGGGCGCACAAGCAGCACTTCGTCGAAAGCCCCTCAGGCGCCCGGGCCGACGTCCACCTACAGCGGGCCATTGCGATCTACATGACGCACTACACCGCCGCGCCTTCGACCAACCTGTGGCACGGGATCAATGCGGTGGCCCTGCTGGCGAGGGCGGAGCGCGACGGGCGAACCGCCGCCACCGCCGGCGCGGACTGGCGGGGACTGGCCAACCGGCTCCTCACCACCGTCGGGGAGATCCCGGCTGGCCGCCTCACACACTGGGATGCCGCCGTCGCCGCCGAAGCCAGTGTCGCCCTGGGAGACCTCGGAGGCGCCGGGTCGTGGCTGGCCACCTACACAGCCCACCGGGAAGCTGACGCCTTCGCGCTCGCAGCCACGCTTCGCCAGCTTCGCGAGGTGTGGCAGATCGACGAGCACGAGGTCACCCAGCGGGCCCTTGTCGACCTCCTCGAGGCCTGCCTCCTGAAGGCCGAGGGCGGCGCGCTCGACGTCGACGCCTCGATGCGGGCCAGCGAGCTGGACCGCGACGCCGACTACCTGCAGGGCGTGTTCGGCGATGACGAGTACGTCACCATCCAGTGGTACCGGGCGGGGCTGGAGGCGTCGAGGAGCGTGGTGAGGATAGTGCGCCCGCTGCAGGGCACGGTGGGAACCGGATTCGTGCTGCCCGGGGATGCCGTCCATCCGCAGTGGAAAGGTCGGTCAGTGGTGCTGACGAACTTCCACGTGGTGAACAGGCACGGCGTCTGGCCGGGTCGGGCGCCCGGGGACCTCCGGGCGGTGTTCGAGGACGACGGGGTCCAGATCCGCATTCGAGAGGTGTTGTGGGAGTCGCCCCACTGCACCCCGGGGACGAACCCGCCGCCCTCCTTCGACACGGCGGTCCTGCTCCTGGAATCGGAGTCCCTTCCGGCGCCGTCGTACGAGGTGTCCCCTGGCCCGCCGCCGAACCTCGCCGAACGGGTCTACGTCATCGGCTACCCCCTCGGCAACGAGCTGGCGTTCTCCTTGAACGACAACACGGTGGTGGGGGTGAACAGCAGCCTGCTCCACTACCGCGCTCCGACGCGCAAAGGCAGCTCCGGGAGCCCGGTGTTCGATGACGGGTGGCGCCTCCTCGCCCTGCACCACGCAGGCGGGACAGAACTGCCCCGGCTCGACGAGACCGGTACCACCCATGCCGCCAACGAGGGGCTGATGCTCAGCGCCATCCGAGCCCACCTCCTGTCCACGGGGCTGTGATGGCTCCCGTGGCTGGCGAGCCATGACGCCGGTCGAGTTCGACGCCTCGCGCGCCCGCCGGTTCCAGCCGCGGGACGCCTTCGTCAAGACGGCCATCCTCGTGGTCCCGGCCGGATCCGGAACCGTGACAATCCAAGCTCCCTTCGGGGAGCAGCGGATGCACGGGCCGTTCTACGTCGTCGCCGGAGAAGACGGTAGCTACGGCGCCTCCCAGGCCGAGTTCGAGCAGGCGCATCGCCGGGTGGGGCCCCACCAGTGGCTGAGGTCCGAGCCGGTCCTGGCCTACCAGACCGCCGAGCGGTGCACCGTCGTCACCACGGTCGGCGAGCAGGAGGAGTCGACTGTCGTCGCCGAGCCGGGGGACTGGATCGTGCAGCAGCCGGCCGGCGAGGTGCTCGCCGTCACGCCGTCGGCCTTCGCCGTCAGGTACCACCCAGAGCCCGACGACTGACTCAACGGGATCAGCTTCATGTGCCGGCGGGCCCGAAGAGCACGTCGACCACCCGCTGCGCGGCATCGACAGGCGCCGTCGCCGCGCCCCACCGCTTCGCGTCCTCGAGCGCGGCGTCGCCGATCGCAGCCCGTGCCTGCGCCTCCATGCGGGAGACCTCTTCGTCGACGGCTTCACGATCGATGGGGACGACCACAGCGGAGAGTGCACCCAGTGCCCATCCGGCGGCGTTCCAGTCACCGACGGCACTTGCCACTTCGGCCGCCCTGAACAGGAGCGCCCGGCGATAGCTGGTGGGCGCGAGCTCCTGGCTCATGAAGGCGACGAACTCCTGCAGCCAGCGCACCGCCTCGCGGTGCTCGCCCATCATGCGATGGGTCTTGACCAGACCACCGAGGCTCCAGCCACGGTTGACGTGGTCGCCCAGCCGGCGCTGGATCGCCTCGGCGTCGGCAAAGCGGTCACGCGCCTCGGCCGCCTTCCCAGTCGCGACCGACGTCTCGGCCAGCCCATCCAACAGCCAGGCCTCGCCGTGGGGGTACCGCAGCTCGCGAGCTAGGCGGAGCGCTTCGGAGTAGGCGTCGATCCCCTTCTTCGTGTCCCCTTGGGTGACGTAGTCGTACCCGATCTGGGCGAGACACCAGAGCTGGCCCCGGCGGTTGCCGAGGACCTTGTAGAGCTCGTAAGCGCGGATGAGGATCGGCTGCGGACCGTCCGGGTTCCCGACCCAGCCCGGCATGAAGCTCAGTCGCGCCGACGCCAGCGCGACGCCCGGCGAGTCGCCGGCCGCCTCGGCCCGCGCCAAGGCGGCCTGCAGGTGGCGGCGTGCGGGTTCGATCTCGTCGATCTCGACCTCGATGTGGCCGATCGTGGCAAGGGCACTGCTGGCGAGCACGTCGTCGCCGGTCCGGTCGGCGGCCCCCAGTGCCTGCTCGGCGAGGTGCTTCCGACGTCGGAAGTCCGATGCCGGGATCAGGCTCGCAGCGGCAAGCAGGCAAGGCCCTCGAGCCCTGTCGTCATCCGGAGGAAGTAGCGCCAGGGCCTTGTCGACCCAGGCCGCGCCTTCCAGGTCCATGCCCCGGAGGTCCCAGTACGGGGCGAGCGCCGATGCAATCCCTCCGACGACCGCTCCGTCCTCGACGTCGATCGCAGCTTGGAGGGCGGCGAGGAGGTTGGGATGCTCTGCGTCGAGGACAGCCAGCGCGCTCAGCTCATCGGCGACGTCGACCGCCCTCCCCTGGGACCGGGCCACGCCGAGAGCCCATGCCTGCAGCCCGACCTTCGCAGGATCATCGGCGCGGCCCCCGAGACGTTGCTGTGCATACTCGCGAATCGTGTAGAGCAGCCGGAATCGGCTTTGCCCGTACCGGTCCTCCGCCCGCTGCATCAGAGAGTGGCCCACGAGCCGGAGCACGCTCGATCGCACGGCACCGGCCGGTAGGTCGGTACCGCACACCGATTCGGCCGCGCTCATGGAGAAGTCGCCGGCGAACACGCTCAGCCGCTCGAAGACGAGCCGGTCGCCGGCGCCCAGCAGCTCGTAGCTCCAGTCGACCATGGCCCACAGCGTGCGGTGCCGGCGTTCGCCGCTCCGGCGTCCGACTGCGACAGGGTCGAAGCGGTCGGCGAGGGTCGACAGAAGGTCGTGGACGGACAGCCGGTCAAGTCGGGCGGCGGCCAGCTCGAGCGCCAACGGCAGCCCGTCGAGCAGCTCGACGATGCGTGCGACCCCCGGCGAGCTGCGCTCGTCGAGTGCGAACGACGGCGAGACTGCAGCGGCGCGATCCACGAACAGCCGAACGGCTGGATACGCCCCCACGTCGTCGATGGCCATGGCGGCGCTGGTTGCCGGCGCGTCCAGCGGCGGGAGTCGGAGAAGCCTCTCTCCGTCGACTTCGAGCGCCTGCCGGCTGGTGGCCAGAACGCGCATGCCGGCGCAGCCATGGACCAGAGCGTCGACGACCTCGGCCACGGACTCGATCAGATGCTCGCAGTTGTCGAGTACCAGAAGGAGTCGCCGATCGACGATCCGCTCGATCAGGAGCCCGAGGGTCATCTGCTCGCCCGGCGAGCTCGGCAGGTCCAGGGCCCTGGCGACGGTCTGGACGAGGAGCGAGCCATCGGCGAGAGCGGCCAGCTCGGCAACGAACACCCGATCGCCGAACTCTTCCGCCGCCGCCCGAGCCGCCTCCAAGGCAAGGCGGGTCTTGCCGACGCCCCCAGGCCCGACGATCGTCACCAGCCTCGCGGCGGCGAGCATGAGGTGCAGTTCGGCGAGCTCGTCGTCCCGACCGACGAAAGACGTGCCGTAGGTCCGGACGGGGCGGAGGCGGCTCTCGTCACGAGTGGCCACTCCGGACGGTGCCACGCGCTTGGCGGCCTCGATCCTTTCCAGGGTGGCGATCAGCCGGGCGACGTCGGCATGCCAGCGCTCTCCGGACAGCTCGAACAGCTGACGCCGAGCGAACAGGGCGATCGAGGCAGGAAGCTGACCGTACGAGGGCATCCGGGCGCCTCCGGTGAGCACAGGGATCACCGTGATGTCACGCCTCAGGGCCAGCTCGACCTCCATCCGCACGTAGTCGCCCTCCTCGTGCAGCCGAGACCGCCCAGCCTCGTCGGGCGCCGCCCAGAGCGGATCGACCACGGCGAGGAAGACATCGGCCTCGCCAATCTCCTCGGCGAGCACGTCCACGAAATCCTCGCCTGCCTCGATGCCGCTGAGATCCATGAACACCTGACGGGGACCGAACCGGTACACGAGGGAGTCGTGCAGCCGTCGGGCGTCCACGGAGGCGTGCTTGCGCCGGTAGCTGATGAAGATCCGTAGGGGGGCCTGCTGCTCCTCGCTCACCACACTCCCCCGCCCGTCACGGTCCCATGGTGACCCGTCTGCGCTCCGCCGTGCAGTGAAGTCGTACCCGAACCGCGAGCCGCTATTGGAGCCGCCGGATGCTGAGCGGACGGACTTCCGCTCTACGCTCGTAGCCGCGGTCGACGTGGACGACGCCCAGCCCATGGTGGAGCGCGGTCTCGGCGATGAACAGATCGGCGATAGGGGTTCGGTGCCACATCCCATGGTGACGCGCGAGATCCCGTTGCAGGCTCCCTGCACGGTCGAAGACGCCGGCCGGGGGTGCGACGACCTCGAAGCTCTCGTGCAAGCCCGCCGAGAGCGCGTCGTACTCGCCCGCCGACCGGGCCGAGTGCAACTGCTCCAGTTCACCGACAGGGCAGAGGTAGAGGAGGCCCGCCAATTCCTCGAGGTGCCGGCGAGTGGCGGGTTCCGCGGCGCGGGCGGCTGCCCTCTTGTCGAGCAGCCATCCGGCTACCGCCACATCTCCTCCGAGAGCAGGACCGAGACGTCGACCCGCGCGTCCAGGCGGTCGAAGAAGCGTGCCTGCCGAGCGGCTCGCTCGGCATGCTCGCGCTCGGCGCGGTCGGCGGCACGACGGAGGGCATCCTCTACCGTCGCCCAAGTCGTCGTGTGCCCGAGCGGACGCTTGGCCCTGGCAAGAAGCGCCTCGTCGATCTCGATCGTGGTCCTCTTCGGTACGCGTACACCAACCGTCACTGCTGTACACGGTTCACCCTCGATATGCTTGTCCCGCTGTCGTCGACGGTCGTACATGCCTATCGTGGGCAATCGCAGGTCGAGCCCCTGTAGCTCAGTGGACAGAGCGGCTGCCTTCTAAGCAGCGGGTCGCAGGTTCGAGTCCTGCCGGGGGCGCAGCAAAGCCGCAGGTCAGAGGCTATTTCGCCCGACCTCGGCTTACCGCCAGTGACCCCGATTTACCGCTCAACCACGCGAGTTCGCGTGGTTCTCGCGTGGTTGTTTGGGCGTCTCCAGACCGCTTCGGGGCGGCAGGTCTAGGTGTACGCGGGACGACCAGGTGTCGCTCGCCAGCCGGCGACGCGTAGCCCAGAGCGCACGCCGGGCTGCGATCCACCCGGCGGTACACCGCCTCACCACGGATACTCCTCGATCGAATCCGCCGTGACCGGGCAATCCGGCAGCTACCGGTCAGCAGCGCTGCGAGCGCTGGCGGGTCGTACGGCGGCGCGGACGACGACCCCTGCGGAAGCTCGCCTGTCCAATGGGCCCGGGACGGTGCGCTCAGACCGGCCGAGCCGGCGTGCCACCTCGTAATCCAATTGTCCAAGCCGCCCGCGATTGTCGCCGACCGGTGGGAGGTGTGGCGCTGAGGTGTGTCTGACTTAACCGCGGAGGTCGGCTTGGAAATGAACCAAGTCATGAGGTCTCCCCGGCGTCGTTGTTGTCGGTCCGGCGATGGTACGCGAGCCGCTCCTCGCGGGCTCGGGCGAGGCCCTGCCGGCGGGCC
>DATLHA010000007.1:0-5906 GCA_035540095.1 Acidimicrobiales bacterium | reverse complement strand
ATGCGGGAAATCTGCGAGTGGCTCGTGCCGACGAGCTCAGCCAGCTGCTCCTGGCTCAGGCCCTTGTCCATCCGGTACTTGATCAGCAGCCACGCGATCTCCCGCACCCCCTCCCGACCCGCCTGCTGGGCCCGGTATTCGGGACTGCGGGCAGCCCGGCGGGAGGAGGCCTCCTCGGCAGTGCTGCCGACAGGACCGGGCGTCCCGGCGCGCCCGGCACCGGGCGCCGGCTTGGCGACCGCTTTGCTCGAGGAACTGACCTTGCGAGACATGGACCGAGCTTATCAGTTTTGATAAGTTCCGGCCTACGGTGCGTCATGGCCGGCGGGCCTCGGAGGTCGGCGAGGCCGCTGCTCCATACGCGCCCGGAAGTCCTCGAACCGCTTCTTGGCGATGTCGATGTCGGCCGGCGGCAGGGTGCCGGTCCGCTTCTCCAGCGCATGGAGGAGTACGAAGAGGTTCCCGGACCTCTGGTACAGGACGCGATACAGGTCCCGGCCATAGTGGCAGCGCAATTCCCGGAGCTGGCCGTCCACCTGGGAGCTGTGCGGGAACGGGAGCGGCGGGTCATTGTTGGCGACCCGGTTGAGCAGGCTGATCTTGAAGTCGATCTCCTCCTGCCGCTCCGGGGCCAGGCCGTCCAAGAAGTCGTTGACCGGCTCGCGGCCGTGCGGGTCCCGGTAGTACACGGCCTGCACGGCGTCAGTGGCACCAGGAGCGGCCGTGGCGGCGCAGAGGCGAAGCCGGGCTCACGAGATGAGGGTACCGACCGCCGGCGAGAAGGCGGGGGACATGACCCTCGAGGCCGCCGGATGCCACCCCGTGCCGGGTCGTCTCAGAACGTCCGGTAGAAGATCCGGTAGAAGATCGCCACCCCAAACAGAAGGGCCGGTGCTTGCGCACCGGCCCTGACCTGCTCTTTTCTTGGTGGCGGGGGCAGGATTTGAACCTGCGACCTTCGGGTTATGAGCCCGACGAGCTACCAGACTGCTCCACCCCGCGGCGGATCAGCCCAGGTTACACCTACGCGGTCGGCCTCGTCGTCGGGGTCGTCGTCGCCGGCGCGCCGGAGGTGATCTTCGCCTGGTCCGACGCGCGGCGCACCAGCTCCTTGGCCTCGTTGGTGGCCTTCTGGTAGCCGGCGAGGTCTCCCGCCTTCAGCGCCTCCTCGGCGGCGGTGAACCTGGCCGTGGCCTCGTTCAGGAGGTCGCTGACGTTCGTGGCCGGCGGCGGGGGGGTGCCGGCTGGCGGCGGGGTGGCCTGGCCCGGCGGTGCCGGCGGGGCGGCGCCCATGCCCTGCTGCTCCAGCGTGACCGGATTGCTGCCCGGGAACAGCGTGGTGATCGCCTCCCGCAGCGAGTCCTTGATGACGACCCTGTCCCCGTACACGACGATGACCTTCTTGAGCTGGGGCAGCGGCGTGCCCTCGGCCTCGACGTACAGCGGGCGGATATAGAGCAGCGACTGTTCGATGGGGATCAGCAGCAGGTTGCCCAGGCGGACCTTGGAGCCGGCGGTGCCGAGGAGGGTGATCTCCCGGGACACCTCGGGCTCCTGGTTCATGCGGGCGTTGACGATGGCGGGGCCGTCCACCTGGCGGCTCCGCGGCATGACGAAGGCCTCGAGCTTGCCGTAGTTGTTGACGTCGCTCTTGGCCACCATGAAGGCACTGAGCACCTTCACGCTGTCGTCTGTCGATCGGGGGACGAAAGGCTGGAGGAGGAGGAAGTCCTCGGTGGTCTCGTTCGGCAGGCGCATGAGCAGGTAGTACGGGTCCATCCGCGGTTCCCTTGCCCGGGTGGGTTGGCCGGCGGCGTTGGCGGTCGGCACCAGCGGCGTGGCGGCGGCGACGACGCCGGGCTCCTGGGCGATGTCCCACGCGTCGGTGTTGTTGTAGAAGTCGCCGGCGTCGGAGATGTGGTAGCGGCCGAACATGTTCGTCTGGACCCGGAAGAGGTCCTCCGGGTACCGGAAGTGGCGGCGCAACTCGGGCTCGACCTCGACGCCGTCGGTGAACAGCTTCGGGAATGCGTTCCGCCATGCCCGGATAATGGGGTCACCTTGGTCGACGACGTAGTAGGTCATCTTGCCGGTGTAGGAGTCGATCAGCACCTTCACCGAGTTGCGGACGTAGTTGAAGTGCACGTTGAGCCCGCTGCGCGGCTCGAGGCGGGCGACCTCCGCCGCCTGGCTGTAGGGGTACCGGCTGGTGGTGGTGTACGCGTCGTACAGCCACTGGATCTTGCCCTGGTAGATAATCGGGTACGGGTCGCTGTCGAAGCGCAGGAACGGCGCCGCCTTCCGCACCCGCTCGTCGATGTCGCGGACGTAGATGGCACGTGACTCCGAGGTCACGAAGCTGGAGATCAGCGGGTTGAAGTCGCCGAAGCGCAGGGAAAGGGCGGCCCGCCGGAGCATGGAGTCGATCTTCACCCCACCCCCACCGTTGTAGACGGTGGTGTGGTTGGTCCCGTCGGCCTCGGCGTAGTCGATCTCCCGCTGCTTGGTGTTCACGATCGCGTAGCCGCCCATCTCCTGGCCGTAGTAGATGGCGGGCTGGGCGATGGTGGGCGCGCCCGTCGGGGGCAGATCCTTGAGCTGGAGCGCCGGCTTCCCGTCAGGCTCCACCGCGCTGCTCGGGGTGAGGACGGCGCCGTAGCCGTGGGTATAGACGAGGTGCCGGTTGACCCAGGAGGCCGAGGGGATGCCGTCGATGTTCAGCTCGCGTGCGGAGATGAGCTGTTGGCGGACCCGACCGTCGACCACGTACCGGTCGATGTCGACGTCGTTGAACTTGTAGAAGTTCCGGATCTGCTGGAGGCGGTTGTAGGTCTGCTCCAAGATGTTGGGGTCTGGGTCCCACAGGCGAACGTTCTCGATGGTGGACCTGTTGTTATCGAGCTCGGCGGCGGTGACGGTGTTGTCCGCCTCGAAGGAGTTCACCGTGACGTCGCGCAGGTTGAAGGCCGCTTTGGTGGCCTTGATGTTGCGGTCGATGTAGGGCCGCTCCCGCGAGGACTCCGTCGGCTGGACCTGGAACTGCTGGACGGCGGCCGGGTAGGCCGCGCCCACGACCACCGACACCATGGCCCACAGGCCCAGGGCGATGACCGGCAGGACCCAGCCCCGCCGGAAGATGTTGTAGATGAACAGGATGGCGGCGATCATCGAGATGCCGAGGAGTAGCTGCATGGCCGGCAGCTGCGCCTTCACGTCGGTGTAGCCGGCGCCCTGGACGACGCCCCGCGTCGAGTACACCAGCTCGAACTTCTCGAGGTAGTAGTCGACGGCCTTGAGCATGGCCAGGACGGCCATCAGCACCGAGAGGTGGGCCTTCACCTGAGGTGTCACCTTCTGCATCGGCGTCTGGAACCGGATGCCGCCGTTCAGGTAGTGGGCCACGGCGGTGATGATGGCCACGATCACCAGGGAGGCGAACAGCCAGTCGACGACGAACTTGGCGAACGGCAGCTGGAAGACGAAGAAGCCCAGGTCCTTCTGGAACAGGGCGTCGCGCGTCTCGAACGGGACGTGGTTGCGGAAAAGCATCCACGAGTCCCACTGGCGGGCGGCACCGGGGCCGGCGATGAGGGCGAAGGCGCCCGCCACGGCAGCCCGGACCAGACCGGCGCGCTGGCCGACCGCCTCGTGGTAGCGCTCGATCAGCTGTTCCTCCGGGCCCAGGGGGCGGAAGGTGGGGCCGATGAGGTCGGCGATGGCCAGGTTGGCCCAGAGGAGGGCGAAGAACAGGAGGGTGAAGATGACGCCGAGGGCGATCTTGGTGCCGAGCACCGAGCGCCAGACCGAGGTGATGGCGAGCTCGTCGAACCAGAGGTAATCCGTGTAGAAGCCGGCGATCCCGCGCAGTGAAACCAGGAAGAAGAAGACGGCGACGGCGACGAGTACGAGCAGGATCCGGCCCCGCGCCGGTCGGCGCCGGCGTCCGGCCATGTCGGTTGGAGCGCGCACGTACTTCCTTCCGGGGACTGCGGCAGCGGTGCTAGGGAATCAGCCTAGAGCGGTGTCGCCGCGTAGGGTGCTCAGCCGGAAACGGGCACGAGGAGGCAGCGGCAGCCGGGGTGGGCCGGGGGATGGAGCTGGCCGGTAGGGAAGGCCTGACCCTTGGCCGTGGGCCCGGCCAGTGCATTGTCGTCGCAATCGGGACAGTGGCCGTCCTCGTCGACCAGCCACTGCAGCATGGCCGCCGGCGACGTGGCCGCGAAGGCACCCAGGCTGAACGCGGCCACGACATGGTGGCGGGCGCACTCCTCCACCTGCTGGACCTTCCATTGCCGGTAGGTGGCCCGGAGGCTTTCGGCGGCGACCGAGGGGTCGCCGGCGTCGGTGCCGGCCGCCAGCGCCCGGGTGAGGCGGGCTCGCATCGGCTCGACCAGCTCAGCGGCCAACGCCCCGGCCACGGCGTCCACGGTCGTCACCTCGTCGGCCACCGTGGCCGCCTCCGGGTCGGCGACGAAGCCGGCGCCGGCCCGGGCCGCCTGCTGCAGCCAGGGCAGTGCCGCCTCGCGGTAGCCGCCGAGCTGGTGTTCGACCCCGGGCAGGACACCGTCGGGCGTGGACGGGCCGAGCCGGCGGAGGGCGTCGAGCACCTCGTTCTGCTCGTCGCCGAGGAGCCGCTTGAGCGCCCGGGCCAGCCCGGCCTCCAGGTTCTCCAGCAGCTCGTCGCGCCCCTCCAGGGCCCGCTCGCCGCTCACCACGTCTATGGCCGGCGCCGGCGTCTCGACGGCCGGCGCATCGAGCGGCTCGATGGCGGCCGGCGCCAGGTCCGGCTCCGGTTCCGGATGCTCGGCCCGCATGCGGGCGAAGAGATCGTCGACGACGCCGGCCGGGAGGTCGTCGATGGCCGGGCCCGGCGGGTCGACGGTGATGATCGGGACCTCGCTCGTGGCCAGCTCGGACACCGGCTCGGGCGCGGGCGGATCCGGTTCGGCGACCGGCGGCAGGGCGGGCGACGGCAGCCGCCCGGCGATCGAGCCGGCCACGGTCTGCGGGCGCAGGTGGGGGGGCTCCGGCGGCGCCGGCGGGACGGGCGCCGGCTCATCGAGGCGCCGGAACAGCGACGTAGCCGGCGACGGCATGTCCCGCCGCTCCCGGCCCAGGCGCGGGGCGCCGACGCTCACCGGGGTGCGGGCGGGTTCGGCCTGGCGGGCCGGCGACGAGAGGCGCTCCGGACGGGCGTCCAGGTTCAGGTCCTCGGCGCGGCGACCCACTTCCTCGGCGGCCAAGCGGGCCTCGGGCTCGGCCGCCTCCAGCTCGGCGGTGGCCTCGTCGACCGTGCGGCGCACCACGTCGTAGGCGGCCAGGAGGCGGTCGCGGGCAGCCCGGAGCTGCTCGATCTGGAGTTGGGCCGACCGCCGGCGCTTGTTCAGGTCCGCCAGCATGCGCTCACGCACGGCCCGGGCCTCGCCCACCATCTCCTTGCCCTGCTGGGTGGCGCGCTCGATGGCGGCGCCGGCCGCCGCCTCGGCCTCCCTGCGGATGGAGTCGGCCGCTGCGTCGGCCTCGGTCACCCTTCTGGCCAGCAGGCCGTCGGCCTCGGCCCGGAGCCGGGCAATGCGCGCCTCGCCCTCCCGGACGAAGGCTTCGCCCCGCTGCTGGGCCTCGGCGGTGATGGAGGCCGCCGTCTCACGGGCGCCGGCCAGCAGCCTCGCCGCATGCTCGCCGAGGACCCCGGTGACCGTGGCCTCGTCGAGCTCGGGATGCGCGGCCCGAGCGAGCGCCTCTTGGAGCTCTCGGCGTAGCTGCGCCTCGCGTTCGGCGCCGGCGGCCATCTCGTCGCTGACCTGCTTCAGGAACTGCCTGACCTCGGCCGGGTGGTAGCCGCGGAAGGCCGACGTGAAGCTCCGGCCCATCACCGTCTCCGGCGTTATGGCCTGGCCGCTGGAGAT
>DATLHA010000006.1:0-24954 GCA_035540095.1 Acidimicrobiales bacterium | reverse complement strand
CCCATGTCGATGGCCCGCTTGCAGCCGTCGATGGTCAGCTGCGGGTCCTCGCCCATGCCGAGGATCACATACGTCGACACCTGGCCGGCGCCGAACAGGCTCACCGCCCGCTCCCACGCCCCGAAGTAGCCCTCGATGCCGGTACGGGCCTTGGCCGGGGCGATGCGGGCCAGCACCTCGGGGTCGAACGTCTCCACGTGGATGCCGACCGAGTCGATGCCCATGCCGTGCACCCGGTTGACGACATCGAGGTCGTCGGGGGGCTCGAACTGGACCTCGACCGGCAGGCCGGCGGCCTCTTTCACCGCCGCACCGCAGCGGGCGACGTAGAGGGCGCCCTTGTCGATGCCGGTCGTGCTCCCGGTGGTCAAGGTGGCGTCGACGGCGCCGTCGAGCTCCTTGGCCGCCACCGCCACCTCGGCCAGCTGCTCGGGCCGCTTCTTGGCGATCGTGCGCTCGGCGTCGAGGGAGAGTCCGATCCCGCAGAACTGGCACTGGTCGGAGTTGCCCCAGTAGGCGCAGGTCTGCAGCACGGTGCTGGCGAGGGAGTCCAGGTGGAGGAGGGCGATCTTCCAGTACGGGATGCCGTCGGCCGTGGTCAGGTCGTAGTACCGCGGGCGGGGAGCGCCGGCGGCGCCGGCCAGACGCGTGCCGTCGAGGTAGATGCCGAAGCCCTCGTCCTCGGCCTTCAGCGAGTAGGGCGACGACTTGGCGAAAGGAGCGTCGACGGGGACGGTGACGGCGACGCCCTCGATCCACAACATCCCGGAGTCGCTCGGGCCCGCGCCACCATGGCGGGCCTCCATGGACGCCTCGACTCGAAGCCCCTTGCTCTGGAGCTCGGTCAGGAGGTGGGCGAGGGAGGCCGGGGGGCCGAGGAGTGAGTCGGTCGGCACGAGACTCCTACGTGAGGGTGCGGGTGTGTCCTATAGGAAACGCTTGTCCTCTAGAAAACATGTGGGCGGGCGAGGATGTCAACTGGTCGGGCGGTTGGCGGCGAGCTCCCGGTAGCGGATGGAGCAGGCGGCGCCGGCGATGAGGGACAGGTCGATGTCGTCCGCGGTGGCGGGATCGAAGGATGCCACCCGTTCGACGATGTGGACGGCCTCGGCATCGGCCGCCACCAGGCTGGGCAGGTCGGGGCAGGACGCCCGCAGCTGCTCGGCCACCCGGCCGACGAGGCGCACCACCGTCTCGTACCGCTCGGGCATCACCATGGCCACCGGGTAGAGCCGCTCCTCGGCCCGGAACCACCGGCCCAGCATGTCCCGGGGGACCACGGGGTCGGTGAAGGGGCCGCTGGCCTGCTGGGCGGGGGTCTCGTCGGTGCTCATACCTGGCCTCCTTCCACGCTGGCGACTGCCCGAACCCTACACTATGATGAATAGATATTTCCCATCCTGTTTCCTGAAGGGGCGCTCCGGACATGGCCAAGACCGCGGTGGTGGCACTCGGCGGCAACGCCCTCACCCGGGAGGGACAGGCGGGCACGCACGAGGAGATCGAGCTCAACGCCACCCTCATGGCCAAGTCGGTGTGCTCGCTGCTGCGCACCGGGTGGCGGGTCGTCCTCGTGCACGGGAACGGGCCTCAGGTCGGCAACCTGGCCATCCAGGGCGAGGAGGGCGCCCGCCTGGTGCCGGCACAGCCCCTTTTCGCCCTGGGGGCGATGACCGAGGGCCAGCTCGGCAGCGTCATCACCCTCGCCCTGCGCAAGGTGGGCGACGCCGGCCATCCGTCGTGGATGCAAGGCGCGGTCGCGGTGATCACCCACGTCTCCGTCAGCCCCGACGACCCCGCCTTCCAGGACCCCACCAAGCCCATCGGCCCCTTCTTCTCCAAGGAGCAGGCCGAGGCGCTCGCCGCCGAACGCGACTGGGTGGTCAAGGAGGATGCGGGCCGGGGCTGGCGCCGGGTCGTACCGTCGCCCAAGCCGGTGACGGTGCTGGAGACGCCGGCCATACGCGCCCTGCTCGAGCAGAACATGGTCGTGGTCGCCGCCGGCGGTGGCGGGGTCCCGGTGATCCGGGGCCAGAGCGGGGGCTACGTCGGCGTCGACGCGGTGATCGACAAGGACTACGCCGCCGAGCAGCTGGCCACCAGCCTGGCCGCCGAGGCGCTCGTCCTGGTCACCGGGGTGGACTCCGTCCTGCTGCACTACGGCACGCCGGAACAGGTGCCGATCCACGAGATGAGCGTGGCCGAGGCCGAGCAGTACCTGGAGGCCGGCGAGTTCCCCGAGGGCAGCATGGGCCCGAAGATCCGCGCCGCCACCCAGTTCCTGCGCCGGGGCGGAGAGGTGGCGGTCGTGACCACCCCCCGGCTGGTCTACGCGTCCTTGGAGGGCACGATGTCGAAACTGGAAGGCGAGCCCGGCACCCGGATCGTGCGGGTCCGCCCCCTCACGGCGGTCGGCTGATGGGCACCCGGGTGAAGGTGTACCCCGACACCTACCTCGACTCGGTGCTGCAGCTGTCCGGCACCCGCTCCATGTTCGAGGTCGAGGGGGTGGAGTGGGCGGCGGCGGCCATGGCCACGCCGGCCAACGTGGAGACCCTCCTCGGGCAGGGCTTCGACGAGGGCGAGCTGGGCACGACGTCGCCCAACGACCTGTTCGTGGCCGCCCGCGCCGTCGACGATGCGACGCTGGAAGCGGCGATCGAAGCCGGCGAGCAGGCCCTGTTCTCGACCGGCGGGGGTGGCGCGGCCGGCGAGCGGGCCTCCGAGCGCAAGGCCCGGACGACGGAGGAGGCGATCGGCCTGCAGGCGGGGACGAACGTCGCCGTGGTCTCCGTGCCCGGCGACTACGCCGCGCTGGAGGCCCACAAGGCGCTCTCCGCCGGCCTCCACGTCCTGCTGTTCAGCGACAACGTCTCCGTCGACGACGAGGTCGAGCTCAAGGACCGGGCCAGGGAGGTCGGCCGCCTCCTCATGGGCCCGGGGGCCGGCACCGCCATGCTCGGAGGCATCGGCCTCGGGTTCGCCAACGTGGTCAGGCCCGGCCGGGTCGGCGTCATCGCCGCCGCCGGCACCGGCGCCCAGGAAGCGATGTGCCTGCTCGACCGGTGGGGCGCCGGCGTGTCGCACGTCATCGGCCTCGGCGGCCGTGACCTCAGCGAGGCGGTCGACGGACGGATGGCCAAGCTGGCGGTTGCCGCCATGCGGGAGGACCCCGGCACCGACGCCATCCTGCTGGTGTCCAAGCCGCCGTCGGCGCGGGTGGCCAAGGACGTCGTGGGCATGGCGGGGGGAACTCCCCTGGTGGCGGCACTGGTGGGCCTCGACGCGTCGCTCGACCTGCCCGACAACGTCGAGGTGCTGACCACGCTGGAGGAGGGCGTCGTCGGCGCCCTCGCCGCCGTCGGCATCGAGGCGCCCGACCCTTCTGCCGGGCTGGCCGAGGAGGTCGAGAAGGCGTGCGCCCGGTTGCCGGAGGGACGCCGGCTGGTGCGGGGCCTCTTCTCCGGCGGCACGCTGTGCTACGAGTCGCTGGTGATCATGTCCCGGCTCCTCGGGCCCATCCACTCGAACACGCCCATCGACAAGCGCTACGGGCTGCCGGCGCCGGCCGGCGCCCACGTGTGCCTCGACCTCGGCGAGGAGGAGTACACCAAGGGCCGGCCTCACCCGATGATCGACCCCGAGGCCCGGGTGGAGCTGATGCGGCAGGAGGGCAGCTCGGCCGAGACGGCGGTGGTCCTGGTCGACGTGGTGCTCGGCCACGGCTCCCACGCCGATCCCGCCGGCGAGCTCGCCCCGGTGTGCGCCGAGATCATGGACGGCGGCAGGGGCCCGCAGGTGGTGGCCTACGTCCTCGGCACCGAGGGCGACCCCCAGGGGTTCGATGCCCAGCGGGCCAAGCTGCGCGAGGTCGGCTGCATCGTCACCGAGACCGCGGCCCGGGCGTCGATGGCCGCGGCGGCCATCGCCCTGAGGGAGCCGGCGCGGGTCACGGGCACGCCGTGACGTCCGGCCCCCGGGTGGCGCTGGTCACCTACTCGACCAAGCCGCGCGGGGGCGTGGTCCACACGCTGTCGCTGGCGGAGGCCCTGGCCGCCGCCGGCGCCGACGTGACCGTCGTCGCCCTGGGTGATCCCGGCCAGGGCTTCTACCGGCCGGTGCGGGCACCGTTCGTCATCGTGCCGGCGCCGGCGCCGGCGGAGACGCTGGAGGACCGGGTCTTCCAGTCGGTCGACGCCCTGGAGGCCGGCCTGTCGGGGATGGTCGACCGGTTCGACATCCTCCACACCCAGGACTGCATCGCGGCCCGGGCGGCGGCCCGGGTACGCGACGCCGGCGCCGGCATCCCGGTGGTCCGCACCGTCCATCACGTCGACGACTTCACCACCGCGGCGCTCGTCGACTGCCAGCGCCAGGCCATCCTCGAGCCGGACATCGTCCTGGTGGTCAGCCAGCACTGGCGCACGCTGCTGAAGGACGAGTACGGCGTCGGCGCCGGCGTGGTCTACAACGGCGTCGACCGGCTGCGGTTCGGAGCGATCTCGCCCGAGCGTCGCCGCGCACTACGGGCCCGGGTGGGGGCCGAAGACCGGTTCCTCTTCCTGGCCGTGGGCGGCATCGAGCCCCGCAAGGGAAGCGTCCACCTGCTCGCCGCCCTGGGCCGGCTCAAGGCCGAGGTGTCCCCCAGCCCCGTGCTGGCGGTGGTGGGCGGGCACTCGTTCCAGGACTACAAGGAGTACCGGGAGGCAGCGCTGGCCGGCATGCCGGCGCTGGGCCTGGAGCCGGGCCGCGACGTCGTCCTGCTGGGCACGGTGCCCGACGACGAGCTCCCTGCCTGGTATGCCGCCGCCGACGCACTGGCGTTCCCGTCGCTCAAGGAGGGATGGGGGCTGGCGGTGTTGGAGGCCATGAGCTCGGGGCTCCCGGTGGTCACGTCGGACATCCCCGTGTTCCAGGAGTACCTGACCGGCGGCCTGGACGCCCTCCTCGTACCGCCCGGTGACGAGCCGGCGTTGACCGGCGCCATGCGGTCGCTGGTGGAGGACGAGGAGCTGCGCAGCAGGCTGAGGACCGCCGGCGCCCGGGTGGCCGCCCGCTTCACGTGGGAGGCCTCCGCGTCACGTCATCGAGCGGTGTACGAAGGAATCGGCTCGAGAGCGAGTGTCGGATGACAACGGCCGGCGGTGGCGGCCGGCCAGTTGTCGCCCATGTTGCCGTTACCCGCCGGAGGGGTAGGCAACCCCGGTGCCGCGCTCGCTCACCATCTCCCTGCCCGCCGATCGGGCCTCGGATCTGGTCGAGGACCTTTCGGCGCTCGACGGGATCCTGAGCCTCAGCCGGCAACGGCAGGCGTCGGTCGTCCCGCCTGGCGACGTCGTGACCGTCGACGTTCTGGACGCGGCGATCTCCGAGACCTTCGCCCTGCTGTCCGCATACGGTGCCGGCACCGACGAGGGGGTGTCTGTCACCTCTAACGAGCCGACCGCCGTGGTGTCGGCATCCTCGTCCTCGGCGCTTGCCCGTGACCCGGCCTCGGCCAGCTTCGAGGAGGTCGAGGCGACCCTCGAGCGGGAGTCCTCCATGGGCCCCAACAAGCTGGCTGCGATGGTGGCGGCGGGAGTCATCGCCGCCGTCGGCGTGGGCACCAACAGTGTCCACCTCGTCATAGGCGCGATGGTCATCGCCCCGGGTTTCGAGCCATTCCTGAAGGTGGCGCTGCGCGTGGCGGGCCGGGGCCGGTCCTTCGGCCGAGGTCTCTACGACATGGGCGCGGGGTGGGGAGCCTTCCTCGGTGGTGCGTTCGTCGGTGTCCTGCTGCTCAGGTTGGTCGGGGTACCAGCGGAGTCGACGTCGGGCGGGTACCTGGCGCCTGGCGTCCTGCTCACCTACTGGCGCGAGTTGACCGCGAGCGCGACCATCGTCGCGGTCGTGGCGGGCGCAGCGGGGACCATCCTGGTGATCGCCTCGAGAGCGGTCCTCACGGCCGGCGTCATGGTTGCGCTGTCACTCGTCCCGGGCGCCACCCTTCTCGGGATGGGGGTGATCGCGGGCGATATGGGCCTCGCCGTCGACGGTGCCGTCCGCTGGGCCCACGACGCCGCCATCGTCACCGCCACGGCGGCCGCGGTCTTCGCTCTCTACCGGAGGACCCGGAGACGAGGGCTGGGAGGCCTCCGGCACGCGGGGTGACGCCCGGGTCCCACCTCCCCGGCCTCGGGCTCGGACTACGACGGGACCGGCGCCGGCCTCGACCTGCGCAGGATTTCGGGGATCGGTATGCGGTCCGAGTACTTCGTGGCCAGCGGCCCCACGACGGCACTGAGGAGGACGTAGCCGGCGGTCAGCGCCGCCAGCTCTGCGCCGTCGCTGGTACCGACCCCGAGCGCGGCGATCACGACGGAGAACTCGCCCCGGGCGATGAGCGCGGTGCCGGCCCGCATACGACCGGGGATGCCGGCGCCGGTTCGACCCGCGGCCACCCAACCGGACACGATCTTCCCCAGGCCCGTGACAAGCGTCAGCGCGATGGCGGCGACGGCCACGCCGCCCAGGGCGCCGGGGTCGACCTGGAAGGAGAAGAACAGGAAGAAGGTGGCGGCGAAGAGATCCCGGAGGGGACCGATGAGAGCACCGGCTCGCTCCTGGACCGTCCCGGAAAGCGCCAGCCCCACGAGGAATGCGCCGACCGCGGCCGAGACCCTGAACTGCTCGGCCACGCCGCCCACCAGGAGCGTGAGCCCGAAGACGCCCAGTAGCAGCGACTCGTCAGAGGCGGACGTGAACGCCCGGCTCAGGCGGTGCCCATGGCGGAGGGCCACAGTGAGGATGACCGCGACGCCACCCACCGCCACGGCCACTGAGACGGCAGAGTCACCGACGCTGCCGCCGGCGACGACCGCGGCGGCGATCGGCAGGTACAGCGCCATCGCCAGGTCCTCGAGCACGAGGAGGTTGAGGATGCCGGGCGTCTCCCGGTTCCCGAGACGACCAAGGTCGGAGAGCACCTTGGCGACGACGCCCGACGAGCTCACCCAGCAGACGCCACCGAGCAGGAGTGATGCCCCCACCTCCCAGCCGAGCAGCAGGCCGGCGACGAACCCGGGGGCGAAGTTGGCGCCGGCATCGACGACGCCGGGAAGCACCCCCGTGCGAAGGCCGTGCCGAAGGTCGTCGCCGGTGTACTCGAGGCCCAGGGTGAGCAGAAGCAGCAACACGCCGATCTGGGCCCCGAGCGAGATGAAATCGGCGCTGACGGCGAGGGGTGCGATGCCACCCTCGCCGACCGCGAGGCCGGCGACGAGATAGAAGGGGATGGCGGTGACGCCCAGCCTGCCGGCCAGCCGGGCCAGCGCGGAAAGGACGATGGCGATGGCGCCTATCTCGACGAACGCCCGCGCCGCGTCGCCGCCCGCGGCGGCGGCGAGCACCGGGGTCACGAGGTCAGCAAGGTGCGCAGCTCGGTAAGGCCTTGCGGCGTTCCCACGCCCACGATGACGTCACCGGCCTCGAAGGCGAAGTCGGGCTCGGGTGCCGGGATCGTCGTCGCACCCCTCAGCACCGCGATCACCGACGCCCCGGTGCGGGTACGAAAGCGGCCGTCGGCAATGGTGGAACCGGCGAAGGCCGACTCGCGGGGCATGGCGATCCAGTCGATAGCGAGGCCTTCGACCTGTTGCTGCACGGCGGTCACCGCTTCGCTGACCTGGCTGGCCCCGAGCAGCTCGGCGAGCGTCCGGGTATCTCCCGGACTCAGGTGCAGGACGCTCAGGCTGGCATCGGGGTCGTCGCGCGCGTAGACCACGATCTCGCGCCGCCCGCTGCGGTGGGTCAGCACACCGACCCGCTCTCCGTCGGCCGTGGTGAACTCATGGCGGACGCCCACGCCGGGCAGCTGCGTCTCCGTGACGTCGGCCATCCCTCTCCTCTCCGGTCGACTCCTCACCCCAGAAACTACGTTGCGCCGGCTCCCCCTGCCGCCACCGAGCCGGCGCCGCCCTCGGCGGATCACGATTTGGGAGACTGGCCCGGTGGGTTGGGAACCGGGGCGACACGCGGAGCCTCCCGGATCGCGCCGCGTTGGGGTGCGAGCCCACCTGTTCGGCCGGCTCGACATCCGCGTCAGCGGTGCTCCCGTCGCTCCCCTGACATCGCGGCGAGGACGCTCGCTGCTCGGCTACCTCCTGCTGCACCGCGACCCTGCTCCGTCGAGAGAGGCACTGGCGTTCCTCCTCTGGCCCGACTCCTCTGAGGACCAGGCCCGGACCAACCTGCGCAACCTGCTGCACACCCTGCGTCGGGCCGTACCCGAGATCGACGGCTGCCTGATGATCACGAACCGGACGGTCCAGTGGCGCCCCGGGAGCCGACTGTGGACGGACGTCGACGCGTTCAACGAGGCGACGGAGGTGGCACGCAGGGCGGCGCCAGGGTCGGACGAGATGGTCGATGCTCTTCGCACCGCCGTCAGCTTGTACGCCGGTGACCTCCTGGAGGACTGCTACGAGGACTGGGTCGCGGCCGAACGGCAACGGTTCCGGGACAGCCACGTCTCGGCGTTGCGCCGGCTGGCCGCGGCATTGGGCGACCGAGGCGAGCACGCAGAGGCCGTCCGGCTGGCGCGGGAGCTCGTGCGCACGGACCCGGTCGAGGAGGAGAACCACCGTGTGCTGATGCGCCTCCATGAGGCGACTGGCGACCGGGCCGCCGCAGTGCGTGCCTTTCACGAGTGCGCCACCGTCCTCCGGCGCGAGCTCGGCATCGCGCCCGGGGCCACCACCCTCGGGCTCCACGAGGCGATCGTCCGGGCGGGCGACCCCGCCCTCCCGGCGAACGTGGCCGCCCCGGTGGCTCCTCCCACGATCGTCGGGAGGCAAGGGGAGTGGGAAGAGCTCAGGCGACTTTGGCAGGAGGCGGGGGCCGGAAGGGCGCAGTTCGTCGTCGTCACCGGCGAACCGGGGATCGGCAAGACCCGCATCATCGAGGAGCTGGTGGCCCGGTGCGGCGAGGGAGAGGCGGTCGTCTGCCGGGCCCGCTCGTACCTCACCGAGGGGGAGCTGGGTTGGGGCACGGTGGCCGCGTGGCTGCGTTCACCGGAAGTCGCCGCCGGCGTCCGCAGCAGCCCGCCGAGCGACCTGGTGGGGCTCTCCCGGATCGTGCCGGAGCTGTGTCCGTCCGTCGCCACGCCGGCCGACGAGGGAATTCCCATCGACCGAGCCGACGGTGCCGGCGGTGACGAGCGCCGCCGGGTGTTCGACGCCGCCGCCCGGGCCATCATGTCGAGCGGCAAGGCCGTCATGCTCGTCGCCGACGACGCCCAGTGGTGCGATGCCGCCAGCCTGCAGTTCGTTCACTACCTCCTGCGCCAGCACCTGCACCGCCCGCTCCTCGTCGTCGCCTCGGCCCGGCGGGAGGACATCGACGACCGGCACCCGCTCACCGCCCTGCTGGACGGCTTGACGGTCCTCGGAAGGGCGACCGAGATCGCCCTCCACCGGCTGAGCAAGGAGGACACGGCCGCGCTGGCGGGCCAGTTGCTCGGCAGGAACCTGGACGCCGCCGCCGCCGCGGACATCTACTCCGGCACGGAGGGGAACCCCCTCTTCGTCGTGGAAACCGTCCGTTCGGGCGCCGTGCACCCGGTTGCCGGCCGCACCACGACGCCGCCGAGGTTGCAGGCCGTGATCAGGGCCCGCTTGGCCCAGCTGTCCGAGCCTGCCCATGACGTGCTGGACCTGGCGGCGACCGTCGGGCGCGAGTTCGAAGCCGGCCTCATCCGCCACGCCCTGGGCGTGGACGACACCACGGTCGCCAGCGCACTGGACGAGCTATGGCGGCGTGGCCTCATCCGCGGCCACAACGTCGAGGCCTACGACTTCAGCCACGGCAAGATCCGGGAGGTCGCCTACGAAAGTCTGGGACCTGCCGGTCGGCGGGCCAATCACCTGCGGGTCGCCGAGGGGTTGCAGCGCTTCTTCGCCTCCGATGTGACCCGCGCCAGCGGCAAGATCGCCGCCCACTACGACCGCGGTGGTCGACCCACCGAAGCTGTCCTCTGGTACCGGCAGGCGGCCGCGCAGGCGCAGCGCATGAGCGCGTATGCCGAGGCTGTCCGGTTCCTCGAGCGGGCCAGCGAGATCCTCGAGGAGGAATCGACTCCCGAGTCCCTGGCTCGCCGGCTGGAGGTCGTGTCGGCACTTCCCACTGCCGTCATCGGCTCGGACGGCTTCGCCTCCTCCCGGCTGGCCGAGGTCCAACGAACCGCGGTCGACATGGCCGCCCGCCTCGGCGTGGAGCCCGACCCTCGCGTCCTACGGTCGCTCGTCCTTTCGAGCCTGTGCCGCGACGCCTTCGAGGAGGCGCGAGTGGCTGCGGAGCGACTCGGTGCGTCGGCCGCGGCGAGGCGCGACCACGGCATGCTGGTCGAGAGCCGGTACCTCCGGGGGGTGGTCTCGTTCTGGTCCGGGGATCTGCGAGGGGCGCGAGAGCACTTCGAGGTGGTGGCCGAGCGGTTTGCCCTCGAGGACCACGACGCGCACGTGCTTCGGTTCGGTCAGGATCCGAAGATCGTCTGCGTGAGCCGGCTGGCGAACACGCTGGCATTCCTGGGCATGGAAGACGAGGCCCGCCGCGCCCGTGACGCCGCGCTCACGCTGGCCGATGAGCTGGGCCACCCCTACAGCCGAGACGTGGCCCTGGTTTTCGCCGGCCTGCTCGCCGTCGACCTCGAAGAGTACGAGCGCGTCAAGGACTACGCGGACCGCCTCGCCGCCAGAGCCGACCAGTCGGGGCCCATCTCGATCAACGCCTCGGCGTGGGCGGCGTACGCCCAGGTGCTCGACGGTCGGGCCGGACCTGGGATCGCCCGCATTCGCGCCGCTCTCGAGTCGTGCGGCGACCGGAACCCCGCGCCCGGCTTCCGCGCCACGCTGTACAGGCTCCTCGTCGCCGCACACGTGGCCGCCGAGGAACCCCGCGGAGGGCTGGCGACCACCGGCGAGGCGCTGGCCGCGGCCGGCACGCGCATATGGGAACCGGAGATCCGCCGGGTCCGGGCCACCTTCCTGGCCGCCATCGGCGACCACACCGGCGCGGAGGACGAACTGGCCCGGGCAGAGACGGTCGCCCGCCGCGCCGGCTCCCTCGGGCCGCTGAGGAGGGTCACCGCCACCCGGATGCGGCTGCGCGCCACGGGGTGACGTCCTCAAACGCGCCGATCCCGCCCGTCGAACGGTTTCGAAACGGGCGCCGGCGCATGCTGCGGCCCGTCTGGAGCCACCCCGAATGGAGGGCATTGTGTCCAAGTCCTACGACGCCATCGTCGTCGGCGCTCGCTGCGCCGGCTCCCCCACCGCCATGCTGCTCGCCCGCCAGGGTTATCGCGTCCTGCTGGTGGACCGGTCCTCGTTCCCCAGTGACACCATCTCGACGCTGGCGATCCACGCCACCGGCCTCGGCGCTCTCGAACGCTGGGGGCTGCTCGACAGTGTCAGGGCGACGGGTTGCCCGCCGATCGCCACCTATTCGTTCGACTTCGGGCCCATCGCGATCGCCGGTACGCCGAGGGCGGTCGACGGCATCACCGGTGCCTATGCTCCCCGGCGGACGGTGCTCGACAAGATCCTCCTCGACGCCGCCGCCGGCGCCGGCGCCGAGGTCCGCGAGCGCTTCACCGTCGAGGAGATCGTGGTGGAGGACGGCAGGGTCGTCGGGGTACGGGGTCGGGACGAGCACGGCAAGCCGGTGGTCGACCGGGCGCGGGTCGTCGTGGGCGCCGACGGCCACAACTCCCGGGTCGCCAGGGCCGTCGACGCCGAGATCTACCGCGACCTGCCCGTGCTCGAGTACGCCTTCTACACCTTCTGGAGCGGGCTTCCGATCGACGGCTTCCCCGTCTGGATCCGAGGTGACCGAGGCATTGCCGCCCTACCGACCAACGACGACCTCACCCTCATGCTCGTGGGCTGCCCGGCGGGCCAGGCGGCCGCGTTCAAGGCCGATGTGGAGGGCAACTACCTGGCGGCGATCGACCGCGTCCCGGAGCTCGCCGACCGGCTGCGTGCAGCCACCCGGGAGGATCGCTTCCGGGTGGGCGGCGTGCCCAACTTCTTCCGCAAGCCGTTCGGCCCTGGGTGGGCGCTCGTGGGTGATGCCGGCTACACACGGGACCCGGTGACGGCCCAGGGGATCACCGATGCCTTCATCGGGGCCGAACAGTGCACTCGGGCCCTGACCGAGGCGTTCGAGGGCATCCAGCCGTTCGAGCAGGCCATGGCCGGTTACCAGCGGGCGCGTGACGCCCGGGTCACGCCGATCTACGAGTTCACCACCCAGCTGGCCACGCTCGAGCCCCCGCCCCCCGAGATGCAGCAGCTCCTGGGTGCGGTGGCCCGCAGTCAGCCGGCGATGGACGCCTTCGTAAGCGTCGTGGGCGGCTCCCTGCCGCCGGCGGAGTTCTTCTCCCCCGCCCACATCGAGACCATCATGGCGGCGGCGGCCGCATGAGGGCCGAGGCGACGGCCGGGTTGCGGGCTCGGTTCCGGGGCGCCCTGCTGCAGCCGGGCGAGGAAGGCTACGAGGAAGCGCGGCGGGTATGGAACGGCGCTGTCGACCGCCGACCACGCCTGATCGCCCGCTGCGCCGGCGCCGACGACGTGGCCGCGGCGGTCCGGTTTGCGCGGGAGCACGACCTCGTCGCGTCGGTCCGGGGCGGCGGCCACTCCGTCGCCGGCCTGTCGGTCTGCGACGACGGGCTGATGATCGACCTCTCCCTGATGAAGGCGATCCGAGTCGACCCCGCAGCCAGAACGGTCAAGGCCGCCGGCGGGCTCCTCTGGGGCGAGCTCGACCGGGCCACCCAGCCGTTCGGCCTGGCCACGACCGGAGGGATCATCAGCCATACGGGCATCGCCGGCCTCACCCTCGGCGGCGGGCTCGGGCACCTCATGCGCAAGCACGGCTTGACGGTCGACAACCTCCTGTCGGTCGACCTGGTGACCGCCGAGGGCCGGCAGGTCCATGTCGACGCCACATCCGACCCCGACCTGTTCTGGGGCTTGACAGGCGGAGGTGGGAACTTCGGCGTCGCCACCAGCTTCGAGTACCGGCTCCACCCCGTCGGGCCGATGATCCTCGGGGGCCCGATCCTGTGGCCGGTGGATGCTGCGCCCGACGTCCTCCGCTCTCTTGGGGACCTCGCCTCCCAGGCCCCTGACGAACTGGGTATCACCATCGGTCTGGTGCCGGCGCCGCCCGCTCCTTTCGTCCCGGTGGAGTGGTTCGGGAAGCCGGTGGCGGCGCTGATCCTGTCCTGGGTCGGCAACCCTGCCGAGGGCGCCGCCGCCATGGCACCGCTCCGAGCGATCGGCACGCCGATCGCGGACGCCGTCCGTCCGATGCCCTACCTCGCGCTGCAGTCGATGCTCGACGGCGGCGCGCCCCACGGGCGGCACTACTACTGGAAGGCCCATCGCCTGCCGGCACTCACCGACGGTGTCATCGACGTCTTCCTGGAGAGGACGGCGTCGATGACCGGCCCGTTCTGCCAGATCAACGGCTGGGCCGTCGGTGGTGCAGTGAGCCGGATCGCCGAGGATGCAACAGCGGTGGGCGATCGCAACCCTGGCTTCGAGATGAGCCTTACCGCCGGGTGGGCGCCGTCGGACGCTCCCGGTGACCACCACAAGCGCTGGGTCCGGGACGGATGGGAGGCACTGCGGCCCCACGGCGACGGCGTCTACGCCAACTTCATCTCCGACGAGGGCGCAGCCGGTGTGGAGTACGCGTACGGGAACCGGCTCGACCGGCTGCGAGCCCTCAAGGACCGCGTCGATCCGGACAACTTCTTCCGCATGAACGCCAACATCGCCCCGAGCCGGCGGGTGGGGGAGGCGGATCGCTGACACTCGTGCTCGTCCTCCAGGACCGTGGCATGCAGTTGCGGGGCCTTATGCGCCGCGCCGGTGCCCGGCGACGGTCGCCCCGGGCGGGGAGGCCGGGCCGATATGGGTCACGGCCCGGTCGAAGCCGGCGAGCACCCGCTCCAGCTCGGCGGCTTGTTCGGCGGACTGGCCGGCCAGGGCGGCCGCGGCCATCCGGGCGCCGGCCACCAGGGCGGCCAGCTCCTCGACCTTCAGCGTGGCCCGGAGCACCCCGGGCCGGTCCCAGTCCAACCTCATCTCAGGCCGCCGACGCCTTGACGTGCTCGACCACGCGGCCGATCTGGGCCTTGAAGTCGTCGTAGTCGACCTGCATGCCGTTGATGTAGGTGCTCCACCCCACGACGACCTTGGTGTAGTGCACGGCTTCCTCGACCTCGTCGTCCGTGGCGCCGAACAGCCGCGCCGCCTCGGCGTGGAAGAGGATGCAGTAGCGGCACTTGGTGGCGGCCGCCACGCCGAGGCCGATCAGCTCCTTGTACTTGTTCGGGATCAGGGTCTCGCCGAACTGGACGCCCTTGAGGAGCTCCCACTCGGCGTCGATGAACTGGTCGGGCACCTGGTCGATGAAGCCGATCACCTCCCCGAACATCTCCTTCATCTCCCGGTGCACGTCGGTCCTGGCCATTCCGGTCGCCTCCCTTTGCTCGGGCCGCTCTTGGTGCGGCCATACCGGCAAACTACGGACCGGCCCCTGCAGAACCCCTGCACCCGCCCGCGGCCCGGCTGCAGGGCGTTTGCAGGGCCGATGCCGGAGGATGGGAGCATGCGACGACCGAGACCGGGACTGGTCGGGGGCCCGCAAAGGTGACCGGCCAGCACGCCCTCACGCCGTCCGTGGACGCGCTTCTCGCCGGTGCCGAACGCCGGGAGCCGTTCGTGAATCCCGACGGGCGGTCGGCCACCACGTTCGAGCGGGTGTGGATCGGCGGCGCACCCCACGTCGTGAAGTACGTCCACCTCGACCACGACTTCACCATGCGGGTGTCGGGGGATCTGGGTTGCCGGCCGGTGCGGGCGTGGGCGTGCGGGCTGCTCGACGCGGCTCCCCACCTCATCGATCACGCCATCGTCGGTGCTGCCGCCGGCTACGGCCGCAACGGCTGGGGTGGCGCACTCCTCATGCGCGATGTCTCCGCCGAGCTGGTTCCCGCCGGCGCCGGCCTCCAGCCCACCGGGGAGCACGCCACCTTCCTCGATCACCTCGCCGGGTTCTGCGCGGCCACGTGGGGTTGGCGCGACGACCCGGTGTCGGGCCCTGGGTTGCTGCCCTACGCGGCTCGCTGGGCATGGTTCGGGTACGCGGCCCTCGACGGCGAGCGCCACCTCGGGTGGCCGGAGCGGGTGCCGCAGGTGGCGACGACCGGCTGGCAGCGGTTCGCCGAGCGAGCGCCCGCTGACCTCGCCTGGCTTGTCGACCGGCTGCGCCGGGACGTCACGCCGCTGGCGGGCGCGCTGCGGCGAACGCCCTCCTGCCTCGTGCACGGCGACGTCAAGGCGTCCAACCGGGGCAGGGCCAAGGACGGGCGAACGGTGCTGATCGACTGGGCCTACGTGGGCGAAGGGCCGGCCTGCCACGAGCTGGCGTGGCACCTGGCCCTTGATCGCTCGCGCCTGCCCCTCGCCAAGGAGGCGACGGCGGAGCTCTTCCGCGCCGCGCTCGAGCGCCATGGCGTCGACACCGACGGGTGGTGGGACCGCCAGCTCCGGCTGTGCCTGCTCGGCGCCCTCGTCCAGTTCGGGTGGGAGAAGGCGCTGGGCGACGAACACGAGTTCGACTGGTGGTGCCACGCCGCCCGGCTCGGCGCGGCGATGCTGTGACCATCGACTCGGTCGCCGCCTACTCGGTCACCGGCGGGGCGTGGCAGAGCGGCCCGGGCCGGATCTACGACCGGCTCGCCGCCGTGCTCGTGGCCCGTTCCCCGGCGTCGCTCCGCGGCCGGCGGGTACTCGACGTCGGTGCGGGCACCGGGGCGGCGAGCCGGGCCGCGCTCGGCGCCGGCGCGGCATCGGTCGTGGCCATCGACGCTGCCGTCGGGATGCTCGCTCACGAGAGCTCGGCGCGCCCGGCGGCGGTGGCCGCTGATGCCCTCGCTCTACCCTTCCCCGGCGCCTCCTTCGACGCTGCGCTGGCCGCGTTCTCCCTGAACCACCTCACCGACCCGGCCGGTGGCCTTCGGGAGATGTCACGGGTCACCCGTCATGGTGGGCCGCTGGTCGCCGGCAGCTATGCCGCCGACGACGATCACCCGGTCAAGGCCGCAGTCCAAGCCGCGCTCGAGGCGCGGGGCTGGGCGCCCGAACCGTGGTACATCACCGTCAAGACCGACGCCGTGCCGCTCCTCTCCACGATCGAGAGCTCTCTGACCGTCGCCGCGGCCGCGGGGCTCGATGCTGCCTGCGAGCACGTCCGCGTCGCCTTCCCCGAGCTCGACGCCCGTGATCTCGTGGCCTGGCGGCTCGGGATGGCACAGCACGCCCCGTTCGTCGGCCGCCTGTCGCCGGACGACCGGGAACGCGTCGAGGCCGACGCGATGGCGCGGCTGGGCGCCCCGCCGCCGCCGCTGGTCCGCTCCATCCTCGTGCTGCGTGCCGTCAAGCCCTGAGCACCCGGGTGGCGAAGCGGGAGGCGGCGTCGCGACCCTCCCCGGTGGCGGCGACGACGGCCCCGGCACGCCGCTCGGCATCTGCACGCCACGCGTCGCAGCCGCGGGCCGCGGCCAGCGCGGCGACGAGCGGCCAGCCGTCCAGCACCGCGCACACGCCGAGGCCGTCGATCACCGGGATGAGCCGCTCGGTGGGGATCGACGTGTCGGCCAGCCCCGCGACCGCGCCGGCCAGGAGCTCGTAGCGCCCGGCCCCACGGCCCGCAGCGTCGGCCGCGACCACCGTTGCGAAGCCCAGGGCGGCATCGGGATCACCGTCGGCCAGCGCCAGGCGGGCCCGCAGCAGGCCCAGGCGATGCCGCTGGTGCCAGGCCATGGTGCCGCTCCAGGACTCCATGACCGCCAGCCGCTCCGCCAGAGCCGCGGCTTCACCGAGGTCGCCTCGCATCAGGCACCCGTCGGCCAGGTCGAGCAGCGCCACATAGTGTCCCTCGGCCATCCCGTCGGCCAATGGCCCAGCGTCACCGCCCGTGCTCTCGTAGGCCTTCCGGTTGCCTTCGTCCGCCTCGGTCTCCCGCCCCGACCACCGCAGGACCCATGCCCTGACGTTCGCGGCGGGGGCGGCGAACCGGGTCCCGATGAGGCCCGTTCGGGCGATGGAGGACTCGAGCTCGGCCGCGGCTCGCAGCGCATCGGCCACCCGCCCCAGCTGGCCGAGGGCGAGGATGCGGTAGAACCGCAGGTGGAGCGGCGCCCACGGGTGGGCCAGGCCGTCGGGGTCGACCATCGGCCGGGCGAGGGTGTCGAGGGCCTCCGACGGGCGTCCTTGGTGGACCCTCACGCCGGCGAGCCAGACGTCGGCGATGCCCTGGACCCGCGGAGGCCCGTCCGTGACAGCGGTGAGGCGCTCCACCGCGCCGGTCAGATCACCGGCCCCGTGGCGGACCCGCCCGCCGAGCGCGAGGGCGCTGACCCGCACGGCGGCGTCGTCGGCGCGCGCCGCGGCCTGGTCGGCGTAGGCGCGGGCTTCGTCGTAACGGCGCCGGTAGTACGCGACCCATCCGGCGACCTCGAGGGCTGGTGCGCCACCGCCGAGGGCGACGGCCCGTTCGGCGTCCGCCGCCGCGGCCTCGAAGTCGCCCCGTGCCATCCGGAGCCGTGCCCGAGCGCCGTATCCGCCCGCCGTCTCGACAAGGTCGAGCGCGGAGGCGACGTGCTCCTCGGCGGCGTCGAGGTCGAACCGGCTGGACGCGGCATGGCCGGCGGCAAGGAAGGAGGACGACGCCAGCGCCCTGTCCCCTCCCGCCCGGGCATGGACGGCCACGGCCAGCGGGTCGGAGAGGGGACGAGATGCAAGGGCGCGGGCGGCCATCTGGTGCACGAGCGCGCGTCGCGCCGCGCCCATCGTCACCGCGATCGCCTCCCGGACCAGTTCGTGCCGGAAGCCGAACCCGCTCCCGCGCTCGACCACCACGCCGGCGACCGCCGCCGCTTCGAGCCGGGCGAGGACGTCCACCACCGGTGTGCCCGCTACCTGGGCGACCAGCTCCAGGTCACATTCCGGCCCCAGGACGGCTGCGGTCCGCAGCGTGGCGGCAACCTCGCTTCCGAGGGAGTCGACCTGCGCGGCGACGGCGTCGCGCAAGGTGGGCGGGAGCTCCTCGTCGCCGGAAGCGGCAAGGGCGGCGAGCACCAGTGGGTTGCCGCCGCTGCGCTCGTACAGGACGGGCGCCCGTTCCGGGCCCACCAGGTCGGCCACTGCGTCCCGGTCGAGCGGCCCCAACCGGATCCGGTGGGTCGGATCGAGGCCGCGTGCGCCGCCCGGTCGTGTCGTGACGACCACCAGCATGCGCTGCATGCGCCGCTGGGCGAACGAAAGCCAGGCGCGCGTGCCGGCCCCGGCGAGGTGCAGGTCGTCGATCACGAGGACCACCGGCCGTTCCTCGCCGAGACGCCCGAACGCGCCCACAAGCGCCGCGAACAGCCGGGCACGGGCGACATCGGGGTCCCTCACCACCGTCTCGCCGGCGCCGGCGACCGGCGCCAGCAGCGGCGCCAGCCTGGCGGCGTCGTCGCCCAGTATCACCGCGGCACGCTCTGCGCCGATCACGCGGAGGTGCTCGGCGAGTGCGTCCGCCACCGGCTGGAGGGGGAGGTCGCGCCCGAGCTCGTCGCAGTGGCCCCGGACGACGACCGCGGCGCCCTCGATGAGTCGCGACCATCCGTCCACAAGGGTCGTCTTGCCGATTCCGGCATCGCCCTCGACGACGACGAGGGCGATGCCACCGGCTGCAGCCACGCCCAGGCCCGCGTTGAGGGAAGCCAGTTCGGCGGCCCGTCCGACGACCTTCGGTCGGTCGGCGCCGGGGACGGCTGCCGGCACCCTGTCCCCGTCGGCGGCGGCCAGCGCCACCGCATGCAGCGACTCGGTCTCCGTGGTGGGCGGCACACCGAGCTCCTGGGAGAGTCGCTCCCGCACGCGGGCGTAGGCGGCCAGGGCCGAGGCCGGCCGCCGGGCCACCAGATGAGACCGCATGAGCGCACGGAGCAGCACCTCGTCGTACGGATCGCCGGCAAGTGCCTGCTCGGCCAGGGCGGCGGCTCCGTCGTGGTCGCCGGCGGCGACCGCGGCGTCGACGGCCAGCCGCCGGACGCGCCGTACGACTGCCTCGACGGCGCCGCGCTCCGCTTCCACCCACTCGCCTTCCTCGTCCGGCAGCAGCGGGCCCCGGGCGAGGGCCAGTGCGGCGCCGGCAGCAGCCCTCGCCACACCGACACGGCCGTCGGCGAGAGCGGCGGCCGACGTCGATGCCAGCTCTTCCAGCTGATCGAGGTCGAGCCACTCGGTGAACAGGGCGTAGCCCTCGTCGGTCCTCGTGATCCGCTCCGCGCCCAGCCCGCTGCGCAGGCGTGAGACGAGCACCCCCACCTGGTCGGCGGGCCGGGACGGCAGCGCGTCGCCCCACAGGACGTCGACGATCCGGTCGACCGACACCGGCCGGCCACGGGCGAGCGCGAGCAACTTCAGCAACATCCGGCCCTTCCGGCTGCCCAGGTCGCGGTCGGCGACACCTTCGACCTCGAACCGTCCCAGGAGTCGCACGCGCACCCGCCCATTCTCGTGCAGGCGCCGGCGACAGTGACGACCACCCTGCCTCGGGCAGCCGGCCGCGGTGCGTGCTGGAATGCCTGCGTGCGGGCCATAGTGCAACGCGTCAGCCGTGCCTGCGTGCGCGTCGACGGCCAAACGGTCGGGCAGATCAGGACAGGGCTGTGCGTCCTCATCGCCGTCACCCATACCGACGGACCGGCTGAGGCCGACCGCATGGCCGACAAGCTGGCCAACCTCCGGCTGTTCGGCGACCGGGCCGGCGTGATGAACAGATCGGTCGTCGAAGCGGGCGGGGGGGTTCTGGTGGTGAGCCAGTTCACCCTCTACGGCGACACCAGCCGGGGCCGGCGCCCGTCGTGGTCGGCCGCCGCTCCCGGAGCCCACGCCCAACCGCTGCTCGACATGGTCGCCGCCAGGTTGCTGGACCACGGGCTGTCCGTCGCGACCGGCCGGTTCGGTGCCCACATGGCGGTGGAGCTCGTCAACGACGGGCCGGTCACCGTGTTGGTCGACGTGCCCTGATCAACCCATGGTGACGGGAACCTAGTGCCGCTACCGGCCATCGAACGGCGCCATCTGGGAGGTCGGAAGTTCTCCGGGCGAACGTGCGTGAAGGGAAAGCTCCACGGCCTGGCCGCGATGATCGGAATGCCGGCCTTCCTGATCGCGGCGGTCGCCCTGCACCGGTCGCTCCGCCGCCACTCCGCCGTGTCGAGCCACGCCGTGAGCGTCGCCACCGTCGCCCTCGTCGCCGCCGTCGTGGTCTTTGCGGTGCCGATGGCGGCCATGTGCGACAGCGCTCCGGCGGACCCGTCGGTTCGCATCGGAGGGCCCAGCCTCGTACTTCCCGTCAAGAGAGAGGAAGTACGGCCGGCCCATCACCTACCGGAAGGAACTCATCGCCGCGAGCGAGCTCACCAAGCACATGGACCTAGTCGCTTGGCTGAAGTCCGAACACGGGATGGGTCACGGCCACGCCAACGCCCTCGTCGCAGACACGCTCCGCAAAGGCCGCTGAAACGCAGCGCCTCACCGATGACCCGCTTCGGCACGACCAAAGCGGGTCATCGCCGCGTCGACCTCCACGCCGAGGCCCGCAAGGCCTACTGCACCCGACCGAGTGATTCCGACCTTGGAATCGGCCAATTGCGGCGAGGCACGTGTCCCCTATCCGCGAGGCGTTCGGGCTCGACACCGCGACCCTTACGTGGGCGCCCGAAAAGGGCCCATCCCCGACGACGCTCGCCGTCGACCGACGCCCGCCGGCACCCAACTGCCTCACCGAGTGGGCTCGGGGGCGCTGTCGCGGGCCGGCTATCTGCGGTCGTTCCTCACCACGGCCCACCCGCGCCGCCAGACGTAACGCCCGTGGTGGTATCGGGCATGGCCTTGGCCGTCCAGCCTGGCGGCGGCTCTCCGACGTCCTCCCAGCGCGTGACGTAGTGCTCGAGGAAGACCTGGCCTACCAGCTCGTTCCGACTGCGGACGCCGGTCTTCCCGAAGATGGACTTCAGATGGTCCTGCACCGTGTAGGGCGAAACATGCAGGGCCAGCGCGATCTCCTTGGTGGACCGCCCCTGCATGCACAAGCGGGTGATCTGTGACTCCCGCGACGTGAGCCCGTACGCCACCGCCACCAGCGGGGCGACCTCGTTCGGCGTCGCCGGCTGGATGATCACCGCTGTGCGCTCGTCGGCCCCGCCGGACAGCGGCGTGCCGTAGACCACCAGCCACGAGCCCGTCCTGGTCTGCACCCTTGAGCGAGCGGACAGCTGGAGCGGGTCGCGGACGTCTCGCATGGCCCGTGCCCTAGCTGCCACCGCGTGGAGGATCTTGGACTCGGTGAGCGGCTCTGGACGGGGCTCCTCGACCATCTCGTTGATCCAGTGCTCGGCTGCCGGGGAGATCGACTCCGCCCGACCCTCCTCGTCGAAGACCACGACGCCGGGACCGACGGTGATCAGCTCGTCGGCGGGGGCCGCCATGGCGGCAACCAGCGCCCGGCGGAACGCCTCGGCCAGGATCTCCGACAGCGACGCGGCAAAGCTCACATCGTCCTCGGTGAACCACGGCCGGTCCTCCTCGCGGAGGAACCCGGCTCCCCCCCAGTAGGTCCCATCGTCAGCCACGAAGGAGACGCGCAGCTCGTCACCGATGCCGTAGGCCTGGTGCGAGCGATGCCGGGCACTGCGCAACATGTCGCCGTGGGTCGCCAGGCTGGTGGCGCCGGCTCGCCGGCCGCTGCGGGCCAGGAACCACCACTTGTTCACGTCCTCGACGACGTACTCGTGCTCGGCCAGCCAGGAGCCGGAACATCCCACGTTGCGGTTGATGCTGCCGGTGAAGAGCACCGTTCCGGGGTCGACGGCGTGCCAGCAGCTCCGGTCGTGGGGCAGCACGCGGCCCACGGCGTCGCTGGCGGCGCTCACGAACGACACCCGATCGAGCCCGCTCCTGGCCAGGGTGACCAGCTCGTCGCGCACGCGCCGGAACCTGTCGCTGGGCACGTCGCCCAGGCTACGACGGCCCGAGCCGGGGCGTCACTCCCACATTTCTGGGGGTGGACGGGGCCGGATACCCGCGCATCTGGGATTCCCGCCGTGGCTCGCGGCGTGGACCATGAGCTGGAACGTCTCATGACAGGAAGGAACCCTCATGACCACCACCGAGCAACTCCACGCCGTCTCGGCCCCGAATGTGACTGCGGATCCAATCCTCCGCCTGGCCTCGGGGTTCATGGCCGCCAAGCACCTGTTCGCCGCCAGTGAGCTGGGCCTCTTCGAGGCGCTGGCAGATGCCCCCGCCACCCTCGACGCCCTCACCGCCCGCACCGGGCTGACCCGACGGGCTGCCCGCATCAGCGCAGACGCCATGGTGGCGCTCGGCATCCTCGAGCGAGACGGTGACCTCTACCGCAACGGCCCGGCGGCCGACCGCTTCCTGGCCGGGAAGTCCCACTCCGACCTGCGGCCGCTGCTGCGCTTCTGGGACGAGATCAGCTACCCCATCTGGGTGGACTTCGCCGAATCGCTGGCTCGCGGGCCGGTCCACGAGGTGTTCGAGCTCGACGAGGAGAAGCAGGCGATCGCCTCCGCCGGCATCGAGGCCGTCCTGGCAGGACCGGCGAACGCCCTCGGCCAGGTTGTCGACTTCTCCTCCTGCCAGCGGCTGCTCGACGTGGGTGGCGGCACCGGCTCCTGGTCGATCGCCACGGCGCGGCACCACCCGCACCTCCGGGGCACGATCGTGGAGCTCCCCGCCGTGGCGGTGCTCGCCGAGCAGCGCATCGCCGGCGTCGGACTGGCGGACCGGCTCACGGTGGTGGCGGCCGATGCCATGGCCGACGACCTCCCCCGGGGCCACGACACCGTCCTGGTCGCCAACCTGGTCCACTACGGGTCGCCCGAGTCGAACGCGAAGCTGCTGGGCCGCATCCGCGCCGCTGTGCAGCCGGGAGCCAAGCTCCTCCTGGCCGACTTCTGGACCGACCCCACCCACACCGAACCGGTGCAGGCCGCCCTCATGGCCGGAGAGTTCGCCGCCCACCTACGCGAAGGCGACGTCTACAGCGTCGAGGAGGTCCGCGATTGGTTGCCGGCGGCCGGCTGGTGCTTCCTGGACCACCTGCCCCTTGCTGGCCCTCAGAGCCTGATCCGCGCCGAGGCAGTGTGAGGTGCGGCGCGGCGGCGAGTGATGGCTGAAGCCTGCTGTCGGTAGGTGGGCCGCTGCGCCGAGGCGCTCGAGGGTACGAGGCGGCCGCTTGTGCCCGACCGTCGTCGGGGACGGTAGGCCGTGCGGATGCTCCTCCAAGACCTTTAGACCGCTCAGCCGTGGCTGCACGACCGAGCCGGGGCCTTCGCCACCCGGGCGCCAGATGACTCCCGCGACGCCCTCTGCCGTTTTGAGCGTATTGCGAAACGGGAAGAGCGAAGTCGTCACTCAAGACCGAGGGGAAGGAACGACACGATGAAGGTAGCGGCAAGAAGGGCACCGATCATCGGCGTGATGCTGACCTTGGCGCTCACCCTCACAGCGAGCAGCGCCGGAGCGGCAGCCAGCGGCACCTTCATTCTCGAGGGCCTGACGCTGGCGGGAACGCAGTTCGGCACGCCGAGCGGACAGCCCACCACGGTGCCCACCGACCCGCTACAGATCCCCGTCGTGAACGGAGATCGCTTCTTGTACTCGACAATTACGTGCGCCAGCCCCTTCCCGCCGTTCAACAACGTCGGGCTGCACTTCGACCCCGACTACCCCGGGATCGCCGACCCGGCGTCGGTCCGTCACGAGCTCCAGGGAACGGTCACGCACGGATCGGGTGACCGGGGAGCCATCCAGGGGACCATCACCTCCTACCTCTGTCAGGGCGGAGTGCGCGCCGACCAGATCATCGTGTCCTTCCAGGCTGAGTTCTTCCCGACGTCGGCCACCTCAGTTCTGCTGGCGGGCGGGGGCCCGGTGCGAACCACGGGGGGACTCGCCTTCTCCGGCGGGGGGCGGATCATCGCAGGAACCGGACGGTTTGCAGACCTGCAGGGGGGCGGGATACTCACCGGTCAGTTCACCTGCCTCCCGGGCACTCTGCAGCGGAACGGGGCGGCCAGCTGTGCCGCCCTGGGCGCGTACTCCGAGGCGCCCTTCCAGCTTCGCGGCGACTTCTACGACCCCACCGCATAAGACCATCCCGGAGTCCTCCTCCTGCCGTCAGCGCGCATATCACGGTCGTCAGACGCCTTAGGGCGGCGCATGCTCGGGCCCTCGGCGACGGCGGGCAACGTGGGATCGCGATAAGCGCTTCGACCTCGCTCGAGACGGCGGTGCTGGCGATGCGGTGATCCAGCGCTGAACGGCGTCGCGGTTCAGCGGGCCCTGTTGGCCCGACAGCAGCCGCCCGTGGGCATGGGCACCGTGGGTCTGCCGGTAGGCCTCCCGCAGCTCGACAGCTCACCGACGCGCATGCCGGTGCGGGCCAAGACCTCGCCACCCGGCGCTCGAGCCATCACCCGCTTGTCATGCGAACCGCGCCGGCGAGATGTTCACGAACGTTCAGCGCTCTGCCCAAGGAGCTGCGGCACTGCCCACCCTGAACGTGCCTGCCGGGCGAAGATGCGCCTCCGACGGGATGGGAGGAGGCGCTCCCCGGGGACAGCCTGGTCCGTCATGTACTTGTAGTGTCAAGTCCCCGTTCTGACCTGCCGTTTTGCAGCCCCAACGGGATTCGAACCCGTGTCGCCACCTTGAGAGGGTGGTGTCCTAGGCCTCTAGACGATGGGGCCGTGATCGGAGCAGCACCCTACTCCGTTGGCTCGGGGGGGAGGACTCGAACCCCCAACGACAGGAC
>DATLHA010000005.1:0-12809 GCA_035540095.1 Acidimicrobiales bacterium | reverse complement strand
CCCACCAGGCGCTGGTCCTCGTCGGCCATGGCCACGCCGAGGAGCACCCGGTCGACGCCGGCGCTCCAGGTGTTCTGGGCCAGCCCGTCGAGCTGGAACGGCGCCCGGTGGGCGGCGTCGAGCCCCCAGCGGATGCCGGTGCCGGCCACCCACTCGCTGATGCGGGACAGGTCGTCGTCGTCGAGGCGGAAGCGCCGGCGGACCGGCTCGCGGCCGGCGAAGTCGACCACCTGGGAGGCGGTCATCCGGCCGTCGGCCAGGGTGAGCAGGCTCCACACCGCGCCGAGCACGGGGTTGGTCTGGCGCAGGGACCGGTCGGCGAGGCGGACCCGCAGGTCGACCGGGGCGCCGTCGTCGGTATCGGGATCGGCGCCGGCGCCGAAGGTGGCGTGGATCAGCGGGGCGAAGGCCTCGATGTCGGGGCACATGACGATGACGTCGCGGGCTTCCAGGGTCGGGTCATCGAGAAGGAGGTGGAGGATGGCGTCGCGCAGCACCTCGACCTGACGGGCCCGCCCGTGACAGGCGTGGACCTGGATGCTGCGGTCGCCGGGGTCGAGGGCCGGGCGTCCGTCGGGGTGGCCGGGGAGCGGCTCGCCGGGCGGCGGTTCGTCGTCGCGGACGGCTTCCTGGATGCGGTGGAGGAGCGTGGGCGTGCCGCCGGTTGCGACCGACCGGTGGCGGTCGTTCACCGGACGGTCCGAGAGCACGAGCTGCATCTCCCGGGCGTCGCGACCCCACGACGCCAGCAGGGGATGGTGGGCGAGGGCGGCGGTGTCGTCACCGGACCGGCGCCGGCTCGGGACGCCGGCGCCGGCCACCCGTTCCCACAGGACAGGCGAGGGGTGGAGCAGGAACATGTGGACGTCGCGGTGGGCGGCCAGGGCCCGGAGCACCTGGAGGTAGCTGGCCGGCAGGCGGGTGAGGCCGAACAGCGACACGCGCTCGGGGATGTCGGCGATCGACGGGTCGGCCTCCAGGCGGGCGCACGCGTGCTCCAGCCGCTCCGCCGGCCCCGGTGTGGCGATGCGGGCCCGGAGCCGGCGCCACAGCTCGGCCTGCCAGCGGGCGTCGGCGGGCAGCGGCGCGCCGCCGTCGTCGACGTCGTCGCCGGCGGCCCACGCCGCCAGCATGTCCGGGCGGTGGACGGCGTAGCGGTCATAGAGGTCGGTGATGTGGCGGGCGGTGCCGAAGCGTCGTGAGCGGGTGCTGCCGGCCAGGTGGCCGGCGACGGTCGCCAGCCACGGCTCCTCCGTGCCGGCGTCGATCAGGTCGAGCAGGGGCCACACCGCCCGCTCCGGCAGCCACGGGTCCTCGTCGCGGTCCACACCCGAGGCGGCTGCGACCGCCCCGCCGATGAGCCGTCCGGGGAAGGGGAACTCGACGTTGGCGCACACGCCGTCGCCCCGCCCGGGCGACGTCCCCAGCCGGCCCGACAGGCGCTGGGCCAGCCACCGCTCGACGCCCCGGGTGGGGACGGAGATGACCTCGGTGGTCAGCGGGTCGGCGAGGCCGGCGCTGAGGACGTCGCCCAGCGCCTCCACGAGCGCGTCGGCCCGTTCCGAGCGGTGGACGACGAGGCGTGGGTCCGGCAGCACCGTGACCCTCGAACCTACCGGGTCGAGGCTCGTCGACTCGCCGGGCGCCACCATCCCCGGCAGGAAGTCGGCCGGTGCCGCCCGCCGTGGGGGAGGCGCCCGACGTTGTTGAAACGGCTCCAGAAGGCGTCGCCGAGCGTCCGGTGGTCGAGCAGCATGGTCCGGGCGTTGTGGAGCTTGTCGGCCCGGGAGACGACCAGCACCTCCGCCGGCGTGTCCGGCGAGCGCAGGCGTCGGCGAACCTGGGACTCAGCACGCCCTACTCCTGGGCGGCGCCGATCAGGGCCTGGAGCTGCTCCAGTGTGAGCTGGCCGCCGGCTCGGGCGGCCACCGTCCCGTCGGCCTTCACGGCGACGAAGTACGGGTAGCCGGTGAGGCCGTAGGCGGCGCCGGCGGTGCCGTCGGTGTCGTCGGCGATCGTGGGGATGGTCCAGCCCTCGCGCTCGAGCCAGGCCGAGGGCGGGTAGTTGGGCCGGCTGGGGTCCACGCCGGTCGACACGGCCACGAAGCCGGCGCCGTGGAGCCGGCCGGCGGCCAGCCAGTCGACGATACGGGGCACCTCGGCCTGGCAGTGGGAGCACCAGTGGGCCACGAACACCACGATCTGAGGTCGGCCGCCGCCGCCGATGGTGATCGCCTCCCCGTCGAACGTGCTCCCGCGCAGCTCAGGGGCCGGCCGGCCGACCGATGGGTCCTGCTGGCCCGCGGCAAAGGGGGTCAGCGCCGCGCCCGCCACCCGCACCTCACCCGTCTGCGACGCAACGGACACCTTGTCGGTCGAGCCGACGGCCAGCCCGATGATGACGGCGACGACCGCCATGGCCCCGACCAACCCGGCGGCGGCGGGCAGCACCTTCCTCGACCTCGCCCCCCGGGAGGGGGGCCGGCCCCTGCCGGCCGGGCGGGAGCGGGTGGTTGCCTTGGACATCAGGCGGCCTCCAGTTCGTCGGGCTCGTTCTCGGCTTCCCCTGCCGCGGCGGCGGCGCGTTCGTCGGCGCCGGCGGCCAGCAGCAGCACGGTGAGAAGGGCGAAGGCGGAGAGGGCCATCGCCGGAATGGTGAGGTAGCCGAACCGGCGGACCCAGATCAGGGTGCAGGGATTGGCCACCTCGCACACCCCGCTCTCCAGGCTCGGGAACCGCTCCAGCACGACGTGGTAGGCCGAGATGGCGCCCCCGATGAGGGCGAGCGGCAGGGCGTAGAACCGCACCCCGGCGTCGCGCCGCCGGATGGCCACGGCCAGGACGGGCACCAGGGGGTACATGGCGATGCGCTGGTACCAGCACAGCCGGCACGGCGGGAAGTTGGCGACCTCGGACAGGTAGAGGCTGCCGAGCGTCGCCACCAAGGCCACGCCCAGGCCCAGCTGCAGGGCGACGGGGCCGAACAGGTCGACGAGGGAGTCCTGCCAGCCGGCCAGGCGGCCGGACCACCGGGCTCCCACGGCCACCACCACGCCGACCAGCACGGCCGCCTGGGCGACCACGGCCAGCATGGCGAAGAGCAGGGTGACGTCGCGGGTTGTCATGCGGCGTTCCTCATACGGTCATGGTCGGCATCTCGCCTGCCCGGGGCCAGGGCCCATGGTCACGGCGTTCAGCGGATTCGAATGTCCTGCCCAGGGGATGCATGACGCACACGTCAAGGGCGGAGGAACCTCTGGCGGGGCGCCCGGTCGACGCTCAGCGCCGGCTCGCCGCCGCCGCCGCCCTCAGCGCCGGCGGACCACGATGTCCTGCACCGGGGGGACCGGTTCGCATGGGTGGCACTCGAGCTCCAGCGTGGCGTGGTCGATGCCGAAGCGGTCGGCCAGCATGGCCTTGAGCTGGTCGGCCCGCTCCTGGGCGTCGTGCAGGCTCATGCCGCCCCGGAGAACGACGTGCCCGGACAGCGCCGGGGTGTCCGAGGCCAGATTCCACAGGTGGAGGTGGTGGACCAGCTCCACGTCGTCCTGGGCCGCCAGGGCCGCTTCCACTGCCGACGCGTCGAGCCCCCGGGGAGTGCCTTCGAGCAGGACCTGGGTGGCGTCGCGCAGCAGGCCCCACGCCGACCACAGCACCAGCACCCCGATCACGATGGACACGGCGGCGTCGGCCCAGGTGGCGCTCCACAGGAGCACGGCCACGCCGGCCAGCACCGCACCCACCGAGCTGCCGGCGTCGGCGGCCATGTGGGCGAACGCCCCGTGCATGTTGAGGCTGCCGCCGCGGGCCCGGTGGAGCAGCCAGGCACTCACCACGTTGACACCGAGGCCGACCAGGGCCACGACCAGCAGGCCTCCGCCGACCACGTCGACCGGATCCTGCAGCCGGCCCCACGCCTCGTAGAAGATCCAGCCGGTCACCGCCACCAGCCCGAAGCCGTTGAGCTGGGCGGCCAGGACGTCGGCCCGCTGCAGGCCGTAGCTGTGGCGGGCCGTGGCCGGCCGCTCGATCAGGCGCTGGGCCACGAGGGCGATGCCGAGGGCGGCCACGTCGGAGCCCATGTGCGCGGCGTCGGCCAGCAGGGCCAGGGAGCCGAAGGCCCGGGCGGCGACGACCTCCACCACGAGAAAGGCGGCGTTGGCCGCCAGTGCCAGCCAGAGGGCCCGCCTGCGCATGCCGGCCACGTCGTGGGAGTGGCCTAGGGGGGACGCGTGGGCGTGGGCGATGCCCCGATTCTACCGGTGGTCCATTCGTAGAAGGATGGCCCGGTGAGCGCGGATCCGATGCAGGCGGCGCCGGCCGTCCGGGACGGCATCACCCGGCTCGCGCAGTCTCTGTACCAGATCGACGCGTCGCCGGAGCTGGCCCTTGTCCGCGATCGCCACCAGCTCCGGGGCCGGTCGGCCAAGGTGGCCGAGGAGGCGGGGGGACTGGTCGACGGGCTCTGGACCCGTTACCCGCAGCTGAGCGAGACCGGGGAGCAGATCGAGGCCGCCCTGGGCCGGGGTGACCGCAACGGCGTGGCCCGGCTCCTGCGCCAGGCAACCCCTTTGCTCCGGACGCTGGAGGCCGACGCCGGGCGCGCCGGCGACCTCATCGGGGAGCTGGGGACGGCGTGGCGCAACGCGGTCCCCCGGCTCGACGCCCTGCGCGCCCGGCTGGCCAGCGCGGCGTCGATCGCCGACTCCCTCGGCATGCCGGGCGACCCTGAGCTGGCCGCGGCCCGCACGGTCGTCGACGACGCCACCGCCCAAGCGGCGGCCGATCCGCTGGGCGCCAAGATCGACGACGCCGACCGCCTCGTCGAGCGGGTCGAGCGCCGGCTCGCCGACCTGGCCCGGACCCGGGCGGGCATCGGGGCCGATCTCGACGACGCCGCCAGGCGCCTGGAGGAGATCGCCGGCCTGATCGCCGCCGGCGCCGGCGCCCGGGCCGCTTCGGAGGACCGGATCGTCGACCCCGGCGGATTGGTCCCACCGATCGACCCGTCCGAGCTCGACACCGGCGACCGGGCCCTGCGGCCCTGGCTGGCGCGGATCCGGGCCCAGGCGGGCGCCGGCGCCTGGCCGGCGGCGGCCAAGGGGCTGGAGCAGTGGCGGGAGGAGGCCGGCGCCCTCCACGCCCGGGCCACCGCCGTCGCCGCCGCCAACCGGGCACCGCTGGAGCGCCGCAACGACCTCCGCGGCCTGCTCGACGCCTACCGGGCCAAGGCCGCCGCCCAGGGGCTGGCCGAGGATCCGGCGCTCACCGAGCGGTACCGGTCAGCCAGGGAGGCCCTGTACGCCTACCGTTGCGACGTGCGTCGAGCGGAGACCGTGGTGCGTGAGTACGGGCGGGCCATCGAGCAGCCGCCCTCCGGGGGCGGTGGCCGATGACCATGCAGCGCTGCACCGAGCCCGGCTGCACCGGCCGGATCCTCTCCGACGGCTACTGCGACACCTGCGGCACCAAGGCGCCCGACCCCGTCGCCGCCCCAGCCGCCCAGGCGCCGGGCAAGGGGCTCGCGAACCCTGCCGTGACGGCCACGCCGGCGGCGCTCCTCGGCGTACCGCGGAACCTCGAGACCGGCTCCACCCGCTCCGGCGGCTCCCGGCGCACGGTCAGCGGGCGGACGCGCACCACCAGCCGGCGGTCCGCCATCGGCGCCGGCCTGGTGGAGGTGCCGCCGGCGCCGTCCATCGACCCGGCCACGATCGTGATGGCCAACCCCGAGGTCGGCGAGGAGAAGCGGTTCTGCTCGAACTGCGGGTCGCCGGTCGGCCGCAGCAAGGGCCGCCAGCCCGGCCGCCTCAAGGGCTTCTGCCCGAAGTGCCGCAACGCCTTCGACTTCGTTCCCAAGCTCAACCCCGGCGACCTGGTCGGTCGCCAGTACGAGATCGCCGGCGCCCTGGCCCACGGCGGGCTGGGCTGGATCTACCTGGCCCGGGACCAGGCGGTGAGCGGCCGCTGGTCGGTCCTCAAGGGCCTGCTGGACTCCGGCGACGAGGCGGCCATGGCCGTCGCCGTGGCCGAGCGCCGGTTCCTCGCCGAGATCGACCACCCCAACATCGTCGAGATCTTCAACTTCGTCACCCACGCCGGCGCCGGCTACATCGTCATGGAGTACGTGGGCGGACCGTCGCTCAAGCAGATCCTCAAGCAGCGGCGGGAGGCCAAGGGTGGCGAGGCCGACCCGCTCCCCGTCGACCAGGCCCTCGCCTACGTGCTGGCGATCATGCCCGCCTTCGCCTACCTGCACCGCCGGGGCCTGGTCTACTGCGACTTCAAGCCCGACAACCTCATCCAGGTGGGCGACCAGGTGAAGCTCATCGACCTCGGGGGCGTGCGCCGGCTCGACGACCCGTCGGGCGACGTCTACGGGACGATCGGCTTCCAGGCCCCGGAGATCGCCACCCTCGGCCCGTCGGTGGCGTCGGACGTCTACACCATCGGCCGCACGCTGGCCGTGATGACCATGGACTTCAGGGGCTACCAGTCCACGTTCCAGCACTCGCTGCCCGATCCCGGCGGCCACCCCGCCCTCGGCCGGCACCCGTCGTTCCACCGCCTGCTGGTGAAGTCGACGGCGCAGCACCCCGACGACCGCTTCCAGTCCATCCCCGAGCTCTCCGACCAGTTGGTGGGCGTGCTGCGGGAGGTGGTGGCCGTGGCCACGGGCACGCCCCAGCCCGGCCCCAGCGCGGTGTTCGCCGGTGCCCCCGCCGACGACGGCCTGCCGGTGCTCACCGTCGAACCCGACGACGATGCGGCCGGCTTCGTGGCCAACCTGTCCGCCGACGAGCCCGAGGCCGTGCTGCGCAGCATCGCCGACGCACTGTCGCTCCGGCAGGTCACCGAGACCGTGGAGCTCAGGCTCCGGCGGGCGCGGGCCTACATCGACCTGGGCCGGCGGGACGACGCCGCGGCCGAGCTGGGACGGATCGAGAAGGACGACCCCTGGGAGTGGCGGGTCTCATGGCTCCGGGGCGTGATGGCCCTGGAAGCAGACGACGTCCCGGGTGCGGTCAGGGCCTTCGAGCGCTGCCTGTTCGAGGTCCCCGGGGAGCTGGCGCCCAAGCTGGCCGCCGCCATCGCCGCCGAGCGGGCCGGCAACGTCGAGGCCGCCGCCGCGCTGTACGACATCGTCTCCACCGTCGACCCGTCCTACGTCGGGGCCGCCACCGGCCTGGCCCGCTGCCGGCTGAAGGCCGGCGACGTCCCTGGCGCCCTGGCCGCCTTCTCCCGGGTGCCGTCCACCCACCGGGCCCACGGCGAGGCCCAGCTGGCCGCGGTCCGTGCGCTGGTAGGCGCGGCACGATTCGCGGAGGCGTCGCAGATCCTCGAGCAGGTCCAGGCCGCGGGCCGGGAAGCAGCCCAGCTCGACGTCGAGCTCTTCGAGGCCGCGCTCACGGGTCTGACCTCTGGCTCGGTGAAGGCGCAGCCGTCGGTCAGGGTGCGGGGCCAGACCCTCGACGAGGAGGGTGTCCGCATGGGCCTGGAGCGGGCCTACCGCATGCTGGCCAAGCTGAGTCCCGACGATCCCGAGCGGTGGCGTCTGGTGGACCGGGCCAACCAGGTCCGCCCGGTGTCGCTGGTGTGACGGCGGTCCTGTGACGGTCATCGACGTCGCCTGCCCGCACTGCGGAGAGCCGGTCGCGGCGGGAGACCTGTTCTGCGAGGCGTGCGGGAACGCGCTCCCGGTGACGGAGGCGCCGGCGGTCGTGGAGCCGGAGCCGGCGGCGGCCCCCGAGCCCGCCGTCGCCACCGTCACCTGCCCGTCGTGCGGGGACGAGGGCGAGCCGGTGGAGGGCTACTGCGGCGTCTGCGGCACCAAGCTGCCCGCTCCACGCGACCACCACGAGATGGTGCTGGAGGGGGCGGCCGGCGTCTCCGACAAGGGCAAGCGCCACCACCGCAACGAGGACGCCATGGCCATCTTCGTGGGAGATGACTTCGTGGCCGGCGTGGTCTGCGACGGGGTCTCGACGAGCGTGGACCCCGATGTGGCGTCGCAGGTCGCGGTCGACGCCGCGTGCGCCGTCCTGGCCGGGACGCGGGACCACGAGGCGGCGTACGACGCCGCCCGGGGGGCGGTGCTGGCCACGGAGTTCGAGCCCCACCCCCAACTCAGCCCGCCGTCGTGCACGTACCTCGCCGCCATCGTGACCAACCAGACGGTGACGCTGGCCTCCCTCGGGGACTGCCGGGCCTACTGGTGCGCCGGTGGCACCGCCACCCAGCTCAGCGTGGACGACTCGTGGGCCGAGGTGCAGATCGAGTCGGGCATGCCGCCGGCGGACGCCTACTCCCACGCCCTGGCCCACGTCATCACCCGCTGGCTCTCCCACGACGCCGATCCCGAGTGGCGGCCCCGCATCGTCCCCTTCGACGTGCCCGGCCCCGGCCGCCTGCTGCTCGTCTCCGACGGCCTGTGGAACTACACGCTGGAACCGGCCCAACTGGTGGCGGCGATGGGTGACCAGCCCACCGAATCCGTCGACCTGGCCCGCCGGCTGGTCACCTTCGCCAACGACGCCGGCGGCTCCGACAACATCACCGTCGTGGTGGTGGACCTTCCCCTGAAAGGATCATCAGAGCAATGAGCTTCTCAGCGTCCACCTACCAGAACGAGTTCCTTCCCGCCGATGCCTCCGAGGTGCACGCGGTGGTGACGGTCACGTCGTCGGGCGGCGACGGCACGGCGGCGCCGGCGGCGGCGCCGGACAAGGCCGTCGTCCTCATCGTCGACACCAGCGGCTCCATGGGCCAGCCCAACACCAAGATCCGTGCCGCCCGCCACGCGCTGGCTGCGTCGCTGGAGGAGCTGCCCGACGGGACGTGGTTCGCGGTGATCTCCGGCAGCCACGAGGCGATGTGCGTCTACCCGCCGACCTTCGCCACCGGTGAGCCCCCGTCACTGGCCCGGGCCGACGCCCGCACCCGGGCCGAGGCGGTGGAGATCGCCAAGCAGCTCCGGCCCGAGGGCGGCACCGCCATCTCCACGTGGCTCGACCTGGCCCGCGACGTCTTCGCCGGCCACCCGGAGGCCATCAAGGTGGCGTACCTCCTGACCGACGGCCGCAACGAGAGCGAGCCGGCCGAGAACCTGCACGCCGCCCTGCGCCGGTGCGAGGGCGAGTTCCAGTGCGACGCCCGCGGTGTGGGCTCGGACTGGGAGGTGGCCGAGCTGCGCCTCATCACGTCGGCCCTCCTGGGTGAGGTGGACATCATCGCCGCCCCCGATGAGATGGACGACGACTTCCGCGCCTTCCTGGAGCGCGCTCTCGGCAAGGCGGTGGCCGACGTGCGGCTGCGGGTGTGGGCGCCGCAGGGGTCCACCATGAAGTTCCTCCGCCAGGTGGCGCCGGCCATCGACGACCTCAGCGCCAAGATGGTGCCCGTCAACCCGCTCACCGCCGACTTTCCCACCGGTGCGTGGGGCGGCGAGGAGAGCCGTGACTACCACCTGTGCGTGAACGTGCCGCCGGGGAAGGTGGGCGACGAGAAGCTGGCCGCCCGGGTCAGCCTGGTGGTCGACGGCCAGCCGGTGTCGCAGGCCTTGGTCAAGGCCATCTGGACCGACGACCACGCCCTCACCGCCCGCATCAGCCCGCAGGTCGCCCACTACACGGGGCAGGCCGAGCTGGCCTCGGCGATCCACGACGGGCTCGAGGCCCGCAAGGCCGGCGACGACGACACGGCAACGGTCAAGCTGGGCCGGGCCGTGCAGCTGGCCCATGAGTCGGGGAACGAGGGGACGGTGAAGCTGCTGCAGAAGGTCGTCGAGGTCGACGACCCCGCCACCGGCACCATCCGGCTCAAGCGGGGCGTCGCCGCGGTGGACGAGATGGCCCTGGACACCCGCTCCACCCGAACGGTGCGGGTGACGGCCAAGCCCGTCGACCCCGCGCCGCCCACCCCGCCGCCCGGAGCCTGAGATGCCGGTCACCTGCCCCAACGGCCACCCGTCCGAGAGCACCGACTACTGCGACACCTGCGGAGCGGTCATCGCCCTCCTGCCGCTCCCCCCGACCGGCGCTGATCCCACCGCCCCCGGCACCACGGTGATGCCCAGCACGCCTGTGCCGCCGGGCGCCACCTGCCCGAACTGCGGGGCGCCCCGGGAGCCGGACGAGCTCTTCTGCGAAGTGTGCGGCCTGAACTTCGCCACCGGGCAGCTGCCGTCGCCGGCGGCGGAGCTGGCCGCCGCCGACCCGGAAGCGGTGACGGCCGAGTGGGTGGCGGTCGTCTCGGCCGACCACCGGTACTTCGAGTCCAACCAGGCCGAGAGCCCCGACGACACCGTGACCTTCCCCACCGACGCCGCGGTGCGGGAGGTGCCGCTGACCTCGAACGAGATCCTGATCGGCCGGCGCAGCGACTCCAAGGGCATCTTCCCCCCCATCGACCTCAGCGAGCCGCCATCGGATCCGGGGGTGTCGCGCCGCCACGCGATCCTGCGCCTCAAGTCCGACGGCTGGGTGGTCGTCGACCAAGGGTCGACCAACGGGACCCTGGTGCGCGGCGCGCTCACACCCATCAAGCCCGGCGACGCCGTCCGCCTCCACGACGGCGACCACCTCAACGTCGGTGCCTGGACCCGCATCACCCTCCGCCGGGTCGGCGCCCCCACGTGAACCGCATCCGCGCGGCCGCGGCCACCACGCCGGGCCGCTACCGGCTGTGGTCGGTGGGCACCGCGGTCCTCCTGCTGGCGACCGCGGTGGCCGGCTGGGCCGCGGCCACCGCCATGCGCTCGGGCACCGACCGGATCCGCAACAACGCCGGTCCCGTGCTCGTCGCCACCCAGCAGCTGGTCTCCAGCCTGGCCGAGGCCGACGCCGCCGCCACCGCCGCCTTCCTGTCCGGCCGCCCGGAAGACCCGGAGTCCCGCCGGCTCTACGAGCAGGCCTTGGCCCGGGCCAGCGCCCAGATCGAGGACGTCTCCGCCCTCATCGGTGCCGACCCCGCCACCCACGACAGCCTGAAGGACCTCTCCGTGGCGGTGATCCGGTACGCCGGCCTGGTGGAGGCGGCCCGGGCCACGAACCAGCCCGGCGTGGCCGACGGCCCCCGCTACCTCGTCGACGCCCTCGACCTCCTCGCCAGCACGGTGGCCGAGGACGTGGCCCGGCTCACCGAAGCGACCCAGCGCCGCTTCGAGCGCGACGAGGATCGCCGGGACACCGGCATCCTCCCCGCCGTGGCCCTGGCCGTGGTGGCCCTGGCCGTGCTGGTGGCAGCCCAGCTGTGGGTGTTCCGGCAGAGCCGGCGCCTGCTGAACATCCCCCTCGCCCTGGCCACGCTCGTGCTGGTGGGAGCCATCGGCTGGCTGGTGCTGGCCACGTTCCGCTCCGGGAACGACATCAAGAAGGCCCGCGCCGGCGGCTACGACTCCATCACCCTGACGTCGCGCATCCAGACTGCGGCGTACCGGGCCAAGGCCGATGAGACCGTGTCTCTCATCACCAACGACGCCAACCGCCGGACCAGCGCGGTGGCGACCGCCCAGACCCTGCTGGCCGACCGGGCAACCCCGGCCGCGGTGGAGGCGGTACGCCAGGGCCGCGACCCCGCCCTCGCCGGCCTGCTCACCGACGCCGCCGCCGCAGCCGACTCCGACCGTGAGCGGGCGGCGGTCGCCGAGATGCTCGTGCGCTGGCAGCGCTACCAGGACACCGCCGCCCAGCTGCGGTCCACCGCCGATGCCAACCAGCAGCGGGCCATCGCCGTCGGTCCCGGTAGCGCCACCTTCAACGGGTTCAACTTCTCGGTGGAGTCGGTGCTGAGCGACAACCGCAGCCAGTTCCTCGACGGGCTGGCGTCGGCCGCCGACCGCATGGGGAGCCTGACCCTCGGCGCCCTGTTCCTGCCCCTCCTCGCCGCCGCCGGCGCCCTCGGCGGCTTCCAGCTCCGGATCAACGAGTACCAGTGAGCCTCCACCTCAGCCGCCGGCGGTTCCTCGCCCTCAGCGCCGCCGCCGTCGCCCTGGGCGCCTGCCGCACGGGTGGCGGCGACGTGCCCGACTTCAGCGGGACACTGCGCATCCTCAACTGGTCGGACTACATCGACCCGGAGACCGTCAGCCGCTTCGAGCAGGCCATGGGTATCCCGGTCGACTACGTCGAGGAGTACAGCGGCAACGAGGAGGCGTTCGAGACCATCTTCGAGCCGACGCTGGGCCGCGGTCGCTCCACCGGCTACGACATCATCGTGCCCACCTACTGGGCGGTGGCCCGCATGCTGGAACGGGACTGGCTCCGCCAGGTCCCGCTCGAGCGGGTGCCCAACCACGTGAACATCGAGCCGGCGTACCTCGGCATGCCGTGGGACCGGGGCGCCCGCTTCCACATGCCCTGGCAGGTCGGTATCACCGGGATCGCCTACAACCCCGCCCTCACCGGCGGCCGGGAGATACGGCGGGTGAGCCAGCTGTTCGAGCCCTCGCTGCGGGGGAGGGTGGGCATGGTGACGGAGATGCGGGAGACGGTCGGCCTGGTCATGCTGACCCAGGGCGCCGACCCGTCCCGGGCCACCAAGGCCGCAGCCGAGCAGGCGCTGGATCGTCTGCAGGCGGCGAAGAACGACGGCCAGATCCGTTTCACCGCCGACGAGTTCGTCGACGCCCTCAAGTCGGGGCAGTTCGCCGCCTGCCTGGCCTGGTCGGGCGACATCATCCAGCTGCAGCAGGAGCGGCCGGACATCCGCTTCGTGATCCCCGACGAAGGCGGGATCCGCTGGTTCGACAGCATGGTGATCCCCGCCCGCTCCGGGGGCGCAGCGGCGGCCGGCGACTTCATGAACTTCGT
>DATLHA010000004.1:0-61245 GCA_035540095.1 Acidimicrobiales bacterium | reverse complement strand
GATCGCCTCCGGCCGCTTCGGGGTCACCCCCGAGTACTGCGCCTTCGCCGATGAGCTCAACATCAAGATGGCCCAGGGCTCCAAGCCCGGCGAAGGCGGCCAGATCCCCGGCAACAAGGTGTCCGAGGAGATCGCCGCCCTGCGCCACACCCAGCCCGGCATCGGCCTGATCTCCCCGCCGCCCCACCACGACATCTACTCCATCGAGGACCTGGCCCAGCTCATCTTCGACCTGAAGCAGGTCAACCGCCTGGCCGACGTGTCGGTGAAACTGGTGGCCGAGGACAACGTCGGCACCATCGCCGCCGGCGTGGCCAAGGCCCTGGCCGAGGTCATCCACATCTCCGGCGCCAACGGCGGCACCGGCGCCTCTCCCCTGGGCTCCATCAAGCACGCCGGCCTCCCCTGGGAGCTCGGCGTGGCCGAGACCCAGCGGGCGCTCATGGAGAACGGCCTGCGCGACCGGGTCCGCCTCCGGATGGACGGTGGGCTCCTCACCGGCCGCGACGTGCTCATGGCCGCCCTCCTGGGCGCGGATGAGTACTCCTTCGGCACCGCGGCCATGATCGCCGAGGGCTGCATCATGCTGCGGGCCTGCCACAAGGACACCTGCACCACCGGCATCGCCACCCAGCGCCCCCACCTGCGGGCCAAGTTCGCCGGCACGCCGGAGGGTGTCGCCGCCTACATGCTGTTCATCGCCCAGGAGGTGCGCCAGGAGCTGGCCGGCCTGGGCATGCGCACCCTCGACGAGGCCATCGGCCGGGTCGAGTGCCTGCGCCAGCGGGTCCTCGGTGACACCCGCCCCGATTGCATGGACCTGACGCCGCTCATCACCCCACCCGACGACCTCGAAGCCCCCCGCCACTTCGTCGCGCCGGTCCCGTTCCAGAAGCCGCGGTCGGCCCTGGGCGACCGCCTGGAGGCCGACGCCTACCGCGCCATCTGGGACGGCGAAGACATCGAGCTGGAGTACCCGATCGTCAACGCCGACCGAACGGTGGGCGCCGCCCTGTCCGGCGCCCTGGCCCTCGAGTTCGGCTCCTCCCCGCCGCCTGGGTCGGCCACCGTCCGCTTCACGGGCTCGGCCGGCCAGAGCTTCGGCGCCTTCCTCGGCCACGGCCTCGAGTTCGAGCTGACCGGCGAGGCGAACGACTACGTCGGAAAGGCCATGGCCGGCGGCCGCATCATCATCCGCCCGCCGGCCAACGACGCCGGGAAGCCCGTCCTTGCCGGCAACACCTGCCTCTACGGGGCCACCGGCGGCCAGCTGTTCGTCGCCGGCTCGGCGGGCGAGCGCTTCGGGGTCCGCAACTCCGGCGCCACCGCCGTGGTCGAGGGGGTGGGCGACCACGCATGTGAGTACATGACCGGTGGGGCCATCGTCGTGCTCGGCCCGGTGGGCTACAACCTGGGCGCGGGCATGACCGGCGGCCGGGCCTACGTGTGGGACCCCGGCTCCCAGCTCACCACCCGGCTCAACACCGCCCTGGTGGAGGCGGCCCGACCCGATGCGGAGTCGCTGGAGGAGCTGCGCTGGCTCATCGAGCGCCACCAGGAGCTCACCGGCTCGCCCCAGGCCGCCCGCCTGCTCGACGACTGGATCTCCACCGTGGCCCACAGCTGGCTGGTGGCACCCGTCGACCACATCCGCCGGATGGAGGCCCGCCAGGCACAGACGGTGGCGGCCAGCGCGTAAGGGACTACCCCGGTGCTGATGGCCTCCAGCAGCGGGGGGCCCGAGCGGCCCCCTGGGCGGGAAGCAAGACCCGGCGCCGAAGACCTCGCCAATGTGGCCCGTACCCCCATCGCCGAGGGCGATGTCGCGCCCACGCTGCCGAGGATCGTCGACCTCGCCGCCGAGACCGTCGACGGCTGCGACGACGCCGCCATCCCGGTGATCATGGCCTCGACGCCATCCGAGAGCAGGGGATCTCCCGCGCCGGCGATCTCAGGCGTTGCGGTCCCGGGACCTGGTCGGGCAGGCCAAGGGCATCCTCACGGCCGGTGAGGGCGTCGACGCCTCAAGCCCGCCGGCGGGCCAACAGGGCGGCCAGAGCAGCGCCTGAGGCGGTCCCCACCGCCAGCCGGCGGTGCATGCTGAGCTTGCTCTGGAGGCTGCGGTCCTTGGCCCTGTCGTCGAAGATGCCGTGCGCGGCCTGGGTGCCGGGCACCGGCGCGTCGAGGTTGTCGGGCCGGTCGGGGGCCACCGGCATGTCGGTCTGCTGGGCCTGGAAGTTGGTACGGGCCAGGTACCGGTCGAGGACGCCCGGCATGACCGCGTTGGCCAGCACCGTGCCCACGGTCGGGAACCCGACCCAGTACTCCCGGCGGGGATGGTCCGCCGCCCACACGATGGCCCGGGCCGCCACCTCCGGCTGGTAGATGGGCGGCACGGGCTGGGGATGGAACGGCAGCCGGCTGCGCACCCAGCCGAACTGCGGGGTGTTGAGCGCCGGCATGTGCACGGAGGTGACCCGGATGCCGCTGCGGTCGTGGATCAGCTCGCAGCGCAGCGAGTCCACGAAGCCCCGGATGGCATGCTTGGACGCGCAGTAGCCGGCCTGCAGGGGGATGCCCCGGTAGGCCAGGGCCGAGCCGACCTGCACGATGGTGCCCCGGTCGCGGGGCCGCATGCGGCGCAGGGCGGCCAGGATGCCGTTCACGCTGCCCAGGTAGGTGACCTCGGCCACCCGCCTGACCTCCTCGGCCGACAGCTGGGCCACCGGGGCGAACACCGACGTCATGGCGCTGTTGACCCACACGTCGATGGGGCCGAGCGTCTCCTCGACCCGGGTGGCCGCGTCCTCCACCGCGCCGGCGTCGGCCACGTCGGTGGGGATGCCCAGAGCCCGCACGCCGGCGCCCTCGATCTCCCGGCACGTCGCCTCCAGCCGGTCGGCCCCCCGGGCCAGGACGGCCACGTGGGCGCCGCGATGGGCGAACGCCCTGGCCGCGGCCCGACCGGCGCCGGCCGAGCCTCCGGTGATCACCACCACCCGCCTGTCCGTCATGACCGGTGCTCTTCTCTTCGGGGACTCAGCGGCGGGTCCCCCTGACCGAGCCGGTGATCTTCCCCTCCCCACCGGTGTCGAGGCCGCAAACCAGCACCCGGCGCCCGTCCTTCCATGCCGACTCCTGGGGCACGATCTCGAAGTCCTTGAGCTGCGACTGCTCCAGCGGGATGCCGAGGTAGTCGGTGAGCGGCTGGCCCAGGCAGTTGTCGGCCGCGTACTGCACCAGGGCGTCCTTGCCCGGGTAGGGCTCCGCCGGCCCACCGGGATGGGTGACGATGAAGAAGATCTCCGAGTTGTGCGGCTCCGAACAGGGCTTGACCTTGATGCCGCGGATCTCGTTCGACGTCGACGAGTCGAAGCAATCGCCCACCTTCAGCTGGGAGTAGTCGATTCCCTCGTCGATGAAGGTGTTGTAGGCCACGACCCCGGCGACGGCCAGCCAGGCCACCAGGAGGAGGACGCTCACCGCCCGGGCCACGCCGGAGAGGGCAGCCCCCTCGCTCCGGGCCCGCCGGGCGAGGAAGAAGCCGATGACGGCGCCGATCACCGGGAGGATCAGCGACAGCAGGATGGCCAGTACAGACCGGCCGGCGCCGGCCTTCTTCCCGGGCGCCGCCGCCGGCTCGGCTTCGAACGGCGGGGGCGTGAACTCGGTGGTGGGAGCCGGGTCCGCCAAGGACGGCGGTGCCGGCGGCGGGATGTAGGCCTGCGCCGGCGGCGCCGGCGACGGTGTGCCCGACAGGCGGGGGGACGGCGCGGACGCGACGGTGAGCAGCTCCCCCTCCTGGTCGTCCTCTTCGAGCACCTCCGGAGGCGACCAGTCGTCCTCCTCGTCGTCCTCCGGGACGTCGTCATCGTCCCAGCCGCCGTCGACGTCCTCGGCGACGAGCTCCGGGTCCTCCTCGACCTCCTCGTCGGCCCGCCACTCGTCCTCTTCCGGCGGCGCCGGCGCCACCAGCACGCGGGTGACCTCGTCGCCCTCGCCCGCCGTGGTGCGCGCCGACGGCTCAGGCGCCGGCTCGGCGGGGGCGGGCGGCGCCGGCGCCTTCCCCTCGATCTGCAGGGCCGCGTCCCGGAGAAGGGACCGGATGCGAGCGTGCGGGTCTTCGCGGGGCGGTTCGGGCGCCGGCGGCTCCCACTCGTCCTCCATGGTCTGCTCGGCGGCGAGGCGCAGGCTCGGCGCCTTCCTCGGGCGGGGAGCCAGGACGGCGCCTCGACCCTGCCCCGTCGGCCCGGCCTTCCGGGCCGGCGCCTTCCTCGGCGCCGCCCGCTTGGCCGGCGCCGCCTTCTTGGCCGCCGGCGCCGCCTTCTTGGCTGCCGCCTTCCTGGCCGACGCCGCCTTGGCCGCCGGCGCCGCCTTCTTGGCCGCCTTCTGCACCCGCGGCGCCTTGGCGACGGGCGCCGCCTTCTTGGCCGCCGCCGTCTTGGCCGCCGCCTTGCGGGCCGGCGGGGTCGCCGCCTTCTCCACGGGTGCTTTCTTCGCCCCGCCCGCGGTGGCCCTCGTGGTGCGCCGCGCCCTTGCCTCGTCGTCTGCCATGTCCTCCTCCAGAGCCGGCTCGGCTGCCGCATCCCTCGCCACGGCCCGTAGGCCCGTGCGATCCCGTGCCCGGCCAGCATACGGCCCGACCGACCGGGGGCCGCCAGCGGGGTTCGGTCGGCAGTCGTTCCGACCGGTGCGAGAATGTCTGACCGAGAGGAGGCAGGTCATCACCGTCACCGCCCACACCCCCGTCGAGCTGGTCCAGCGCCTGTACGGCGCCATGGGTGACCGGCTGGCCGCCGGCCGGCGCCTGCTCGGGCGCCCGCTGACCCTGGCCGAGAAGATCCTCGTCGCCCACCTCGACGACATCGACATCGAGGTGCCCGTCCGCGGCCGGTCCTACGTGGAGCTGCGGCCGGACCGGGTGGCCATGCAGGACGCCACCGCCCAGATGGCGGTGCTCCAGTTCATGACCGCCGGCCTGCCCACGGTGCAGGTGCCCACCACCGTCCACTGCGACCACCTGATCCTGGCTCAGGACGGCGCCGCCGCCGACCTGGCCGTGGCCGAGGACGTCAACCGGGAGGTCTACGACTTCCTCTGCACCGCCTCCAGCCGTTACGGCATCGGGTTCTGGAAGCCGGGCGCCGGCATCATCCACCAGGTCGTGCTGGAGCGCTACGCCTTCCCCGGCGGGATGATGATCGGCACGGACAGCCACACCCCCAACGCCGGCGGGCTCGGCATGGTGGCCATCGGCGTCGGCGGAGCCGACGCGGTCGACGTCATGACCGGCGGCGCCTTCGGCCTACGCTGGCCCAGGCTCATCGGCATCCGGCTCACCGGGAGGCTGTCGGGGTGGGCGTCGCCCAAGGACGTCATCCTGAGGGTGGCGGAGATCCTCACGGTCCGGGGCGGGACGGGGGCCATCGTCGAATACTTCGGGCCCGGCACCGCGGCCATCAGCGCCACCGGCAAGTCGACGATCTGCAACATGGGCGCCGAGATCGGTGCCACGACCTCCGTCTTCCCCTACGACGGTCGGTCGCGGGCCTACCTCGCCGCCACCGGCCGGGCGGCGATAGCCGATGCGGCCGACACGGTGGCCGCCGACCTGCGGGCCGACGACGAGATCCTGGCTGACCCGGCGTCGTTCTACGACGAGCTCATCGAGATCGACCTCTCGGCCCTGGAGCCTCACGTGGTCGGCCCGCACACCCCCGACCTGGGGCGACCGGTGTCGGCGCTGGCCGAGGAGGCCAAGTCCGCCGGCTGGCCCGTCGAGCTGTCCCAGGCCCTGGTCGGCTCGTGCACGAACTCCTCCTACGAAGACATCAGCCGGGCGGCCAGCGTGGCCCGCCAGGCCAGCGCCCGGGGCCTGAAGGCGCGCACGCCGCTGCTGATCACGCCCGGGTCGGAGGTCGTGCGGGCCACCGTCGAGCGCGACGGCCTACTGGCCGACCTGGAGGCCGTCGGCGCCACCGTCCTGGCCAACGCCTGTGGCCCCTGCATCGGCCAGTGGGCCCGGTCCGACGTCGTCAAGGGCAAGAACAACTCGATCATCACGTCGTTCAACCGCAACTTCCCGAAGCGCAACGACGGCAACCCCGAGACGCTGGCCTTCATCGCCTCCCCGGAGACCACCGTGGCCTACGCCCTGGCCGGCACGCTGGACTTCAACCCCCTCACCGACCCGGTCGGCGGTGAGATCCTGGACGAGCCCGAGGGCGACGAGCTCCCTCCGGGGGGTTACGCCGGCGGCGACGCCGGCTTCATCGCCCCACCGGAGGACGGCTCCGGCGTGGAGGTCGTCATCGCCCCGGGCAGCGAGCGGCTGCAGCGGCTCGAGCCGTTCCCGCCCAACACCGACGACAACCTGCTCGAGCTCCCGGTCCTGCTCAAGGCCCGGGGGAAGTGCACCACCGACCACATCTCCGCCGCCGGCCGGTGGCTGCGCTTCCGCGGACACCTGGAGAACATCAGCGGGAACCTGTTCATGTCGGTGACCAACGCCTACACCGGCGAGTCGGGTATCGGCTGGTGCGAGGTGCACCAGGACCGCGAGCCCTATCCCGACGTGGCCCGCCACTACAAGGACGCCGGCCGGGCGTGGGTGGCGGTGGGCGACGAGAACTACGGAGAGGGGTCCTCCCGGGAGCACGCGGCCATGGAGCCGCGGTTCATGGGCGCCCGGGCCATTCTCGTGCGGTCCTTCGCCCGCATCGCCGAGACGAACCTGAAGAAGCAGGGCGTGCTGCCGCTCGTCTTCAGCGACCCCGCCACCTACGACGAGGTGGGCGAGCTCGACCGCATCTCCATCCTGGGACTGGCCGGCCTGGCGCCGGACCGGCCGGTGGAGTGCCGTCTCCACCGCCCCGACGCCACCACCGTCGACTTCACCTGCACCCATACCCTCAGCGAGGAGCACGTCGCGTGGTACCGGGCGGGCAGCGCCTTGAACCTCATCCGCCGGCGCTTCGGGGTCTGAGCGGGCGCAACCGCTACACTGGCTCCCGATATGGCACGGAACAACGACCGCGACCGCGGCAAGAAGCGGACGCCGGTCCGAGACACCAACCGCCGAGGCAAGCCCAAGGTCTGCGTCTTCTGCCGCGATCACGTGGTGTGGGTGGACTACAAGGACGTCAACGTCCTGCGGCGGTTCATCAGCGACCGGGCCAAGATCAAGGCCCGTCGCACCACCGGCACCTGCCTGCAGCACCAGCGCGACGTGGCCGTGGCCATCAAGACCGCCCGGGAGCTGGCCCTGATCCCCTACACCCAGCGCACGGTGAGCGACAAGGCCGGCGGCCGTGAGGGTCGCGGCGGCGGGCGGGGCGGCCCCCGGGGCCCCCGTCCCGACGCAGCCCGTGACGGCGACGCCGGGCCGGCCGTGGCCGACGCCGACGCCGGCGCCGACGACGTCGCCGCCGACGACGAGGCCGTTCCCGCCTACAGCGAGTAGCGAAGCGGGCTGGCACGGCCGGTGCTCCGGCTGCCCGACCCGTGCCTGGTGGTGCTCGTCGGCCCGCCGGCGAGCGGGAAGTCGACGTGGGCGGAGAAGTGGTTCTCCGCCGGCGGCGTGGTGTCCGCCGACCGGCTGCGCGCCCTGGTCGGCGAGCACGAGCATGACCAGCGGGCGGGAACCGATGCCTTCGCGTGCTCGACTCGGTCCTCGAACGCCGGCTCCGGCGCAAGCTGCTCACCGTCGTCGACACCCTGGCCCTCGACCGGGACCGCCGGCGGGGCTACGTGGCCCTGGCCCGCCACCACGGGTTGCCCGTGGTGGCCGTGGCCTTCGACGTGCCCGACGCCGAGTGCCGGGCCCGGAACCGCGCCCGACCCCGGCCGGTGCCGTCGAAGGTGCTTTCCGGCCAGCTGCGGCGCTGGGCCGAGGTGCGCGACGAGCTGGCGGCCGACGGCTTCGACGCCGTCCATCCGGCGGCGCCCGTCGCCGTCGTCCATCCCGAGCTGGTGCACGCGCCGGCGGCGGCCCGACGTCAACAGGAGGAGCCCATGGCCCTGTCATTCGGCCTGCAGATCGCCACCTTCGAATGGCCGGACGGCATAGGTCCCGGGCTGGCGTCCGTCGCCCGGACGGCCGAGGAAGCCGGCTTCACCAGCGTCTGGGTGATGGACCACTTCATCCAGATCCCGCCCGTCGGCCCGCACTGGCAGAACATGCTCGACAGCTGGACGACGCTCGGCTTCCTCGCCGGCCACACCGATCGGGCCCGGCTCGGCACCATGGTCACCGGCATCACCTACCGCAACATCGCCCATCTGGCCAAGATCGCCGCCACCCTCGACGTGCTCTCCGGCGGCCGGGCCGTCTGCGGCGTCGGCGCCGGCTGGTTCGAGCGGGAGCACAAGGCCTACGGCTTCGACTTCCCACCCCTGCGCCGGCGCTACGAGCTGCTGGAGGACGCACTGCAGCTCCTCCCGCTGATGTGGGGCCCGGGGGCGCCGGCGTTCGAGGGGGCGACCACCAAGGTGGGCGAGGCGCTCTGCTATCCCCGGCCGGCGCAGGAGCGGATCCCGATCCTCGTGGGCGGGTCCGGCGAGCGGAGGACGCTGCGGCTGGTGGCCCGGTACGCCGACGCCTGCAACCTCTTCGGCGACGCGGCCACCGTGCGCCACAAGGTCGACGTCCTCCACCGCCACTGCGCCGAGGTGGGGCGCGACCCGGACCAGGTCGAGGTCACCCACCTCTCCTCGACGCTCGACGCCTCCACCGAGGAGCTGATCGGCCGCTACCGGGACCTGGCCGAGGCCGGCGTACGGACGGCGGTGGTCCGGTTCCCCGTGCTCGACGAGAAGGCCGTCGAGTCGTTCGCCCCGGTGATGGCCGCCTTCAGCTGAGGGCCTGGGCCAGATCCTCCAGCAGATCCTCGACGTCCTCGACGCCGACTGAAAGACGTACCAGTCCGGGGTCGGCCGCCAGCGGCGTCCCGGAGAGGCTGGCGTGGCTCATGCGGGCCGGGTAGCCGACCAGTGACTCCACCCCGCCCAGGGACTCCCCCAGGGTGAACAGCTTCGTGCGACCGACGAAGTCGGCGGCCGCCGCCTCACCGCCGGCCAGCACGCAGGAGATCATCCCCCCGAACCGGCCCGACATCTGACGCTTGGCCAGATCGTGACCCGGGTGGTCGACGAGGCCCGGATAGGACACCGACGCCATCGCCGGGTGATCGGCCAGGAAGGAGGCGACGGCCAGGGCGTTGTCGCAGTGCCGGTCCATCCGCAGGGCGAGCGTCTTGACGCCCCGCAGGACAAGGAAGCAGTCGAACGGGCCCGGTACCGAGCCGGCGGCGTTGCGCGTGAGCGTGAGGGCGGCGGCCAGTTCCGGGTCGTCGGTGGCCACGAAGCCGCCGATGACGTCGGAGTGCCCGCTCAGGTACTTGCTCGTCGAGTGGACCACGACGCCGGCACCGAGCTCCAGGGGCCGCTGGAGGTAGGGCGAGGCGAAGGTGTTGTCGACCGCGCACACCGCCCCTCGCTCCCGGGCCAGGCCGGCCAGGGCGGCGATGTCGACGACGGCGAGGCCGGGGTTGGTGGGCGACTCCACCCACAGCAGCCGGGTGCGGTCGGTCCAGGCCGCCTCCACCGCGCCAAGGTCGCTCAGGTCGACAGCGGTGAAGTCGGCCTTGTGGACCTGGCTCAGCAGGCGGTGGGTCCCCCCGTAGCCGTCGGTGTTGACCAGGATGTTGTCGCCCGGGGAGAGCTGGCGCACCACGGCGTCGACGGCAGCCATGCCGCTGGCGAAGGCCAGCCCGCAGGCCGCCCCTTCCAGGGAGGCCAGGCAGGCCTCGAGGGCCGTGCGCGTGGGGTTGGCGGAGCGGGAGTACTCGTAGGCCTTGTGGCCGCCCAGTCCCTCCTGGGCGAAGGTCGAGGTCTGGTAGACGGGCGTGGTGACCGCGCCGGTAGCGGGGTCGGGATCCTGGCCGGCGTGGATGGCGCGGGTTGAGAACCCAGTCAGTTCTGGCCCTGCAGCTCGGCGATGCGGGCGTCGATGCGGTCGCGCTCGGCCAGCAGCGCCTCCCGCTCGGCGTCCTCGGACTCGATCACCGCGATGATCCTCTCGACGGCGTCACGCACGGGCTGGGCCTCCTCCGCCAGGAGGGGACCGCCCCGCCGGTCGCACTTGGGGACGTCGGCGTCCCACGGGACGACGGCGGCCAGCGGCACGCCGTACTCGTCCGAAAGCCGGTTGAACAGCTCGACGTCGGCCTCGCCCCGGGCCTTGTTGCCCACGCCGTAGATGCGGGGGATGCCCAGCTCCCGGGCCAGGGGGACGGTACGGCCGGCGGTCATCACCGACTTGTGGGTGGGCTCCATGATCATGAGGAGCACGTCGGCGTAGGCCAGGGTGCCGCCCGAGCGGCTGAGGTGCTCCAGCCCGGCTTCCATGTCGACGAGGGTGATGTCGGCCTCCTCGTCGATGGCGGTGCCCAGGAGGCTACGGACCATGTAGTGGTCGGCGCAGCTGCAGCCGGCGCCCGCCTGGTCGATGCGCATGGCGTGGAGGAGGGTGACACCCGAGGGCGTCGGCAGGCCGTACTCGGAAAGAAGGGCGCCCGGCGACAGCGTGCCGTCACCCAGGCCGACGACGAGCTTGCGGGGGACGAGCGGCGCCTCGTTGGCAGTCTTCTCGTCGAGCCCCAGGCTCATGGCCAGGTTGGGATTGGAGTCGGTGTCGACCGCCAGCACCTTCTTGCCTCGAGCCACGTAGGCCTGGCACAGCAAGCCCGACAGCGAGGTCTTACCAACGCCGCCTTTGCCGACGACACCGAGCTTCATCCGTTTCTCCCTTCGGGTGACGCTCCATTGTGTCGCGGATCGCCCCCGTCGGGGGGCTAGATCACGTCACGCCGGCGCACCACCCGCCGGCGGGAGGCGACGACGGGCTCCTCGTCGACGTAGCCGTCCTCGACGATGGTCCGCCGGCGGGAGCCGCCATACCAGCCGCCCCTGTCCCCGTTGAGGATCAGCATGCTGGCGGCCAACCCGACCACGCCGACGACCATGAGGATCACGCCGATGGTGTTGAGGTCGATGCCCGAGGTCGAGACGTTGACCGCGAAGGCCAGGACCGCCCCCAGGGCGATCAGGAAGATGCTCGCACCGATTGTCATGCACGCACGCGTACCCACCGGAAGGCGGTATTACCCGTGCCGAACACGTGATCGGCTACCATGGAGGGGCGACGGGTGCATCCGGTACCCCAGTCGGGGCCTTTCCTTCCTGAGCCGCCGGGCCGCTGGGCCTGACGGGCAACGAGACGGTGGGTTCGGCCCACCTCGTTCCCCACAACTCAGGAGCTCCTCATCACCACGAAATCGTTCGCCGCGCTCGGCGTCGCCCCGGACCTCGCCGAGGCGCTGGCCGCCGGCGGCATCACGTCGCCGTTCCCGATCCAGTCCATGACCATCCCCGACGCCCTGGCCGGGCGCGACGTCTGCGGCAAGGCCCAGACCGGGTCGGGCAAGACCCTGGCCTTCGGCCTGCCTGTCATCATGCGCCTCACCGAGGCCAAGCCCCACCGGCCCAAGGCGCTCATCCTCGTCCCCACCCGCGAGCTCGCCCACCAGGTCCAGGAGGTGCTCACACCCCTCGCCGCATCGCGTGGGCTGCGGCTGAGCGCGGTCTACGGCGGCGCCCCCATGGACCGCCAGGTCAAGGCCCTGCGCCGGGGCGTCGAGATCGTGGTCGCCACGCCGGGCCGGCTCATCGACCTGGGCGACCGGGGCGAGATCTCGCTGTCGGAGGTGGAGACCCTGGTCCTCGACGAGGCCGACCGCATGGTCGACATGGGCTTCATGCCCCAGGTCGAGTGGGTGCTGCGCCGGCTGCCGGCCGAGCACCAGACCCTGCTGTTCTCCGCCACCCTCGACAGCGACGTCGACCACCTCATCAAGACCTACGTGCGCACGCCGGCCCGCCACGAGGTCGTCTCGACGCTTCCTACGGTGGAGAGCATGGAGCACCGTTTCCTGAAGGTCCACCAGATGGACAAGGTGAAGGTGGCGGCCGAGATCGCCAAGGGCGTGTTCCGGGCCCTCGTCTTCGTCCGCACCAAGCGGGGCGCCGACCGCCTGGCCGTCCAGCTGCGCAAGGAGGCGGGGGTGAAGTGCGAGGTCCTCCACGGCGACCTCACCCAGGGCGCCCGCCAGCGGGCGCTGCAGCGCTTCACCAAGGGCGACGTGGGCATCCTGGTCGCCACCGATGTGGCCGCCCGCGGCCTCGACATCGACGGGGTCGACGTCGTCATGCACTACGACCCGCCCGAGGACCACAAGGCCTACCTTCACCGCTCGGGGCGCACGGCCCGGGCCGGCGAGAAGGGTGTCGCCGTCAGCCTGCTGTTGTGGGACCAGGAGGGTGAATCCGAGCGGCTGCGCAAGCGCCTCGGCATCCGCCAGCCGCTCGTCGAGATCTTCTCCAACGACGCCCGCCTGCGGGATCTGACCGGCGAGGCGTGGCAGTCGCCGGACGAGGTGGAGGAAGAGGCCACCGGCACCGACGGCGCCTTCCAGCCCACCCACACCATCGCCCGCCGCATGGGTGGAGGCTCGAGAGGCCGGCGCCGGCGCTGAGAGCGGCGGAAACGGTGACGTTCGGCGCGCCTGAGAACGCTGAATGTCACCGTCGCCCCGGTGTTTTCAATGTCCCTTGACGGACACGTCTCGTTGGATATGCTCCCGCCGTGCCTCAGCTTGCAGAAGTTTCGAGTGGGATCGTGGCCCTGGTCATCTTCGCCATCGTGGTGGTCGGCGTGGTCGTGGCCGTGGCGATGGGTAAGGGGAAATAGCCCGCCGCAGTCCTCCCGAACCCCGACGTCTCCGTCCCGGCCTTCGGCACCCCATCGCAGGAGGAAGCAGAAGCGCCGGGCACAGCGGTGCCGGGTGCCCGCGCCCGGGACGAGCCCGAACGCCGGGCGCCAAAGGATCGGGGCCGGCCCCGTTCAGCGCGTGAGCTGCAAAGGTGTGCAGGTGTCCAGGCCGGCGATGCCGTGCACGCCGCTGAGCCCCCGGGACAGCGTCGTAGCCCACGTCGTTCGGTCTCTGGGCGCAGTGGAGCCGGCTCCGAGGGTGGGCCGTAAGGGATTTGAACCCCTGACCCCCTGCGCGTCATGCAGGTGCTCTGCCAACTGAGCTAACGGCCCTCGATCCAGGACACTACCGCGACTCGACGGGCGCGAAGCCCTGGCGCAGGGTGTTCTCGCTCACGGTCCGGGGTTCGACGAACTGGAGCAGGTAGTCGGGGCCCCCGGCCTTGGACCCGACCCCCGACAGCCCGTAGCCGCCGAAGGGCTGGCGGCCGACCACCGCGCCGGTGATCGAGCGGTTGATGTAGACGTTGCCGGCCCGCAGCTCGTTGGCGGCGACGCGGATGTGGGCGGGCGACCGGGACACGAGGCCGGCGGTGAGGGCGAACTCGGTGTCGTTGGCCAGGGCGATGGCCTCGTCGAAGTCGCGGGCCCGGAAGATGCCCAGCACGGGGCCGAAGATCTCCTCCGTCGCCAGGCGCCCGCCGGGGCGGACGTGGGAGACGACCGTGGGCGCCACGAAGAACCCCTCGCCGGGCATGTCGGCGCCGGCGAAGACCACGTCGCCCTCCTGGCCCGCCAGCTCCACATAGGAGCGCACTCGGGCCTGGGCCTCGGCGTCGATGAGGGGGCCGACATCGACGGCCATGTCCCGGGGATGACCCACCCTGAGCAGGCGGGTGGCGCCGACGACCCGCTCCACCACCTCGTCGTAGACGTCGTCGAGGACGATCAGCCGGGACAGGGCCGAGCACTTCTGGCCGGCGAAACCGAAGGCGGAACCGATGGCGATGGGCACCGCCTGGTCCAGGTCGGCGTCGGCGTCGACCACCAGGGGGTTCTTGCCGCCGAGCTCGGCGATGACCCGCTTGATGTGGCGCTGGCCGGGCCGGACGCGGGCGGCAGCCTCCACGATGCCCAGGCCCACGGGCTTGGAGCCGGTGAAGGCGACGAAGGAGATGTCGGGGTGCTCGACCAGGTAGGCCCCGACCTCCTCCCCCATCCCTGGCAGGAAGGCCAGCGCACCGGCGGGCAGGCCGGCGGCGAGGAGGGCGTCGACCAGCCGGGATGCCACCGCCGGCGTCTGCTCGGCCGGCTTGAACAGCACGGCGTTGCCGGTGACGAGGGCAGCGACCACCATGCCGGTGGGGATGGCGAGGGGGAAGTTCCACGGCGAGATGACGACGCCGATGCCGCGGGCCTGGTAGCGCAGGCCGTTGTGCTCGCCGGGCGGTGACTGGACCTCGGCGCCCTCGTCGAGACGGATGGCCTCCCGGCCGTAGTACTCGCAGAAGTCGATGGCCTCGCAGACGTCGGCGTCGGCATCCCGCCACGGCTTGCCGGCCTCGAACACCTCCAGGGCGGCGAGCTCGTTGCGCCGGGCCCGCATCCATTCGGCGGCCCGGAACAGGACCGCGGCCCGCTCCCGGGCCGGCGTCCGCCGCCAGGACGGCCACGCCCGCCGGGCCGCCTCCAGGGCGTCCTCGGCCTCGGCCGGCCCACACCGGGCGGACCGGGCGACGACCGTCGACGGGCAGGATGGGTCGACGGACTCGATCCGGCCCTCGGTCTCGACGGCCCGGCCGTGGATGCGGCCGGGCACCCACTCCCCCACCTCGACGGTCCCCACCGCCGCGGTCATTGCCGCCCGCACCGTCGCCCGCCGCCACTCGCCGAGGGGCTCGGGCGAATAGGGGCCCGGCTTGCGGGCGTCGGTCGGCGCCCGGCGGGCCGGCGGCTCACGCTCGGGCAGGTGGTCGACCGTGGGCGGCGCCACCAGGGCATCGAGGTCCTGTCCCTCGACGAACCGCCGGCGCACGAAGCTCTCGTTGGCGGTGTTCTCCAGCAGCCGGCGCACCAGGTATGCCATTCCGGGGACCAGCTCGCCCACCGGGGCGTAGACCCGCAGGCGCAGGCCCATCTTGCGCACCGCGGCGTGCAGCGGATCGGCCATCCCGTAGAGGAGCTGGACCTCGTAGCCGTCGTCGGGGATGCCGACGGACCGGGCGTACTCCACCGCGTAGGCGATCGAGCGCAGGTTGTGGGTGCCGAAGGCGGCCTTGACCGTGCCGTGGGCGTCGTGGAGCAGGCGGGTGCAGCGCTCGTAACTGGCGTCGGTCTGAACCTTCTGGGAGAACACCGGCACCGGCCAGCCCTCGGCCTCCGACGCCACCGTCTCGGTGTCCCAGTACGCACCCTTGACCAGCCGGACGGTGACCGGCCGTTCACGGCCCGACGCCCAGGCGATGAGATCGGCCAGGTCCTCGTGGGCATCCTTGAGATAGGCCTGGATGACGACGCCGGCGTCGAGGCCGGCCAGCTCCGGCTCGTCGAGCAGCTCACGGAAGAGCTGCAGGGTGAGGTCCTTGACGTCGTAGTGCTCGGCGTCGAAATGGATGTAGGCCCCGGCGGCCGCGGCCTCGGCCAGGAGAGGCCGGAGGCGGGCCTTGGCGCCGGCCAGGCCGTCGGCCCGGGTCAGGGGGGCGTAGCGGGTGGCGAGGGCGGTGGGCTTGACGCTGATGTTGACCCGGGGCAGCGGGCCGAGGTCGTCGCTGTCCAGGCGAGGATTGGGGGCCCACCGAGGGATGGCCGCCACCAGCGTGCCGAGCAGGTCGCCCACCCGGGCCGCATAGCGGTCGGCATCGGCCTCGGTGAGGGTCTTCTCGCCGAGGAGGTCCACGGTCGACGCGCTGCCGCCGGCCCACAGCCGGGCCAGGCCCGGGACGGCGCCGGCCGGCGTCTGGCCCACGATGAACTGCTCGGCCACCCGGGTGATGCTGCGCCGGGCCAGGCCGGCGGCGGCCGCCTTGCCGAGGGGCACGTGCCCGGCCAGCTCCAGGCCCAGGTCGAGGGCCTTGGGGACGTCGGCGCCGCCGTGCAGGTACTCGTCGAGGTGGCGGACGACGTCGTCGTCGTCGGTCGTGGCCGGGAAGACGTCGACGAAGCGGAACAGCTGGGTCTTGAACGACGGGTGGGACATGGCCCACTCGAGCATCCGCTCGCTCCACCACGAGGACGAGACGATCCCCGACCGCTCCTCGCCGCCCAGCTCGGCCAGCTGGCGGGCCAGGGCGGTCGCGGCCTTGTCGAGGGCGGCGGGCATACCCCCGACGTTACGTGGGGTCGAGCGCTACTCGGCCCAGGGCGTCCATCACGGCCACCACGTCGTCGGACTCGGTGGCGGCCACGAGGTCCACGGCCCGCTGCAGGAGGCCGCCCGGCGAGGCCACCACCTTGCCCAGGACGGCCACCCCCCGGTCCAGAGAGTCGATCAGCTGAGCCCGCCGGCTCGGCTCGCCGGTCGACGCCAGCACCAGGGCCTGGGACCACGCCTCGTTGCGGGCCACCCGGATGCTGAAGTTCAGGACTTCGTCGTCCTCGCCGCCGCCCACCCGGTCGATCACGTCGAGCAGGGGCGAGAAGCGGCCGATGCAGGCCCGGACCTTGGGCAGCAGCGCCCCCAGGATGTCGTTGACCCGCATGAAGTCGTCGTGGAGGGACATGATCTCCCGGCCCGGACAGGTCTCGGCGGCCACGACGGCGAGATCCAGGTTCACGTGGGCGTTCATGCCGAGAAGCAGGTGCTGGAGGATGACCTCGTCCGGGCCGGCGCCGAAGGCCACCCGCCAGCTGCGGGGGACCGGTCTCCCCTCTCGCCAGTGGTGCAGGGGATCCAGGTAGCGGGCGGCGAAGCGCTCCACGAACCGCTCCATCCGCTCCGGATCGTCGAACCCGCCGGCCACCAGCCGGGCGCGAACCGCTCGCGTCGTCTGGCGGTACATGGCCGTGAACCAGCCCCGGCGGTCCCCGTTGCCACGGACGGCGTCGAGCTCCGCCTCCATACGTATCAGAACTGCATCTATTTGAGCAGTGGAAATAGGTGTCATCGTCGACTACCGTCCGTCCGACCACAGCAGTCGATCCGGGGGGATCCGCATTCTCGCTTGCCGACGCGCTCCGGCGCGCACATTCGGCCTGGTAACGCTGTCCGCCACCGTCGTCGCCCTCGTTCCGGGGCCGGTGACGGCGGTGACCGCCGATTCTCTCTCGGCCGGTTCGACGGTGCGGTTCGAGGCCCTGAGCGGCGGCTCCACCGGGCTCACGGTGGCCGGCACGGGCAGTTTCCGAGGCACCATCGAGGTCCGCAGGAACGGTCGCGGGCTCGCGGTGGTGAACCATCTGGCCCTGGAGGAGTACGTACGGGGCATCGACGAGGTGCCTCCGAGCTGGCCCGTCGCCGCCCTCCAGGCCCAGGCCATCGCCGCCCGCACCTACGCGGCCCACAAGGTGTTCGCCGGTGAGGCCCGGTGGCGCCAGCTGGGCGCCGACATCTGCGCCACCTCGACCTGCCAGGTCTACCGGGGGCTCGACACCGAGCGGAAGGCCGCCGGCTACGGCTGGCTGCCGGCGGTCGAGGCGACGGCGGGGCGGGCGCTGCTCGAGGGCGGGCACCCGATCATGGCCAGTTACTCCTCGACGGCGAACGGGCCCCGGGCCATGAGCCAGAACGGGGCGCTCGCCATGGCCAACGAGGGGCGGTCGGCGGCCGACATCCTCGCCAACTACTACGGCATCCGGCCGACCCTGGCGCCGGCCAAGCTGCCCGCCGCCATCAAGGTGGCCGTGGTCACCAGCACGTCGACGGTCCGGATCTCGGCACCGGGACCGTTCCGGGTCCACGACGGAGCCGGCGCCCTGGTGGCTTCAGCGGCCGGCGAGTGGGCGGTCGTAGCCGGCGGCGACGGCGTCCGGCTGGTGCCGCCGGAGTCGTACGCGCCGCCGGTCGTCGTTCCCGAGGGTCCCGCATCAGAGCCGTCGCGGAGCCCCGGGCGCGTGATGACGGCGGCCGGCACGCTTCCGAGGCCGGCTTCGGGGCGGTGGGCCGTGATCGCGGTGGCGCTCTCGCTGGTGGTGGCCATGTCCACCATCACCTTCCAACGGAGGCGGCGCGCCTAGCGTCACCCTCCGTGGGAAGGAAAGCCGGGATCGTGCTGGCGATGCTGATCGGGGTGCTTGGCGTGGGCATCGCTCCGGCCTCGGCCGGCGGCGGGCACCTGGCTCCCGTCCTGGAGCGCTACGAACCCGGGGAGGAGGTGAAGCTGGTGGGGTACACGGGCGGGCCGGTGCCCGACGAGCCCTTCTACGCCTACCTGCGCCCGGTCGAAGACGGCACCGTGCCCGCCCTCGATGACTCCGGCCGCTACGTCGGCGAGCTGGTCGTGCGGGAGACGGCTCACCGCGACTACCTGCGCTACCGGATCAGCATCACCTTCGCCCTGCCCCCCGCCCTGGCGGCCGGCCAGTACGAGATCACCTACTGCGACGATCCGTGCACGGGCCAGTTCCTGGGCGACCTGGTGCCCAGCCCGCTCAGCATCGGCGTCGCCCCCGCCCGACCGGTGGTGCGGCTGTGGGCGCCCGAGGAGCCCGAGATCGCCAACCTGGCCCCGGGGGCGGTACTCGTCGGCCCCGGTTACCAGACGACCGCGGGCGCCCTCCGGGCCCCTCCCACCACCGTCGCCGCCGCCCCGCCGGCCACGGCGGCGCCCGCGCCGGCCCCGACCGCCCTGCCGTCGCCGGCCACCGGCGATGACTCGGACATGGCCCTCGGCCTGCCCATCGCCCTGGTCCTGGCGTCGGCCGGCGCCACCGCCTTGGTGCTCAGCCGGCTCCAGCGGGCCCACCACCAGCTCCGGCGGGGGGCCTTGATCGTCCGCTAGTTGAGCACACGGCGCGCCCGGCGCCGGCGCCGGCCCGGGATCACACGGGCGGCGACGTCGGCCACGTTGTGAGCCGCCACCCGGTGGAAGGCGTAGCGGGCCACCAGCTCGGGCTGGCGGGTGGCCAGCGGCGAGTACCGGTCGACGTGGGCTGTCACGTGGTTGCCCTTGCCGACGATGATGTGGAGGCTGTGGGTGGGCGAGACCTCCCGGAGGGAGACCTGGCCCCGGTGGAATATGGCGCCCAGGCGGGTGTCGCGGCGGAACCGGCCGCTCTCCTCCAGCTCCCGGAGCAGGGCGACTGGGTCGGGGGTGGTGAAGTGGTGCGCGGCACCCCGCCGCGCCGGCTCGTCGGCCACCTCGACCGCCGCCGCCAGCCCCAGGGCCGCCACCCGATGGGGCACGGGGGCGGCCCCGGGCTCCATGGGCCGGCGGATGGTGGGCCGCACGTCGTGGACCCGCCACCCCCGGTGCTGGGCCACCTTGCGCAGCTGACGGTCGGGGTTGACCACCTCGGCGTGGCCGACCAGCTCGAGGAGGGGCAGGTCGTTGATGGAGTCGGAGTAGGCCACCGACGCCGACAGGTCGATGCCGTTGTGGGCGGCGTGCAGCTCGACGGCGCCGGCCTTGGCCGCCCCCTGGAGGATGATGCCGGCCAGCCGGCCGCTGTAGCGCTCCTCCTCGTCGACCTCGGCCGTGCTGCCCAGGCCGCCGGTCATACCCAGGCCCTCGGCCACGATCTCGGCCAGCTCGGCCGGCGCCGCGGTGGCCACGAAGGTCAAGGCGCCCTCGGCCCGGTGAGCCTCGATCAGCTGGGCCAGGTCCGGGTAGACGAGCGGCACGATGCTCTCATCGGCGATCTCCCGGGCCAGGGCCCGCAGCTCGGGGCGGTGCTTGCCGGCGACGAACGACAGGGCCGCGCCCTGCGGCCCCTCCGGGGGGCGGCCGGCGCGAAACACCAGCCGCTGCCACGCGAAGGCCAGCAGGTCCGCCCGCCCGTAGAAGTGCCGGCGCTGGAGGCCCTGGGCCAGCAGGTACAGGCTGGAGCCGGGGATGAGGGTGTCGAGGCCGAAGAAGGCGGCCCGGCGCTCGGGAGTGGGTCTCGGTGGAGGCGCGGCCGGTTCGGGCGCGCCGAGGGAGGTCGACATTCGAGGGTTCTCCTTCGAGAAAAGGTGCGGCCTGCGACTTGGCCGTCGTCAGCTCGCAGGGATGCGGCTTCTTGGACGGGCCCGCCGTGAGTGGCTCACGCGCACCTTACCAGCCACTCCCCCACTTTGTGAGCCATTTCACAAGCTCGCCGGAGGGCGTTCAGCCGCCGTTCACGACGATGAGGAGGCAGGACGCTCGGGGCGTCTCCGGGCCCGCCGCCGCCCAGCCACGCCGGCGACCGCCACCAGTGCCATCACCGCCACCGCGACGCGGCCGGGACCAACGCCGTCGAGCCAGTTCGATACCTCGCCCGACCAGCGGGTGACGGCGCCGACTGGCCCGGCGGGCACGTCGTCGTCCCGGGCGAGACGGATCTCATAGACGGCGTACCAGGTGACGTAGGCGCCGGCCCCGGCCAGCAGGACGCCGCCGGCGCGGGCGATGACCGGCGTCGCCCGGCGCACCGCGGCGCCGATGGGCCGGCGGGCCAGGCCGATGGCGACGGCCAACCCGGTCAGCACCGTCCCCATGCCGAGGGCGTAGGCGATGAACACGGCCAGGCCCGACAGGACGCTGGCGTCCTCGAAGGTGGTGGCGACGGCGGCCAGGAACACAGGGAGCGTGCACGACAGGGACACCGTGGCGTACGACGCCCCGTAGAGGGCCATGGACCCGAACCCCCGGCTGCTGCCGCCCACCGCCAGGCGGGGCAGCCGCACCGCCGGCTTCCAGCCGGCGGCCACAGCCACCCCCAGCGCCGTCAGCACCACGCCGATGGGGACCGACACCCAGGGGGCGGCCCGCTGCACGGCCATGGAGAACGACGTGGTGGCCAGCCCGGCCAGGCCGAACACCACCACGAAGCCCACGGTTGTGGCCGAGCCCACGGCGAGGGCGCCGGTGACCGGCCGGGATGCCGGGCCGGTGCCGTCCTCGGCCCCCAGGAAGAAGGCGAGGTAGGCGGGGAGCAGGGCGAAGCCACAGGGGTTGAAGGCGGCCAGCATCCCCGCCGCGTAGCCCAGCGCCAGCGGCGCGTCGATCACCGGGGCGTCAGTACTGGGCGGCCAGGCGGGCGACCTCGGCTTCGGGGAAGGGGCCGAGCCACCGCTTCACCTCCCTGCCGTCGGGCGCCAGCAGCACCGCCGCCGGCTGCCCGGAGATGCCCAGCTCCCGCCACGAGCGGAACGAGGAGTCCCACAGCATGGTGAAGCTGGTGCCGTAGCGGGTGACGAAGTCCCGGGCCTCGGCCAGGGAGTCCTGGGTGCCGAGGCCCACCACCCTCAGAGTCGACTGGTGCTGCCGAGCGAACTGCTCGACGCCGGGAGCCTCCCGGCGGCAGGTGGGTCAGTGTGGCGCCCAGAACCACACAAGCAGGGGCTCGGGCGACGGCGCCAGCGAGGCCAGGTTCACCTTGGTGCCGGCGCCCACGTCGTCGACCGTCAGGTCGGGCAGCACGCTTCTGCCGGCGACGGGCGCCGGCGCCGGCGCCTGGGCGCCGTCGAGGCTGGGCAGGGTCGACACGGTGGCCGGCGTGGCCTGGCCCGAAGTCGACCCTCCTCCACACGCTCCGCCGAGCAGGGCGGAGGCGGCGGCGAGGGCGGCGGTCAGGCGGTGGGCCTGCATGGGCGGTTCCTTCGGGCGGAGGCGGCGCACGGGTATCATTGTGCCGGTATCCCGGCTACCACATCGAGCAGGGCGTAGGTCGGAGGGTGGGCTTCGGTGCTCGACCGGCAGGCCAGCTGGCGGGCGTGCTCGGCGGGGAGAACCTGTACCCGCACGTCGTACGAGCGGCCGCCAGCCGCCTCGAGCTTGACCTCGACGACCCCGCCGCCCCGAGGGCGGTGGCCCCCGACCACCAGGTCGTCGATGCCGACGATGCCCTCCCGGGCCCGCAGGAAGTGCTCGGCGGCCTGGGCCGCGAACTGCTCGCCGGCCCGTCCCCGGTAGCGCTCCAGGTCGACGATGCCGGCCTCGTAGCCCTCGACCACCCCGAGGACGTCGTCGGGCGACAGCCGCCCGAAGTAGAGCCCGTGGGGCAGGCACACCAGGTTGCCGGCGAAGCGGTCGCCGCCGAAGTGCGACGACTCCCACACCATCCCGTCCCGCCGGCCGTGGAGGGCTCGGGCCACCGGCCGGCCCAGGTTGGCGCAGCACTGGTCGTGGCGGCCATTGGTGCACACCAGGTACAGCGGGTCGGACCGGAGGGCGCCGAAGCCCACCCGCTCCCCCCGGCGCAGCGGCGAGAAGTCCACGTCCAGCAGCTCGTCGAGGTCGTCGACCACCCGCTCCTCGATCCAGCGCCGGCGCCGGCCGGTGTGGGCCACGAAGCAGTGCCGGGAGCTGTCGTCGGGACGGACGGGCCGGCGCACCAGCAGCACCCGGATGCCGTGCTCGTCCGAAAGAGCGGCCAAGCCGTCGGACAGGTGGGTGGGAAGACCGCTCTCCCGGAGGGCCACCGGTCCCCACGCCCCCGGGTGCTCGACGAGGAGCCAGTTGCGGACGATCGAGGCGGTGGCGTGCAGCGGCTCGCCCCAGGCCAGGGAGATGGCGCTGCAGACCGGGTCAGCCACCGTCGACGACCTCGAGCAGCCCCTCGGCGACCAGGCGCCGGCCCAGGACCAGGCGGCTGGGGCCGTCGAGGAGGTCGCCGAGGTCGCCGAGGCGGAAGGGGCCGGCGGCGGCGATGCGGGCCATGGCCGGCTCCAGCGCCGAAGGCATGTCCAGCTCCCGCCCGCCGCCCAGCACGACGGTGACCCGGCCGCCGCCCGTCACCAGGTGGCAGACCCCGCCCTCCCGCCGGCGCAGCCGGGTGGAGTCGTCGATGTGGTCGAGCAGGGAGAGTTGGTGCAGCTGGCCGGCCAGGATCGGCGGCCGGCCGGCGTAGAACCGGCGGGCCGCCGCCGCGGCCACGGCGCCGGTGTCCACCCCGTCGAGCCACTTGCGCAGGCGGAAGACGGCCTCCTCGACACCGGCGGTCAGGGCGGCCTGATCGCCGGCGTAGCCCGGCGGCAGCGCCCGGCGCAGCTCGGGCTCCTGGGCGGCCCCGGCGACGAGCTCGCGCAGGACGTCGTGCCAGGTGGTGGTGACGACGCCGATGGTCAGGTGGGCCGACAGCGCCTCCTGGGCCCGGGCGGCGTGGAGGAAGCCTCGGGGGACGTACAGGCAGTCACCCGGGGCCAGTTCCACGGACATGATCGGGGGGCCGGCGTCCTCGGCGGTGCCCTGCCACGGCTGTGACGGCAAGGGGTCGGCGAGCACCGGCTCGTGGACGGTCCATGCCTTGGTGCCCGCCAGCTGGAGCACGAAGACGTCGTGGGTGTCGTAGTGGACACCCAGGCCCCGGGCGCCGGCCGGGGTGATGTAGGCGTTGGCCTGCACCGCGTGGGTCAGTTCCAGCTCCAGGGACCGGCAGAACCGGGTCAGCGGCGGGCAGGAGCGCTGGAGGCCCTGGAAGACGATCGTGGCCCCCCGCCGGTGCTCCTCGAAGATCCGGGCCGGGTCACCGAGCCCGGTGACGGGCTGGCCGCCGACCGTCGCCCGCCTGGTGTAGCGCGACGGGGCCAGCGGCGTGCCGTCCTTGACCAGCCGGAACGTCGGCAGCCGGGGCGACGACGACGCGATGAACCGGTCGACGTCGCCGAGGGAGAACAGGTCGGAGAACCCGCTCGGGTCGGCGCCGGCGCGGTGCAGCGGCGCCTGGGCCCACTGGCGGTCTATGAAGCGGGCGGCGTCGCCGACGCAGCGGGCGAGCGCCGTCACGCGGAGCGAGACCTAGGCGTCGGTGCCGTCGACGTCGGCGGTGTCGGTGCTGTCCGAGTCGGAGGTGTCGGTGCTGTCCGAGTCGGTGCCGTCGGTCGAGTCCGAGTCGGCCCCGTCGCCCTGGTCGGTCGAGTCGGTGGTGTCACCGGAGTCGGCACCGTCGGAGGTGTCGGTGGAATCGGAGTCGGCCGCCATCCGGGCACCCGAGGCGCCGCGGGTGGTGATGTCGTCGTCGGTCAGCCCTTTGATGAGTTCAGCCATGGCGGCACTATAAGCGCCCGTGCCGGGCCCCTACGGCAGGAGGACGGTGCCCCCGAGGACGAACACGGTGCCGAGGATGGCGGTGTTGGTGGCCGACGGGGTGGACGCCGAGCCGCCGGAACCGGAAGGCCCGGTGGCGGCCGACATGCCGGTCAGGGTCAGTGGCGCGGCCATCGAAGTGCTCGACGCCGGCCCGGTGCGCCCGGAGTTGCTCGACGACGAGCCGGCCGAGCTGACCCCGGAGTCGCCGGAGGTGGCGAAGGGCGTGGCCGTCAGGACCGAGAGCCCGCCCGAACCGCCGCCCGCGGCGGCCGAGCCGACGCTGGAGCCGCCGGTGCCGGCCACCAGGCCTCCCGGGGCGAGGAGGGCGACCAGGTTCACGACCGGAGCGCCGGCGCCGGCCAGGGGCAGGGCCGCCCCGGCTCCCCCACCGGATCCGCCGGCGGCGACGGCGGCGATGCCGTTGGCCGCGGTGCCGGTGCTGCCGGAGAGGGCGTCGGCTCTGGAGGCGGCGCCGCTGTTGGCGGCCGAGTCGGCGCCGGCGGCGGCGAGCGCCGCACCGGTGGAGCCGGAGCCACCGGTGCTGCCGGTGGTCACCGCACCGCCGGTGGCGGTGGCCGAGCCGAGGATCGCCGAGTTGGTGGCCGTGGGCGACGAGGTGGCGCCGCCGGTGCCTCCGGTGGTGCCCGAGTTGCCCGACTGGGCCGCCGGCTGGGCCGCCGCCGTCGAGGCTGCTGAGCCGGTGTCGCCGGTGTTCGTGCTGCCCGACTGGGCAGTGGCGGCGCCAGAGCTGCCGGACTTGGCCGTGGGCGTGATGTTCACGGTGGAGGATCCGCCGCTGCCGCCGTTGGCGGTACCGGTGGCCACGCCGCTGCCGCCCGTCCCCGTGACGATCTGGGCGCCGGCGGGCTGGACCGCACCGATCACCGACGCCGCGGCCAGGGCGAAGGCGAAAGCCACCTCGGCCTTGTGCCGAGCGGCCGTGGACAACGCCGCAGATAGAGAGACCATCAGACCCACCTCAGTTCACCGCCATGGGGAAGCGCCAAGCGCCAAGACTGTAACAAGCCCGGCGGGCTTTCGGGGCAGACGCCGTACAGTCGGAGGTTTCGACGGGAGGAGCGGCATGCGCTACAAGCTCTTGGGCCGGACGGGACTGCGCGTCTCCGAGCTCTGCCTCGGCACGATGACCTTCGGGCCGGATTGGGGCTGGGGCGCCGACCGTGACGAGTCCAAGGCGATCTTCGACGCCTTCGCCGACGCCGGCGGCAACTTCGTCGACACCGCCAACCGGTACACCAACGGCACGGCCGAGACCTATGTCGGCGAGTTCATCGCCTCCGACCGGGAGCGGTTCGTCGTGGCCACCAAGTACACCCTCAGCCGCGACGGCACCGACCCCAACGCCGCCGGCAACCACCGCAAGAGCCTGGTCGAGTCGCTCGAGCACAGCCTGCGCCGGCTCAAGACCGACTACATCGACGTCTACTGGGCCCACATCTGGGACCCCCACACCCCCATCGAGGAGATGATGCGGGCCCTCGACGACCAGGTCCGCCTGGGCAAGATCCTCTACGCCGGCATCTCCGACGCCCCGGCCTGGGTGGTCGCCCGGGCCAACGCCATCGCCGAGTCCCGCCACTGGAGCCCGTTCTGCGCCCTCCAGAGCCAGTACAGCCTGGTGGAGCGCAACGCCGAGCGGGAGCTGCTCCCCATGAGCCGCAACCTCGACATCGCCTTCACCGCGTGGGGCGCGCTCGGCGCCGGCCTCCTCACGGGCAAGTACAACGACGACCCCACCGGCGGCGGCGGGCGCATCCACTCCGCCGGCTGGGGCGGGCTCGAGGAGCACAAGCTGGCCATCGCCCGGGAGGTGGCGGCCGTGGCCAAGGAGCTCGGCTGCTCCGCCTCCCAGGTGGCGCTGCGCTGGGTGCAGCAGCAGTCCCCGAACCTCATCCCGGTCATCGGCTCCCGTAAGGCCAGCCAGCTGGTCGACAACCTGGGCTGTGTCGACGTGACCCTCTCTCCCGAGCAGGTCGATCGCCTGGACAAGGTCAGCAAGATCGAGCTCGGCTTCCCCTACGACTTCATCAAGGGCGGCCGCACGTCGTGGCTGGGCGACGTGGTCGAGCAGGTCGACGACCACCGGGACACCGTCGTCTGAAGGCGCTCGACCACCTCGACGGCTGGGACGCACCCGACGCCCGGGCTGCGGTGGTCGGCGCCGGCGGCAAGGTGCTGGCCGCAAGGGGCGACAGAACACTGGCCGGCGACTGGGCATCGGTCACCAAGATCCTCACCGCCCTGGCCGTGCTGGTCGCGGTGGAGGAGGAGACGGTCGACCTGGACGAGCCGGCCGGGCCCCCGGGCGCCACCGTCCGCCATCTCCTGGCCCACGCCTCGGGCCTGGCCTACGACAGCGACGCCGTGCTGGCCCCGCCCGGCCGCCGGCGCATCTACTCCAACGCCGGCTTCGAGGCCCTGGGCCGGCTGGTGGCCCAGCGGGCCGGGATGCCCTTCGCTACCTACCTGGCCGAGGCCGTGCTGCAGCCACTGGGCATGGCCGGCGCCGGGCTGGCGGGCCCGAGCGGCCCCCGGAGCGGGGGGCACGGCTCACCCGCCAAGGGCGTCACCGGCAACCTGGACGACCTCGTGCGCCTGGCCGGCGAGCTGATGGCCCCCACGGTGGTCTCCGGAGCGACGCTGCAGGTGGCGACCACCGTGGCCTTCGCCGGCCTGGCCGGCCGCCTCCCCGGGTTCGGCACCCAGGATCCACTCGACTGGGGCCTCGGCATGGAGATCCGGGGGGCGAAGTCGCCGCACTGGACGGGCCGGCACAACTCGCCCGCCACCTTCGGCCATTTCGGCCGCAGCGGCTCGTTCCTGTGGGTCGACCCCGGCGCCGGCGTGGCCTGCGCCGTGCTCAGCGGGCGGGACTTCGACGCCTGGGCCAAGGAGGCGTGGCCGGCCCTCTCCGACGCCGTCCTGGCCGAGTTCGGGACATGAAAGGAGGGCCGGCGCGCTCTGGGGGAAGCGTGCCGGCCCTCGGCTGGTTACCGCTTCTCGGCGTTCTGGCCGCCGCAGCCGCAGGTGCACTCCTGGGCCTTCTCGGCCTCAGGCTTGCTGTTGCAGCCGCAGTTGCAGCTCTCGTCGCTCATGGCGTCTCCTTTTCGGTGGGTGGGTCTCGGAACGGGTTCGGCGGCCCGATCTGGATCAGGCCCGACGAACAGCGCCAGCTGCCGCCGCCGGGTTCGGGCAGCTCGTCGATCATCGTGGCGATGTCGGCGCGCAGGCGGGCCAGGGAGGACATCTCCTCGTCCAGCTCCGCCACCCGTTCCTCGAGCATCCGCCGGGTGTGCCCGCAGGGGCACAGCCCGCGCCGGCGCACGTCGAGGAGCTCGGCGATGGCCTCCAGCTTGAGGCCGAACCGCTGCGCCCGCTTGATGAAGCGCAGGCGCTCGACCGCCTCGTCGCCGTACAGGCGGTACCCCGACGGGCTCCGTTCGGTCTCCGGGAGGAGGCCGATGCGCTCGTAGTAGCGCACGGTGTCCGCCGAGGTACCCACCTGCTCGGCGAGCTTCGACACGGTCAACTGGCTCATGGACCCACCATAAACCTTGGACCCGACTCCAAGGTCAAGCGGTTTTCTAGATGGCTTGCAGCTGCCCCCGGATGAAGCCGCCGGGGTACTCCTGGTTGTGGACGTTGAAGTAGTACCGGCCGGGGTTGGCGGCGATGTCGTCGAGCAGGGCCTCGTCCTCGACCGTCCTGCACTCATAGGACTGGTAGGTCGTGGGATTCGAGAACCCCACCACCACCGGCCCGGGCGACGTCGGCGGAGCCAGGTGGATGTGCATGCCCGTAGTCGGAAGGCTGGCGTCGGTGAACTGCACGGCGGCGCAGATCCGGTTGGCGGCGTCGTCGATGGTGATCACCACCCGGCCGACGGCGTCGGGGTCCCCGGGGCCGGGCCGCTCGGCCGCGCCGGTCAAGATGGCATAGAGGCGGGCGTCGTCAGCGGCGGCGGGAGAGGCTCCCAGGAGCCCTGCGAGGCCGACGATGAGGGCGAACGAGGCGATCCTTCGCTTCATGAAGATGTCCTTCCGTCGTGGGTGGCGTGCCTGAGCCGTCAGTGGTGGGCGGCGTCGGCGTCCTCCTTCGTACGGTGAACGGTCTCCGGCGGATGTTCCGGCGGGGCATAAAGCGAATAAAGCTTCAACTCGCCCTCGCCGGTGTTGACCACGTTGTGCCACGTGCCGCCCGGCACGACGATCGCCCAGTCGTCGCCGACGTCGAACTCCTCGTCGACCTCGCCGGCCGAGGGGCCGAACGTGACCCGGCCGCTCCCCTGCTCGATGCGCAGGAACTGGTCGAGGTGGTCGTGCATCTCGACGCCGATCTCCTGCCCCGGGCCCAGCCGCATGACCGTGAGCTGGATGTTGGTCCCCGTGAAGAGCACGGTGCGGAAGTTCTCGTTCCCGATCGTTGCCTCTTCCACATTGCCCACCCATCCGGTCATGGGGATTGTCCTACCCACGGTCAGTCGGGGAGCATCGGGACGGTGATCCCCTGGCGTTGCCCGAGCTGGGCGGCGCGGGTCAGGGACGCAGAGCCGAACCGCTCCCGGACATCGTCGACGGCGGCGTCGAGCGCGCCGCCGGCGAACCGGTCGAAGGGCAGGGCCAGCTGGACGGCGCCGGCGTCACTGAGGTTGCCGACGGCCAGGCCCACCAGGGTCACGCCCTTCTGGCGGATCAGGGGCTGGGCCGCTTCCAGCAGCCCCTGCATCGTCACCAGGATGGGCCGGGTCTCCGCCGTGGCCCGGGCCAGGGTGTGGGAGCGGGTGGCGCGCGTGAAGTCGTCGAAGCGTAAGCGCAGGGTGACGGTGCGCCCGACCCGGTTGGCCGCCCGCATCCGGCGGGTGACCCGGTCGACCAGGCCGAGGACGACGGCGTCGACGGCCCCCCGTGCTCGGCGGGACCGGCCCAGGGCGCACTGCGACCCGATCGAGCTCCGGCGCCCGCCCACCACCACCGGCCGAGGGTCGCGATTGTGGGCCAGGGCGTGGAGGTGGCAGCCCGAGTACGCGCCGAGGATGGACACCAGCGCCGACTGGTCGAGCATGGCGACCTGGCCCACGGTGTGGATACCACGCGAGTGGAGCTTGTCCGCCGTCACCGCCCCGACACCCCACAGGCGCTCCACCGCCAGCGGGTGCAGGAACTCCAGCTCACGGTCGGGCTCGACCACGATGAGGCCGTCGGGCTTGGCCACGCCGCTCGCCACCTTGGCCAGGAACTTGGTGCGGGCCACCCCCACCGTGATCGGCAGGCCGACGCGCTCCATCACCTCCCTCCGCAGGCGAGCGGCGATGGTGGCCGGGGGACCCGACACCCGGCCCAGACCCCCCACGTCGAGGAACGCCTCGTCGATGGACAGGCCCTCCACCAGCGGGCTGGTGTCCTCGAAGACGGCGAACACCGCCTTGCTGGCCTCCGAGTACGCCGAGATACGAGCGCTGACGACGACCGCATCGGGGCACAGCCGGCGAGCCTGGTTCGCGCCCATGGCGGTGCGGACGCCGTAGGCCTTTGCTTCGTAGCTGGCGGCCAGGACCACGCCGGGCCCGACGATGACGGGGCGGCCCCTCAGCCGGGGGTCGTCACGCTGCTCCACCGACGCGTAGAAGGAGTCGAGGTCGGCATGGAGGATGGTGGCCCGGCCCGGCACGAACAGATGTTCGCAGAAGGGTAGGACAGACGATCAGTCCAGCTACCGGTGCGCCGGCTCCCCACGGCGGTTGACGATCCGCTGGGCGATGTCGCGGAGCTTCACGTTCTCCCGCTGCGATGCCTTTCGCAGGAGGTCGAACGCGTCGTCGGCGCTGAGCTGGGGCGACCGGGCCATCAGGATGCCCTTGGCCTGTTCGATGATCGCCCGGCTCTGCATGGCCTGGCTGAGCTGTTCGCCCAGCTGGGTCGCCTGCCAGTAGGCGCTGGCGTTGGCCAGCACGATGGCGGCGGCGCCGGCCAGCAGCGTGCCGGCACTCTCGTCCGCTTCCGTGAAGCCGTCCGGCGCCCGGGCGTAGAGGTTCAGGGCGCCGATGGCGTCGTCGCCGGCCAGCAGGGGCAGGGACAGGCTGCTGCCCACCCCAAGAGCCAGGGCTGTGGCCGTGAACTCGGGGTAGGTGGACGCTGCCGATCCGATATCCGGGAGGCGGATGACCGTACGGGTGCGCCAGCTGTCGAGGCAGGGGCCCCTTCCCGACTCGTACTGAGAGGCGTCGATCTCCGGCGCCTGGGGATCGGTGAAGACGCCCGTCGTTGGCCGGCCGTGCTCGCCCAGCAGCGAGATCCCCGCCATGTTGGCGGCGGGAAGGGCGGCGGTGGTGATCTCGCTGACCCGGAGAAGCGTCTCACCCATCGACGACTTGGAGATGACGAACTGGGACAAGGCGCGCAACGCTTGAGCGCTGGCATCCGTGGACATGAGATGGCTTCCCTCTGCATGGCGGAGCCATCCCTGTTTCTCAAGGACGACGGTACCCCCATCCTACCGGCCCTTTCCTCGGGTCGCGCGTGTCGCTCAGCCGGCGTAGATCGCCGCCCGCCACTCCCCGGTCAGGGGGACCGTCGACAACAGCCGGGCCGCCCGCACGAGCCAGGCCAGCGCCTCCGCCGCCGGGACGCCGTCGGGTAGGGCGACGACGAGCCCCTTGCGCACGTGGTCCTGCACCACCCTCCACCCGTCGGGCACCGGATGGCCCAACTCGGCCAGGAGCGGCTTGGCCTTGGAGCCGGCAGGGTGCTGCAGACCGATCATGGCCGGCTCCCGGCGCCCCCGGCGCTGGGTCGTCGCCGGCGTCCACGTCGCCAAGGGAACGACCGGACCGCGACCCGAGAACAGGGCGAACGTGCTGCTGCCCGCACCGGCGATGTCCTCCGCCTCCACCGCAGGCTCGAAGTTGACCCAGCCGGCGCCGGCGCCCCCGGCCGCCTCCATGGCCGCCACCACGTCGTCGGGCCGGTCGGGCTGGAACTCGACGTACCGCGGTTCGCTGCTCACTCTCCCTTCACGCTACCGAGTGTGCTGAACGTCACCGGGGAGCAGCGCCCGTTCCTCTTCCTCGGTGATGAAGTCCGGCTCGTAGCGCAGCCCCGCCGGCGGGGCGGCAACCGCCGGCCGCCGGGCGCTCAGCGACCTCGGGAGGCGTCGTCCGGCCCCGCCGGCGCCGGCGTGCCCTGGTTGGTGCGGGCGAACAAGAAGAAGGCGGCGAAGATCATCGCCACACCAAGGGCGACCAGCAGGTAGAGCTGCTGGAAGACCCCGATGAGGGCGAGCGCCATACCGGCGACGCCGATCAGGATGTAGAGGGCGGGCACAGTTCCTCCTCGTCGAATTGCCGTACCGACTACCCCCCTGGTCAGCGGTCAAACGCCATCGTGACCATGGCCTGGTCGATCTGCCGGCCACGCCGACGGGCTCAGCGCCGAGACGGAGGGGGATACCCTCGATCGGGTGAAGCGTGCCGCCGTCGCGCTCCTGCTCACCGCTCTTGCCGCCTGCAGCGGAGGTGGCGGTCGGGACGAGCCGCTGCCGGCGTACCGCCTGGACGGCACTCTCCGCCTGAACCAGATCCAAGTCCTGGGGACGCACAACAGCTACCACGTGGCGCCGGCACCGGGCGCCAGCCTGATCCCCGAGCGCGACATCACGCAGGCTTCGCTCACGGTCCAGCTCGAACGCCAGGCCATCCGCCAGATCGAGCTCGACGTGCACGCCATGCCGGGCGCACCGCTGGCCGTTTTTCACCTCCCGGGCGACGAAGGGACGACCTGCCCCACGCTCGTCCGGTGCCTCGGCGAGGTGCGCGACTGGTCGAGGCGGAAGCCGGACCACGTGCCGGTGTTCGTGCTCATCGAGCCGAAGCACCAGCCGGGGGCGCTGGTCGACCCCCTCGTCATCGACGCCGAGGTGCGCAGCGTCTTCCCGCCCGAGCAGTTGCTGACGCCCGACGACGTCCAGGGCTCGTGGCCGACGTTGCGCCAGGCGGTGGAGGAGGGCGGCTGGCCGCTGCTGGGCGCCACGCGCAACCGGGTCGTCGTGGTCCTCAACGACGGAGTCCCGACCCGGACGACCTACACGTCGAACGAGACGTCGCTCCAAGGCCGAGCCATGTTCGTCTACGCCGGCCCGCCCAGCCCCCTCGCCGCCGTGACCAGTGTCCCCGACGCCCGGCTCGAGAGCGCCCGCATCGCCAGCCTGGTCGGGGCCGGATTCATCGTCCGGACCCGAGCCGACGACGCCGGAGTCGAGGCCCGGGCCAACGACTCCTCGCGGGCCGCCGCCGCCATGGAGTCCGGCGCCCAACTGGTCAGCACCGACTATCCCGTGCCCGCTCCCTCTGGCTACGTCGTCCCCGCCCCCGGGAACCCGGCGCGCTGCAACCCGATCAACACCCCACAGTCGATCGGATGCACCCCACGCGACGTCGAAGATCTCCGCTGAGGGCCCGAGACGGGGTTCTACAATGCCGCCCGTGGGAATGGCTACCTGTGAACGGGGGGAGCCATGAGCGACGACGCCTTGATCAACGCCAACGAGAAGGAGATCTTCGAAGCGATCGTCTCCCAGCTCGTCGACCCCGAGCTCCTGCGCCTTCACCGGGTCTTCTTCGCCCTGAGCGCCGTCCTCTTCGTGCTGGGGGCCTTGGCCGTCACGGTGGTCGGAAGCCTGGGGTGGGCCGGCTTGTGCTCGTTTACGGTCACGTTCGTGTCCGGGCTGTTCGTGGCTCGCCGCGTGTACGTCCGGCGCTTCTCCCCTTCGCCCGGCTGGTAAGAGCCGCCGGCCACGGCCCCACGGGGGCGTCGCCGGTGAGGCCTCGCTCAGGCGGCCACGTACGCGGCCAGGTGCTCGCCGGTGAGGGTGGAGCGGTCGGCGACGAGCTCGGCGGGCGTCCCCTCGAAGACAATGCGGCCACCGTCGTGGCCGGCGCCCGGGCCCAGGTCGATGATCCAGTCGGCGTGCGCCATGACCCCTTGGTGGTGCTCGATCACGATGACCGACTTCCCCGAGTCCACGAGCCGGTCGAGCAGGCCGAGCAGCTGCTCGACGTCGGCCAGGTGGAGGCCGGTGGTCGGCTCGTCGAGGACGTAGACGCCGCCCTTGTCGCCCATGTGGGTCGCCAGCTTGAGCCGCTGGCGCTCCCCTCCGGACAGCGTCGTGAGGGGCTGGCCGATGGTGAGGTAGCCGAGCCCGACGTCGGCGAGGCGCTGGAGGATGGCGTGGGCCGCCGGCGTGTGGGCCTCGCCGGCGCCGAAGAACTGCTCGGCCTCGGTCACCGACATGGCCAGCACCTCGCTGATGTCACGGCCGCCCAGGTGATAGTCGAGCACCGACGCCTCGAACCGCTTCCCCTCGCACACCTCGCAGAGGGTGGCCACGCCGGCCATCATCCCCAGGTCGGTGTAGACGACGCCGGCACCGTTGCAGTTGGGGCAGGCACCCTGGGAGTTGGCGCTGAACAGCGCCGGCTTCACGCCGTTGGCCTTGGCGAACGCCTTGCGGATCGGCTCCAGCAGTCCGGTGTAGGTCGCCGGGTTGCTGCGCCGCGAGCCCCGGATCGGCACCTGGTCGATCGAAATCACCCCGGCGCCGGCGGGGATGGACCCGTGCAAGAGCGAGCTCTTGCCGGAGCCGGCCACGCCGGTGACGACGACGAGCACCCCGAGGGGGATGTCGATGTCGACGTTCTTCAGGTTGTGCGCGGTGGCGCCACGGATCTCCAGCGCCCCGCTCGGCGTGCGCACCGTTTCTTTGAGGACGGCCCGGTCGTCGAGGTGGCGCCCGGTGATGGTCCCGCTGGCTCGCAGCCCCTCCACGGTGCCCTCGAAGCAGACGCTGCCGCCCGCGCTGCCGGCGCCGGGGCCGAGGTCGACGACGTGGTCGGCGATGGCGATGGTCTCCGGCTCGTGCTCGACGACGAGCACGGTGTTGCCCTTGTCCCGCAGCCGAAGCAGCAGGTCGTTCATCCGCTGCACGTCGTGGGGGTGGAGTCCGGTGGTGGGCTCGTCGAAGACGTAGGTGACGTCGGTGAGCGGAGAGCCGAGGTGGCGGATCATCTTGGTGCGCTGGGCCTCGCCACCCGACAGGGTGCCCGAGGGTCGTTCGAGCGACAGGTAGCCGAGCCCGATCTCCACGAAGGAGTCGAGGGTGTGCTGCAACTTGGCGAGCAACGGCGCCACCGACGGCTCGTCCAGGCGGCGAACCCATTGGGCCAGGTCACTGATCTGCATGGCGCCGGCATCTGCGATGTTGACCCCCTTGATCCTCGAGGATCGAGCCAGCTCGCTGAGCCGGGTGCCACCGCAGTCGGGGCAGGTGGTGAACGTCACGACCCGCTCCACGAAGGCGCGGACGTGAGACTGCAGCGCGTCGACGTCCTTGGACAGCATCGACTTGCGGATCTTCGGGATCAGACCCTCATAGGTCAGGTTGATGCCCTCGACCTTGATCTTGGTGGGCTCCTTGTGGAGCAGGTCGTTCAGCTCCTTCTTGGTGAACTTGCGGATGGGCTTGTCCATGTCGAAGAACCCCGACCCGCTGAAGATGCGCCCGTACCAGCCGTCCATGCTGTAGCCGGGGATCGTCAGCGCACCCTCGTTGAGCGACTTGCTGTCGTCGTAGAGCTGCGACAGGTCGAAGTCGTTGACCGACCCCCGGCCTTCACAGCGGGGGCACATGCCGCCGGTGATGCTGAAGCTGCGACGCTCCTTCACGGTCTGCCCGGCGCGCTCCAGGGTGACGGCACCCGATCCACTGATCGACGCCACGTTGAAGGAGAACGCCTGCGGCGACCCGATGTACGGCCTCCCGAGCCGGCTGAAGAGGATGCGGAGCATGGCATTGGCGTCGGTGGCGGTGCCGACCGTCGAGCGGGGATCGGACCCCATCCGCTGCTGGTCGACGATTATCGCCGTCGTCAGCCCTTCGAGCACGTCGACCTCCGGGCGCGCCAGCGTCGGCATGAAGCCCTGCACAAAGGCGCTGTAGGTCTCGTTGATCAGCCGCTGCGACTCGGCGGCGATCGTGCCGAACACCAGCGAGCTCTTGCCCGATCCCGATACGCCGGTGAACACCGTCAGCCGGCGCTTGGGGATCTCGACGTTGACGTCCTTGAGATTGTTCTCCCGCCCGCCGACCACGCGGATCAGGTCGTGGCTGTCGGCGACGTGGGCCGCAGCCGGCTGCATGTGGGTTCTCGTGCCCATGGTCATCCTTCTCCCTGTGCGATCGCCGGGCTTCAGCGGAGCTGTTGGATACGGATCAGGTTCCCTGCGGGATCGCGGACCGCACAGTCGCGGATCCCGTACGGCTGCTCGATCGGCTCCTGGACGACCTCGACGTCGCTGGCCTGCAGGCGCTGGAAGGTGCCGTCGAGGTCCTTGGTGGCCAGGTTGACCATGGCGTAGGTGCCCTTGGCCATCATCTCGGCGATCGTGCGGCGCTCGTCGTCGGTCACGCCGGGGTCGGCGCCCGGCGGGTACAAGACGATGGACGTCTCAGGCTGGCCGGGTGGCCCAACGGTGATCCAGCGCATACCGCCGTATCCGACGTCGTCGCGGACCTCGAAACCCAGGACGTCGCGATAGAAGGACAGGGAGGCATCCGGGTCGTCCTGCGGGAGCATGCTCGAGTGAATGGTGATGTCCATAGGGGTCAAGCTAAATGCGACTCGGTCACCAACGCTTCTCGATTCCTGATCGGTTTCGTCACCTGCTTTGCCACGCACGGCGGCATCCCCGACGTGGCGCCCGCCGCCTCCAGACGGTACGCGCTGGGCGGCATGCCGACCAGCTCCGTGAAGCGGGTGCTGAAGCTGCCGAGGGACGAGCACCCGACCGCGAAGCACACCTCGGTGACGGTGAGGTCGCCGCGACGCAGCAGCGCCATGGCCCGCTCGATGCGCCGGGTCGTCACGTAGCTGTAAGGCGACTCCCCGTAGGCGAGCCGGAACTGACGGCTGAAGTGCCCAGCCGACATGTGGGCGTCGCGCGCGAGCGCTTCCACGTCCAGCGGCTGGCAGTACTCCCGGTCGATCCGGTCGCGGACGCGGCGCAGACGGGCGAGGTCACGCAGGTCCATTGCCACGCACGAAGGATACGCAAGGGTGCGACAAGTTATGGGAACGGGCATGATGCATCGTTCAGGACGAGGGACCAGGGGTGGCGGCACGGGGCGTGGCGGCGTATCGGTCGCACCGCCAGACCCTCCATCGTGCCGGCGGCGGTGTGGCGGCCATGCTCGCCGTCTTCGATGATGAGCAGGGCCGGTCCTGTAGCCGCCCTGCTGTTTCCGAGCCTCGCGCCTCCGGCGCGAGACTGTTCATCGGCGGCAACACGAGAAAGGGATGTGAGCATGCGGAACCTGAGGCTGGCAGGTGTGATCGGTAGCGTTCTCTTCCTGGTGGGACTGTTCCTCCTGGCGACCGTCCCCGGCGGGGGTGACGTGGATGCTGCCCAGTTCCAGGAGTTCTACGTCACCGACGACGGCACGGCGACGGCGATCCTGGGCATGTTCGTGATGACACTTGGCTGTCTCGCCCTCCTGTGGTTCCTCTGGGAGCTGCGGACCTCGATCGGCACGCCATTGGCCGGCCTTGGCTTCGCCTCAGGTGCGACCGGTCTGGCCTTGGTGGTGGCCGGGGCCGCGCTGCTCGAAGCGCCTTCCGGCGTGCAGGCGTTCAGTGACGCCGACTTCGTCGGCGAGCAGGTGGCCCACGCGTTCGCCCAGGCCGGTTGGGCGGCGATCCTGGTCGGTGGTGCGCTGTTCCTCGGCCTTGCCATCGCGATCAGCTCCCTGGCGGCACGCCAGACCGGGGCGCTGCCGGCGTGGGTCACCGTCGCCGGGTTCGTGGTCGCCGCACTGCAGCTGGGAGCCTTCATCTGGCTTCCCAGCCTGGCGATCCCGGTCTGGTTCCTTCTCGCCGCCCTTACCGCCGGCCAGCGGGCCACCGGCTCTGCTTCCTAGACGCTGAGAGCCTCCTCCACCGCGAGCCTGCCTCCTCAAGGCTGACAACGGCCGTCGGAGTGGTCGGGGACTCGGGTTGATCGCGGCCCGGTCAGCGGTAGGCCGCGGCCTGCCGATTGAACATTTGGGCGTACTTGCCCTGGGCGGCGATCAACTCGTCGTGGGTGCCGAACTCGGCGATTCGACCCTCGTCCACCACCGCGATGACATCGGCGGCGCGCACGGTCGAGAAGCGGTGCGAGAGGATGATCCCGATGCGGTCGCGTAGGAGGGTGCGGAGGCGGCCGAACAGCGCAGCTTCGATTTCGGCGTCGAGCGCGGAGGTCGGCTCGTCCAGTATCCAGATGTCGGCGTCGCGGAACAACAGCCGCGCCAGGGCCAGACGCTGCCATTCCCCTCCCGATAGATCGTGCCCTCCCTCGAAGAGGGGGCCGACGTTGGAGTCCAAGCCCTGCTGGAGATCGAGCAGGATGGCCTCGGCGTCCGCTCCTCGAACCGCAGCCATGACTGCCTCGTCAGTGGGTTCCCGTTCGGGTCGCCCGAACCCCACGTTGTCGCGGACGGTCAGCTCGTAGCGCGCGAAGTCCTGGAACATCACGCCGATGCGGGCACGAAGCCGGCGGGGATCGAGTTGCCGGACGTCAACGCCGGCGACGGTGATGCTCCCGTCGTCGGGCTCGTAGAAGCGGAGGAGGAGCTTCACCAGAGTCGTCTTCCCGGCTGCGTTCTGCCCGACGAGAGCGAGCAGCTGTCCAGGGCCGACATGGAGGTCGACGCCGCGAAGGACCGGTTCCGCCTGGCCGGGATATGTGAACGTCACTCCTTCGAAATTCACCCCACCCTCGAGGGAGCCCGGTAGCTCGGCCTGCCGTTCGCCACCAGCGGACTCAGGCTCCGTCCGGACAAAAGCGAAGTAGTCGGCGAGGAAGCTTGCGTTCTGGTCCAGCTCGAACATCGACTGGAAGACGCCGCTCATCTGGGTAGTCACTGCTGAGAAGGCGCCGATGACGATCGCGAGGTCGCCGGCGGTGAAGTCGCCGGCGAGGCCGCGGGAGGCTACAAGCCCATAGGCTGCGGCCAGGCTGGCGCCGCTCAGGAGGGCTCCGAAGACGACCTTCCGGTCGGCGCGCGACTGGAGCTCACGCATCACCCCGAGCCGCTTCTCTGACAGCCCCCGGTGCCGCTCCAGCACCTCCCCTGCGACGTCGAAAACCTTCATCTCTCTCGCCGTCTGCCCCTGGGTCAGAAGCTCGCCGAGGTACTTGCGCTGACGCTCGTCGGCGGTCGACTCCTTGAAGAAGCGGTAGAGCTGCTGGTTGAACCGGCGGTGGAGGACGGCGGTGGGCATCACGGCGAGCAGTCCGAGGAGAGCAAGCAACGGGCTGAGCGTGGACAGGAGCACCAGCATCCCGGCAAGGGCGACCAGGGACCCGGTCATGCTGACGAGCGTCCACGCCGCTCCGTACGGACGCCAGGCAAGGTCGCGAGTGGCTCTCGCCACTTGGTCGTACCAGTCGGGACGATCGAAGTGTGAGACGTCGAGGGAGGCCAGCCGCTCCAGGATCCGGCGCTCTGCGTGCAGCTCCACGACCGTGGCGTAGAGCCGTTGACGGTGTCCGGCCACCGTGGTGGCGACCCTCAGCACCGCAGCTCCGATGCCGAGGGCCACGACCGTCGGCGCCACGTCGGCTCCGCTCACCGTGCCGCCACTGGCTCCTTTCACCACCAGGTCGACGAGGACCTTTCCGAGCCAGACCATGACAGGGGGAACGACCGCCTGGAAGCCGGCGAGGACCAGCGCAGTCACCAGGGTCGACGGCGCCGCCTCCCAGCTGAGGCGAATGACATCCGCCAACGTCCGCAGCAGGTCCAGGAGACGCTGCCTCCGGTTGGTCACGGTGCAGTGACCCTACCGTTTCCGCGCGTGCGGGAGGCGGCAGTGCCGCCGGGCAAGGGCGACAGATCTCAAGCCTTCCACTGGCCCAGCTCCTCTATCAGCACCTTGGCCACGGCGCGCGCCACGCTCACATCAGGGAGCCAGGTCATCCGCCGGATCTCCGCCTGTTCGGCGACGGCGAAGGCCACCTGGTGCTGCGAACCGTGACCACGCCTCGACCCCCCGACCGCCGCCAGCATGTGGTGGAGCATCACGACGACGGTGTCGGCGCCGAGGACGGGGCGGGTGGCCGACTCCCCACGTGCCCCCCCACTCTCGAGCACCCGGACGGCTCTCAGTCGGGAGCTGGCGTCTGCCGACCCGACCAAGGGGCGGCCGAGGAGCTGCTTGTGGGCCAGGGGGTCCGCCACGGCCGGTCCCATCCGTGCCGCCACGGCCGGGAAGAGCCTGGTCGCTCCACCCGACGGCTCGACCATGGCGGTCCCGTCACTGTCAAGCCGCAGATAGGTGATGTCGTCGGCCAGAAGTCGTGCGCCCTCGAGGCAGAGAGCGGTGGCGAGTGTCGACTTCCCGGCGCCCCGTTCGCCCATGAGCAGCAGCGCCGTCCCCTCTACGTCGACTGCCGACGCATGCAGCGCGACACAACCGCGGGCGGCGAGAGCGAGCGGGACGACCGTGCCGAAGAGAGTTCGGCTCAGCCCGGTCCATCGTTCCAGCTCGAAAACCCCGATGTCCCGGCCGTCGGCGCCGACCACCGCTTCGAACCAGCCGGGAAACCGGAGGACGTAGCCGCCGTCGCGGTCCGACGCGACAACCACATCGCCGTGCCGTACTGCGTCGCCGGCCCCCTGCCAGGCGGCGTGGGCTACCTCGCTGGAGATGCTGCCGATCACGATGTCGGGGGCACCGGAGGGGACCCGTTCGAACAAGGGATCCTCCGGCCCCGCGACCGAGATCAGCAGGCCTCCGACTCGGTAGAGCGAGGGCCCCTCGGAGCCCTCCGGCGCGATCTCGTCATCCATCGCGTGCGACCGTAGTCTGGGCCCGGCGCCTCGGAGCCGAAGGGGGAAGGGTGACATCACGGATCTGCAAGAGCGAGAGCGTGCTCGCCCGGTCGGTGGATGACCAGACGGTCCTGCTCGACCTCGAGACGGGCGAGTGCTTCGTGCTGAACGAGCTCGCGGGCCGGATGTGGTCGTTGCTTCGAGAAGGTGCCGATCGAGACGCCGTCGTCGAACGGCTCGGCAAGGAGTACGAGGTGGACGTGGCAACGCTTCAGGGCGACGTCGACAACCTGATCTCGACACTTCTCGAGCGAGGGCTGGCCGGGAACGACAGCCCGGAAGCGGGATGACCGGTGCTGGGCCAGCCCCGGCGGACGTGCCTCGCCTCTCACCGCTGGAGGTTGCCACCAGCGAGATTTTGGGCGAGGAGCTGGAGCCCGCGGCCCTGCCGAGGCCATCGCCGACCACGACGGCCAGAGCCGCCCTGGAGGAGGTGGTCATGGAGGGGCTGCTGCGCCCGCCCTGCGTCGTCGCCTTCTCCGGAGGACGTGACTCGTCGGCCGTGCTCGGCGTGGCCACCCACGTGGCCCGAAGGGAAGGGCTGCCCCTTCCGGTCCCGGTCACCTACCAATGGCCGGGCCTGATCGAGACCGACGAGGGCGAGTGGCAGGAGATGGTGGTCCGGCATTTACGGCTGCCGGAGTGGTGCCGCCTCCGTCTGGACGACGAGTTGGACCTGCTTGGGCCGCTGGCTACACGCGTCCTCGCCCGGTACGGGCTCATGTGGCCACCGACGTCGCACATGCAACTCCCACTCGTCGAGCAGGCGAAGGGCGGATCGCTGCTGACCGGCGAGGGCGGCGACGAGCTGTTCGGGCCCCACCGGTCCCACGCCCTTGCGGCCGTGTTGGGGCACGGCGTACGCCCGCCGCCGCGGGCCGTCCGCAAGTCACTCCTCGCCGTCGTCCCGAGAAGGCCCAGGACCCGGGTCCTCGCATGGCGGCTTCGGCCGAAGTATGCCTGGCTCCGGCCCGAACCCAGCCGGCAGCTCGGAGCGGCCCGTGCCGCCGTTGCCTCCCGGGAGCCCGTCCGCCGGGATCGGTTCCTGGCGTGGCACCTGCGCCGGCGACGCGAGAGAGACGTGTGGGAGTGGTGGGGTCGAACACTGGCGGCCGAGCACGACGTGTCGTACCGGGAGCCCCTTCTCGAGCCCGCCTTCGTCGGCGCGCTGGCCGCCGAGGTGGGCTGGCGGGGGTACGCCGACCGGACCTCGGCCATGCTGCACCTGTTCGGCGATCTCCTGCCCACTCCGCTCATCGGCCGCACGAGCAAAGCCGGCTTCGGCGACGTCTACTTCCACCGCCACGCCCGGTCGTTCTGCCGTCAGTGGCGGGGCGACGGGCTCGATCCTGCGATGGTGGACCTGGACGGTCTGCGAGCGACTTGGAACAGCGCCAAGCCTCCACCGGCGACCTGGACCCTCCTGCAGGCCGCGTGGCTCGTCAACCGCGCCCACCTCAGCTCGTGAACCCTGGTACGTCCGCGCTCCTGAGAGTTGCTATCCTCCATCCATGGCGAACGAGAAGCGGGAGTACGTGCGTCCGGAGATCGTCGAGCTCGGGTCGCTGGCGGACCTGACTCGGGGGGCATCGGGATCGGGAGCTGACGCCAAGGGCAAGAAGGACAGCCCCATCCCCTGATCTGACCGCATACCCCGGCTAGTCCGCATACTTGGCGGCCATCTCGCGGACGCGCCCGAGGGCGCGGATGCGAGTCGTGTACTGGGACGGAAAGCGCCGCTGCACCTCATCGGCGATGCGCCCCAGGGGCAGCCGCTCTTCCATGGACGCGAGGATCAGGGCGTCGATCCGACCGTTCGGGTTCAGCTCGGGGACGTGGTCCGCGCGAAGATGCTGCAAGCGGCGGGGCGGCAGGGGCGAGCTGAAGAAGGTCGATTGCTCGAACGACGCCTTCGTCGAGGGCCGGCCCTGGCCGTCGACGATCCGTGTCCGCCACGTCCAGACGTAGGCGTCACCGGTCTTGTCCGCCCGCACCTCGACATGCACCTCGTCCCCGACGGCGAGGACGACGGGGATCGGCCAGGGCAGGAACGGCCGGCCGTAGACGTTGTCCGGTTGCCCGGGACCGACCGAGAACCCGACGCCTTCCACCAGGGTCGCCTCGAACCAGTGGCACAGCCCGTGACCGACGCCGGACCGCCGGACGAGGAGCGTCAACTGGCCACGGGCGCTCTCATTGTCGATGGTCGTGTAGTCGAGAGTCGCCCACACCTCCGCCTCCGTCAGGAGGTGCTCTGGCGCCACCGCCGCCCAATGGACCTCGTTGACGGCGAGCTCCTTCGCCGCTCGCATGTCGAGGGCCAACGGGTTGTGGTCCCAGGTGCCCACGATCCCGTCGTGGACCTGCGGAGCTTCAGCCACGGCCACGCACAGGGCATCGCGCTGGGGTATCAGGATGCCGGCGGGCGCGAGGAGTCGGCGGCGGGCGTCGACGATGGAGCTGATGTGACCATCGAATAGCGGGACGGCGCCCCTGAGGTCGGAGACGATGACGTCGGCCTGCTCCGGCAGCGAGACCTCGGTCGAACGGGCCTGGATGCACTCCATCCGGTCGCCGAACCCGTTGGCCTTGACGAGGGCCCGCGCCACCTCGATGGCGTCGCCGGGTTCGATGGCGTAGACACGGCGGGCGCCGAGCTTGCAGGCCAGAAGGCCGTGGACCCCTGTGCCCGTACCGATGTCCACGACGACAGAACCGGGGCGGACGGAACGCCGCAGAGCCTCGACGTAGGGCTCCGTTCGGAGCCGGTCCGCCATCATCCTTCCGAGGTGGTGGATGTCGTACATCGGGATCCCTTTCCTTCTGCCCGCCGGCGCCTCTCCCGACGGCGCCGGCCCTCGGCCCGCCCGGGTCGGCCAAAGCCGCCCGCGACTACTATCGCCCGTGGGCTTGAGCTCCAGCCACTGCTCGACCAGCTCGCCGACCGTTGCGCCCGACCCCTTGTGCCCGCCGGCGCCGCCCCGACCTCGGTCACCAGCGCAGCGAGGGCGGCGACGGCCTGCTTCTTGGTGCCCCGCACCGACCGGCTGATGCAGCGCAGTCTCCCGGTCGCCGGGTCCCGGCCGGCGAACACCCGCAGCTCCCATCGTCCCTCGCCCCGACCGGCGCGAGCCAGCGATCGAGCGCGGCTCGGCGCGGAGGTCCCCATGACCGGACCTCGGCCCACTTCAGCAGCTCCCCCACGGTCACGAAGCTCAATGCGATGGTGACGCCGACCAGCGACTCGGCGACGGACCGGGTGAGCTGACCCTCCCACCATCTCCACCCAGGCCTCGCTGGGTGGACTCCTCGGGACCCCGGTGCGTGATGTGGCCACCCTGGCCGGCGGCCTCGACCCCACCGGAACGGTCACCTTCTCGCTGTTGAGCGAGGCCGCCTGCACCACCGAGGTCCGACAACGCCACCGTCGACGCCAAAGGCCCGGGCAACACGGTGATCAAGGCCAACAACGTCCTCGCCACCCTGGCCTGCTCGGGGAACGACCCGGCGCCCACCAACACCGGCCAGCCCAACACCGCCGGCTCCAAGACCGGCCAGTGCAGCGCCCTGTGACCTAGAACATGGAGGCGACCTCCGCCGAGGTCGCCTCCATGGCCGTTCCTCCGACCCGCCCTCACCACGCTGCGCCGCCGCACTATCGGGCGCCCCTGGCGCCGGGTAGCTGCTCGTCTGCGGTCGCGCAGGCCCGGTCTCAGGAACGCCCGGGAATGACACAAGCCGGGCGCCCGATAATGCGCTGGCGCTCGAAGCCAGCGGGCGCGGGCCGGGCACCTGCTCATGCCGGTTACAGCGCTACAGCCGGCCTGAGCGCACATCCGGTATCGCTCACCACCGGAGTTTGGGGCGACGTCCAAGCCCGTCGAAGGCGGGACGAACGGACTCCCGACAGCGCCTCATCCCACGGTCGGGCGGGTCCTGCCGGAAGATGTTGGGCCCGAACTCTCCACCAGAGAGGTGAGGGATGAGATGTCCCCGGTCGACGGGCGCGTCGATGAGTCGGGCGGAATCGGGAAGCCCCGCGGGTACGCCGCATCCCGACGACTGATCGACTCCGGCGCGACGGTCCGTGCGGCAACCGTGCGGTCCTCTTGCGGCAGGCCACTGCCGCCGGCCAGGTCGAACAGGTAGCCGGCGCCAGACGGTTCGAATTCGTAGAGCGCGCAGGCCCCGTGGACGGATTCGTAGTAGTCGGACAAGGCGGCAAGCTGGGCGGCGCCGCGTCGACCGGGATCGACGGGCTGATCGAGTGAAGCGAACACGAGCCCGCAGTCAACCGAAAACTCCGCTCTGCGGACGATACCGAAGGTCGCCGAAGCGGAGGGTCCCGCGGCGAGGCGAGGCTCCCAGGTCCGGCGTTGTGGGCGGTCTGCGTAGGTCTGGTTGACCCCGGTTATGGGCGCCTCAACGATGTGTCCGGACCTGAACGCCGGGGAGGTCCGTGAAGGCTGCGTCGTCGGCGCTGACAACCGTGCGGGAGGCAGCCCTGGCAGTGGCGGCGATGATCAGGTCGTGCGCTCCGCGCGGTCTTCCCTGGTGTCGAACATGAACGAGCAACCCGGCGTGGACCTCCGCGACAGTACGGTCGTAGTCGAGGACGGGGATGACCGACAAGACCTCTTTCAAGAAAGCGAGGCGGGCCGCTCGCTTCTTCCCCGCGGACAGGAGCACACCAACCCGCAGCTCCGCTGCGGTGATGGCGGCGATCGCCACTTCGTCGTCGTCGCCGACTGCATCGTCGAGGTCCGTCGCGGAGCGTTCTGCGTCAATCAGGAATGCGGTGTCAAAGAGGAGCCGGGTCAGGGCCGCTCCTCGATCTCGATGATGGACCGGGTGGCGGCTAGGTCTTCCGACCACTGTGAATCGGGTCGGTGGCGGCGGAGCAACGCCTTGACATCGGCGCCATGGCCCTCATTCATCGGCTCCAGGCTGGCGATCGCCTTACCCCGTCGGACGATGGTGAAGCGCTCGCCACGGTGTTCCACTGCGTCAAGCAGGTCGGCAAAGCTCCGTGCCGCTTCGGTGGCTGTGATCTTCGACACGACGATCAGATTATCAGATGATTCCGGACCGAAGGGCCAGACCTGCGCATCCCATGCTTGCTGAGCGGGAGGGCAACCCGTCCGGTGCCCACCGCCAGCTCGAGCGCTGGTCCCCCACCTGCCAGCTCGGCGAGTGCGTCCACGACCCGAACGAGGAGGGTGCGGTAGCGCCCTCAGCGGGTGACACGACGTCCGGAGCTAGGTTCGTCACGGCCGCATTCGCCTGGCAGCGCGCTCCAAGGTCCGTCGTGGCTTCGCCCTTGTACGTTCCTCCTGTGGCGTCGGCCAACCACCCAGCCGAGGAGAAGGCGAAGCGGCGAGCGGCGCGTGAACTCATAGGCGCCTACCACCAGGAACAGCTACGGGAGCTCCTGGAGCACGTCCGCGACGGCTTTGCCCAGTTGGATGCCGGTCAGATCGACGAGTTCGACCTCGACGACCTGATCCATCGCTACAAGCACGCGGCCACCGACCTGTGGAAGTTCTGCGGGAACACCGGCGGGCAGTGGCTACAGGCGGCCGACACGCTCGCCTACCGCCGCGAACACGGCGAGGAGCCCGACTGGTGGGCCCGAAGCGCCCGGTGAAGACCTTGGCGTTGTCGGTGAGGACCTGGTCGGGCACGCCGTAGCGGCGCATGGCCAGGGCCAGGGCGTCACAGGTGGGCATGGGCCGTGGCCCGGGCCACCACGAGCGCCGAGACGCAGAACCGGGAGTGGTCGTCGACGCCGGTGACGATCTTGGCCTCCCGACCGCCGGTGAGCACGACCCCGCCGACGATGTCCATCGGCCACAGCTCCATGGCCCGGGAACGCTCCCGTCGCTTGTATTCGCTGCCGCGTTTGCGCCGGGCCTGGGGTCGATGAGGCCGTGGCGCACCAGGCAGCGATAGATCGACGAGCGCCCGGGCATCGCCTCGATGCCGTCACGCCCGAGCGGTGGCCGATGGTGCGGGGGCCCCAGCCGGGATGGGCCCGGCGCAGCTCGACGATGGCGGCCTCGATCTCCGGGGCCATCTGGTGGGGGCAGGACTGGGTCTCGGGTGATCCATCGGCAGCCCGGCCAGGCCGTCGGCTGCATAGCGCCGCAGCCAGTCGTGCACGGTCTGGCGCACCACGCCGTTGCGCCGGGCCACATCGGTCACCGTGGCCCCGTCGAGCACTTCGAGCACCGCCTTGTATCTCTGTTCCACCAACCCCAACTCCACGAGCACGGCCGGCCTCCTTCGGACCTGTGGGCGCGAACGGCCACAGCGAAGAAGGTGGCAACCGGCGAGTGGTGGACCCCCCTCAGGACGAGGAGTGTCGTGAGGTACCGGAGCCGCGTCCGAGAAGTGTCAGGCAGGTACCGGAGCCACGGTGTCCACTATGTACCGGGACCGCATACGCCGGCCCTGCGACAGATATGGGACGAACAGGGGTTGATCCCGGATGCAGAGGGGCCACCCCTCGCGGGATGGCCCCTGACCTGCTGTGTTGTTGAGGCGGCGAGGAGAATCGAACTCCTGTACAGGGCTTTGCAGTCACGAATTTGTCGCACGTCTGATCCCCATAAGTCCTGGTCAGGGCCTATCTTAGCTCATGCCGGGGAGCGGCGTGGGAGCGGAATGGGAGCCAACAGCGGTTACTGGCGTGTAAAAGGTGTACAAGCTCCCAGGCCGCTCATTGCGGGGTCGGGGGGGCACTCCATATGGAACAAACTCCGGCTCGCGATGGTGGGTATCAGAGCGATGGAGTGGCGAAACTCACGTCGCTTCGAAGCCGTGATCGGTGAAGCGCAGCGCAGCTGCGTTCTCGCTGACGATCTTCACGATCGTCTCCGGGAAGCCGTCGCCGTTGGTCGCCCGGATCTCGATGGTGACCTCGGTGTCCGTCCCGACGAGCCCTTGGAGGTGGGCGACGACTTCCTGCGCCAACCTGCCGGCGTCGCGCCCGAGCCGGTCGGGGTCGACGGCGACGACGCCGTAGAAACGGCACGGGCCATGGGCCACGGTGGCGTCGTCAGTCCCCGATCCTGCGTCCCTGTCCCCCACTTCGACATGAGCTTGCTCGGCTCGCATCTGCGCGTCCGCCGTGGCCGGAGCCACGAGCAGCGTGTTTCCCCGGGCGGGGGGCGCCATGGCGCCGGCCACCAGACCGGCGAAGCGCCCGGCCTGACGCGGGTCCTCCGCCTCCGCCACTGCGAATCCCTCCGTGGCCCACACCGTGGACGCCGGCCCGCTGGCCACGCAGTCCAGCAGCACGCCGAAGTCACGCAGGCGGTGAAGGTATAGGTAGCGCGCGTACGCGTCCCAGAGCTGGTTCGCGGTGACCGAGCCGCTCTCCCACAGCGAGGCGAGAGGGCCGTCGAGGCTGAGGCGGAGCAGCACCGGCGGGTAGGAGACGTATAGGCCGCCCGTCTGAATCAACTTCCGTGCCGCCCGTTCGGGCAACCTCCCCGCGCCGTCGGCCTTCACTTCGTCCCAGACCGGCGGCTCTGTCGGTTCCGGCTGACGGGGGACAAGCAGCCAGTGGTACGCGTCGGCCAGGCGCAGGTCGACCGTTGAGTTGGCGTCCACCAACCGTTCCTTCGCCTGGTCCTCCTGCTGGCGGGACAGGCCGAGGGCGTCGCAGTCCTTCACGACTGACGCCCAGGCCAGGTGGTCGGCCTCGGCCTGCTCCAGGTCGGCCACTGCCCGGTCGTCGGCAGCGAGGAAGACGAGCATGTTGCGGAAGTCGCGAGGCGCCACGCCGCGGTGGTCGAGGATCTCACGGGCCAACTGCAGGGCGGCGGTCTCCCCCGCCCGAGGCCGGTGGGGCGTCCCTGGGCCGAGGATGACGAGGCGGGCCGACGGATCGTCAGCCACGTCCGCCGGGCCGGCCGGCATGGCGTGCACGGCGGCGAACAGATCGCGGTGGGATTCGAGGAGTCGGAGTCGGGCGCCGATGGCGTCGTGCACCTCGTGGCGGGCACCGGCGACGAGGCGCTCGGCCCGGTCGCGGGCGAGGCGGGCGACACCCGGCTGCGTGCCGTACCAGTACCGGCCGCTGCCGACGTAGAAGTAGGTGGCCCGATCGGCTAGGCGGCTCAGGGCGTCGCCGTAGATGGCGACGGTCTCCCCCGGCATCACCGATCCGAGACGGACGCGGGCGGCGTCGATCCCCTGGTTCGGTGAGCCGGATCGGGGCGCAGAGCCGAGGAACACACAGCGGGCGACTCTGCGGGTGGCGCCGTAGCGGCCCAGGTTCTTGTATTGGTCGTCGAGGGCACGGGGCATCGAGCCCGGCCCGTCGACGTCGGCGTCGATGATCGGCTTCCAGTTGTCTTCCAGGTTGCGGGTCAGCTCAGCGACGACGGCGGGATCGGACAACGGGACGCTTGCCGGCAGGATGACCGGCGACTGGTCCTGCCCAGCCCACAGGGCATGGACCACGATGGCCATGAGGCGGAGCACGCCGCGGGTGCGCTGGAAGCGGTCGAGAGTCGACCAGTCCTCGTACAGGCGCGCAAACAGCTCCGGGTGGATCGGGTACGCGGCCTTGATCTTCTCCACGTAGGCCTTCTCCCGGCACTCCACCGGGAACTCGCTGGCCTGGGTGCGGTACATGTCGCCCAGCACCCTCGCGGTGGCGTCACGGTCGGCGAGGTGGGCCGTCTCTACGGGCTGGAACAGGCGCCGGCGGACGATCTCGAAGCTCTCCTCGGCCGTCGCCGGTCGCCACGACGATTCCACCCGCCCGATCACCGACCGCAGCCGCCGCAGCGCCTCCCGCCCGCCGGCGCCCCCGACTTCCAGGTTGGAGCCCACCGCCGGGCCGTCGGGCGCCTCCGACGCCGGGATGGACACCACGAGCAGCGCCCGCTCCGCTCCTCGGGCGGCCTCGGTCAGCATCTGGGCGAATGTGAAGTGGGTGTCGAACGTGCCGCCCGGCAGCGTGTCGTCGCGATAGAGCTCCCGGGCGTAGGCCACCCACTCGTCGATCAGGATCAGGCACGGACCGGCCTCGTCGAGGACCAGGCGCAGCGCGTCGCCCGGATTGGTGCTCGTCCGGTCGGCGTCGGCCACCAGGGCGAGGGCGGACGGACCGCCGAGCTGCCATGCCAGCTCGCCCCAGAGGGTGCGGACGACGGTGCCGTCGTCCTTCACGGCCGGCTGCCCGGGTGGGATGCGGTGGCCCACGAGCACGGCCCGGCGCACCGGGGGCAGCCCGGACGGGCTCACATCGCCGACGAGGTCCTGCACCTCCTGGGGCAGTGCGGCCAAAGGCTTGCCCGAGCACAGGTGATAGAGGGCGATCATGGAGTGCGTCTTGCCGCCGCCAAAGCTCGTCTGGAGGTCGACCACCGGCGAGCCGCCCTGTCCGGTGAGGCGTTCGACGGCCTGGGATAGCAGTTGGCGGAGTCCGCCAGTGAGGAACGTGCGGCGGAAGAACTCGACGGGGTCGGCGTACTCGGCCGCGCCGGCGCCGAGCCACACCTGGTGGAGGTCGGCGGCGAACTCGGCCAGGGCGAAGCGCCCCCGGGCGACGTCGTCGTGAGGCTGGATGACCTCGCGCCACGGCTTGAGCCCCGCAGCCGGCTGGGTCAGCAGAGCGTCGGCCGTCGGCGTGGCTTTGCGGGCCTGGGCCTCGAACTTCAGGCGCATGAGCTCGCTCTTAATCGCGCCGACCTCGGTGGCTTCCCGAGCATCGGACGCCACGAGCAGTCGCTCGATGGAGTCGAGGGCCCGGTAGGCGTCGTCGATAGTGAAGGCGTCGTTGTGGGCCCAGCGGTTGCGCCAGTCGCGTAGCTCGAACACCACGTTGCGCTCCGACTTGCCCAGCTCCGATGCGAAGGCTCGATCCCACGCCTCGACCATCGCCCTCAGGAGGAGCGCCGGGTCCTGGCTCGGCGCCCAGTCGGTGCGACCGGTCGCCCGCATCCGACGGTCGACGTAGGGGGCCAGGCCAGCAGCCAGCGCCTCGAAAGCACGGCCGACCCGGTCACGGTTGCTCAGTGCCATGACACGCCCTCCGCCAGGCGGTTGCGAGGCCGGCCGCTGCGCCACTCGTCGTCGCCGAGACGCCGGAAGCCGGCGGGCACCAGCTTGGCCCGCAGGGCGGGGTCGGCGAGGCTGCGGACCACGAGCCCCTCCGCCGGCCCGGCGCCCCACGCCGCCGGCCCGAGCAGGCGCTCCACGCTGTCGACGGTGCCGGCCACCCCGGTCCACACGTGCGGTGGGGTGGTCAGGCCGGCGCCCGCGCACGCCGAATCACGCTCCGCCACCGGCACGAATCCCGTCGACGGCCGCCAGAGGTCGAGCGCCACCAGGTACGCCGGAAGCCGGTCGTACGCCGATGAGTGGGTCAGAAGCAGCCACTCGGCGTACACAGCCCGGTCCTCCCCAAGGACCGCGCGGAGGGCGGCGTCGTGCTCGGCCGCCCATGCCCGGAGCGGCCCGAGCTGGCCGGCCCGGTCCATCGCCCCCGGCCCGGACCGCAGCGCCGCCTCCACTCGGCCGTCGTCCATCCAGAGCACCACGTTGGCGCCGTCGACCTTCTCCTCCACCAATGCAGGCGCGCCCAGGAGTGTGGCAACAGCTGGGGCGGCCAGCACCAGATCGTCGGCGGTTCCGCGGCCGGGGACCAGGTGGGGGATGCGGGGATAGGGCGGCGGAGCCTTCACTGGCGGACTGCGGCCTGGGCGTTCAGGCCCTCGTCGAAGGTCCACACCTGGACGTCGCGGATGGCGGTGGAGGCCAGGAACTGGTCACGCTCGACCAGGATGGCGATGTCTCCGGCGCCCACCCGAGCAGCGGCCAGCGCCTCCATGGACTGCCCGGTGGAGTCGCCCGTGCATAGCGAGGTGAGGAACTCAGCGCCGAGGCGGGTTTGCAGTACCCGCCAGTGGCTCTCCTCCGAGATGGCGACCTGCAGGAGGCGCACCAGACGGCCGGCAACGTCGTATCGATTGCCGTCGGCCTGGGCGATGTGGTTGCCAGTCTCGATTACCGCGGTGATCGGAATCACGAACCGCTCCCCCTCACGCCAGCGGCGGTCGACCTCCGCCCGCACGTCGGCGCCGCGAGCCGGGTTGGACTTGCCCGGCACCTGCAGGAGCTCGCAGAGCACCGACGTATCGACCATCGTCACCGTGGCGGTCACGACGGGCCGGCGAGGATCTCGGCCAGCACGTCCGACGGCGACCGGGATGGCACCGGCGCCGACCGCAGACGGTCGTCCTCGGCCGCCCGGCCCAGGGTCCCGGCGGCCACGATGTCCACGTAGTTGGGCAGGTCGACGAGGCGCCGCAGCGTGCTTCGACCGTCACGGTCTCGCTCGCAGATCACCAGGCTGCCGTGCTCGTCGCCGGTGAGCGCATCGAGCAGGGCCGGGCTGTGGGCCGTAGCCAGCGCCCGGACTCGCCGGCGGTGGACCTCGTCGCGCACAAGTCCGACGAGGAGCTGGGCCTGTGACGCGTGCAGCCCGTTCTCCAGCTCCTCGATGACCAGCGTGGTCTGGCCCACTGCATCCTCCGATGCCAGCGGCTCCGGAGCAGTGTCGACGGTGGGCGCCTGCAGCAGAGCGACGAGAATGGCCAGGAAGCGCAGGGACCCGTCGCTCATGACCCGGGCAGGCACCTGGTGCTCCCGCCCGGCGAAGCGTTCGACCATCGTGAGCATGACGTCGTCCAGGTCCGAGCGGCTGGTGGTCACGTCGACCACGTCCTGCTCGTTGAGCCGGCTCATGGCTTCGCTCAGCCGCTGGGCGGTCGTCGGCTCGTCGAGCAGCGAAGCGACGGCTGCCGACAGGTTCTCGGCCGTGCGCCGGAGCACGACGTCGCGCCGGGGTACGTACTGGCGCATCTCGTGGGGCACCGGGTCGAGCACGAACACCGAACGCAGGGCGGTGAGCACCTGGGCCGCAGCGAGGTGGATGCGCTGGCCGGCCGTCGTAGCCGGCACCCGGGCCAGCACCTGGCTGGCGAGCAGCCGGCCAGCTCGGAAGGTGAGGTGCGGATGAGGCCCGTCCCTCCCGTCGTCCCATGCGGCCGAGATGTCGGCAGAGTCAGTGATCGGCGGTTCGGTGGCGAGCAGCACCCGGTCGCCGGCGCTGAGGGTCTCGGCCACTATCTGGACGCCCGGCTCGATCTGGACCGTCACGTCGAGCCGTACCCGCTCCTCCCCGGTTCGCACCGTGCAACCGAGCGAGAACGTCGACTGGCCGAACGGCGCGCATCCCGCCGCCCCGCCTCGCACTGCGGGCCCTTCCCGCTTGCCGTCGAGGGCGTCACGCACGTCCTCCCCGGACGCGAGCCGGGTCAGCGTCCACAGGCCGTCGAGAGCGTTCGACTTCCCGCTTCCGTTTCGGCCCACCACCAGCGTGAGCGCTTCGAGCGGGAGCACAGCTTCCGTGAAGCTCTTGAACGAGGTGAGCCGGACCTCGTCGACGACTGAGGGTTCCATGCTCATGGGCCGACCGTACCTGGGTCACCCAGCCGGCCCTGCCCAGTTTGAGGCCGCTCGGCCAAGCGGACAAGCTCCGACCAAGACGTCACCAGGGCGTCGAGGTCGAGCGCTTCGGCCGGCCGGGTGTGCAGGGTGGCCGCCGCTAGCCACTGCGCCAGGTCACGCGCCTGGTCGCCCCATCGCCAGCACTTGCGCAGAAGGTCAGCCGCAGCCTGCTCGCCACCGGCCGAGGTGAGCCGCTTCACCAGGTGCTGGGTGACCTCCCACACACTGAGGTGCCGATCGGTGCTCGGGTCCCAGTTGTCTGGGAGGTCGTTGCGGCCGATCAGAACGACCTTCCCCTTGGCTCCGGTGGCGATCCCGGCCCTAGTGAGCGCCTCCAGCGACGTATCGGTCCGCTTGAACAGCTTCTCGGCATCGTCGAACGTGCCCGGCTCGAAGCCGTGGTCCTTGAACCAGGTCATAGCCCAGCGGGTCTCCCTGTCAAGTTCGCCGACGAACTCGTCGAGAACCTCCGCCGACACTTGACTTATAAGGCCGAGTGCTGAGCCGACCGTCATGGATCCGCCCGAGGGCTCGATCACCCGGGAATAGCGAGAGAACACCGCCATGCCCGGCCCGATAGCCGCCGGACCCAAATCGACGGTCGAGATGTCCCCCTCCTGCAGCTTGCGAATGGCCCGGGGCAGCTCGGCGTGTAGGGCAGCAACGAAGCCCTGCCGATCGGTAGGCTTTGCAGCCTCCTGCTGCGGCCGACACACGAGCACCATGTACGAGGCGAGCGAATTCGTGTCAATACTTATCTGACGTGCGTCACGAGTGCCGTGGACGGGCCAGGTGCCTACGATACGAAGGCCCGCAGCAATGATCGCCGACAGCATGGCGTCCCAGGCCGTCGAACTCGCCACTCCCTCGCCGTCAGACTCTTCCTGGCGGTGAGCATAGACGACAAGCATCGGCAATTCCGGCCGCGACGCACCGACCAGCGAATGAAATGCTTCGGTGAAGCCCTCGACGAAATATTTGGTCGCCTGTGCGATGCTCCCGCCGTGTCGGTAGGGCGCGGCGATTAGCTCATCCGACTTGGGGGTCGCTACCGTCGTGAAAAGGTCGGGATGCACGCTTCCGAGAGAGCGGCGAAGCCAAATGTAGAAATAGTCCGACAGATCGGCATATCCGATCTGTGCGAAATATGGTGGATCGGTAGCGACTAGCGCTGTGGATCCGAGCTGGCGCGCCGCCATTCGCACGTCCGACTGGAAAGTCGAGGATGGCTGCGCTCCCCAGGGCAGCGATCGAAGGGCTGTTGATATCGAAGCAAGCTGTCCTAGCCAGTCGCCAACCGAACCGCCGAACGGGTTTGTCTCCGTGGAGTCCCAGACCATCGGCAAGGCATGTCTACTGAATGCCGGTTCCGCTTTGCTTGACCCGGTGCTCCGAACATTCCAACGTGCCTGCCTCGACGATGCTTGCGCCAGCTTGCTCACGCAGAGCCCCAGCACAGACGCAATAGCTCTCGCGTATGCCGCGTCGCCACCGGAGGCCGTCACCTGAGACGGTACGTCTGCAACTGCGTCGGAGAATGCGCCCAACGCCACAAGCTGACGACCCGTGAACAGGTCGGTGAAGGTCCGTTCGCCGTACGCCGGCGTCGAGAACCAGCGGGCGTAGTTCGGCTGGTCCATCTCCGGTGCGTTAGCCGGGCGCTCGACTTCGGGGAAGTAACCAACCTCGGCCGGACTCAAGTACCGGCGGCCTACGGCCGTATCGACAGCCGCAGCCATGAGCTGTGCTCCGAGACGTCGTTTGCCGCCCTCCGCCCTCACATGCGCGTCCGGGATCAGCTCCTTGCATACAGCGCACCGGAATGTTCCGCCCCGGCCGACCTTCGTGGGTGGCGGTGGCCCACCAGTCCCGCTACGCACCTCGAACATCGCCGGTTGGCCGGGGCGGAGATCGGTCGGCTCGATCCATGTCAGAGCACCCTTCTTCTTGGAGAGCCAGAAGGAACTCACCAGAGGAGCCACCGCCCGGCACGCAGGGTTGGGGCAGATGACGGTGCGCGTCCAGAGCCAGGCGATCACGGTTCCTCCGCCCGGGGGCTCGGGGTACAGGTGGCCGATCTCCGCCCATACCTTTTCGCGAACCCGCTCGGCGTAGTAGCGACAGTCGGCCAGAAAGCCGTCGAGGGGGCCCCCGGTGACCTTGATGCCGAGCTGGGCGGGGTCGGCGACCAGCGGAGGCCGTCCGGCCACCTGGGGGATCAGCTCTGTCAGCACTCTGGTGATGAGGACCGGTACAGGGTTGAGGTCGCTGCCGGCGGCCGGCAGGCCGAGACGCTGGGCTTCGACCAGCGTCGACCCGCCGCCGCAGAACGGGTCGAACACCGTGGGCGGGTCGCCCCCAGTCGCCTTCATCAGGATGGCGTTGGCCTCGGCCAGCGTGGCCGCGTCGGGCGGGTTGCCGTCCGGCGGGACCAGGCGCTCCACCATCCGCAAGAGATCGGCCCGCTCTGGCCCATCGCCCGGATCGTCGACCAGGGCCGCGAACAGCAGTGCACGCCACGCGGGCGTGGGCATGGGGGCGAACCACTTGTGGACGTTGCGGATTGTCCCCGTCTTCTTGTCCTTGTCGCGCCGGCAGGCGGCGCTGATGGCCTCCAGCGGCAGGGCGACCTCGACGAGTTTGGGGCTCACGACGGGTCGGTCCCCCGCTGCCAGTAGTCGGGCCACGACAGCATCGCGGCGGTGGTGCTGAAGGGCAGGTGGATGGTGTCGCCGAACGGTCGTCGCAGGTACCTGATCCGGTCGTGGGCCGGTCCTTCGGGGCTGACCTCGACCAGTGCGAGCACCCAGGCGTCGGGCACGTTGAGGGCGTGCAGAATCTCGTTGCGGGTGACCATGAATGTCTCGCCTCCCGCGATGCGTCCCTTCACCTCCACGAACCGTAGGCCACCGGCCGGTGTCTCCGACCGGAGGTCGAACCCGGGATTGCACGGAGGCATCACCGTCACCCGATGGCCCAGCGCCTCCTCGGCGGCCACTGCGGCGTCGACGGCCCGCTGTTCGACGACGTGGCGTTCCAGGGCGAAGGGAGCGATCGGCTGTGGCTCGTCACCACGGAGCCTGGCCAGCAGGCCAGCCGGAACAACGAGGGCAGCCCCGGCGACGACGGGAGGAAGGGCGGACAGCTGCTCCTCCCGGTCGAGCTCGGCCAGCCGGGACGCGAGACGCGTAGCCAGGTCGTCGGCCCGGGCTTGTGCCCGTTCCGGGTTCATGCGGGGTTGGCGGTTCGCCGCAGCCTGGGCCTGCAGCTCGGCGGCCCGGGCGTCCCAATAGGCGATCTGTTTGGTCAGGCGATCGCGGACCGCGGCCCGGACCTTGGTGACACGAGCCATGGTGTGGGCACGCACCTCAGCCAGGTGGGCCGGCACCGCCACCTCCACGGCGTGGGTGAGCACCGCCCGCTCGGCCTCCGGCCCCAGCCACGGGTCGGTGAGCACCTTGCCCACCAGTCCCAGCTCGTCATCGGTCAGCGGGCGATAGTCCAGGTACGGGGCGTAGCCCCCCGAGGTGGCGCTGCCGTCCGGGCCGAGCTCGACGAACTCGAAGCGCCGGGAGACGACTTGGCGGCCGGTGGCGGCGGGTCGGCCATCAGTGATTGCGTGGTCGAGGAAGACCAGAAGTCGGACTGCTTCGCCGGCATCGGCGTCGTCGGCGAAGACCGTGGCCCGTCGAAGCAGTGGCTCGAGCTGTTCAAGCGTCAGGGCGAGGACGGCCTCGAACAGCGGGTGCCCGTGGGCCAACAGTTCCGCCGGCTCCAGTCCCTCGGGGCGGCTGCGCCCCTTGTCGAACGTCACCCGCTCGTAGCGAGCCAGCACCACCCCTTTCGCGCCGACGGCTCGGGCGGCCTGGCGCACCGGCTCCGGTACCCGGGTGACCTCGAAGCGACCGGCCTCCCGTTCGCCCATCCGACCGCCGAGGCGCTCGAAGGCGTCGGTGAACCACGCCCGCACGTAGTGGGGTTGGAGCCGGCGGGCTTCGGCCTCCAGGAGATCCCGGCGGATGCGTTCGACGTCGACCAGGTCGAGGGCGTCGCCCGCCAGCGCCATCTGGTTCACCAGCTCGGTGAGCCCCTGGCCCACGGTGGCGTCGATCACCTCGTCGAGGTGGGCCCGGGCGTCCGGGCTCTCGCCGTAGCGAATGGCCTCGATCAGCAGCTCCCGCAGCGCCCGGCCGGGGAGCGCTGCGCCCAGCACGTCCCAGACCTGGCCGCCCAGCGCCCGGCGCTGCTCCTCCAGCTTGCCGAGCAGGCGCAGGTAGACCTGGCCCTCCCGGGTGTCCTCGGCGACGAGGTTCCAGAGATGGCAGACGTGCTGCTGGCCGATGCGGTGCACCCGGCCGAAGCGCTGCTCGATGCGGTTGGGGTTCCACGGCAGGTCGTAGTTGACGACCAGGTGGGCCCGCTGGAGGTTGATTCCCTCCCCCGCCGCGTCGGTGGCCACCAGCACCACGCAGTCCTTGTCGTGGGTGAAGGTCTCCTGCACCCGCCGGCGCTCCTCGCGTCGGACGCCGCCGTGGATGGCCTCTACCGCGCCCGGCCGGCCGAACCACGTCCGCAGCCGGTCGACGAGCTGGTTCAGCGTGTCCCGGTGCTCGGTGAACACGATCAGCTTGCGGCGCGCCCCCGTCTCATCGACCATCTCGGGGCGGTCGTCGAGCAGGCCGACGAGCTCGGTCCACTTGCGATCGGTACCGGAGCGGCGGACCCGCTCGGCCAGTGCCTCCAGCCGACGCAGGATGGCGATCTCCGCCTCCAGCTCGGCAACGGTGCCCGCCGCGGTGGCGTCGCTGACAACAGCCTCTTCGAGGGCCTCGACCTCGTCCTCACTCAGGTCGTCGAGGTCGTCCTCGTCGACCTCCGGGCCGACGTCGGCCAGGGTGGCGACGGCGCCCGAGCGGGCCTCGTCCAGCTTGTCCGACAGGCGACCGGCCCGCCGGACGAGCGACTGGTAGATCGCCTCCGGCGACGACGCCAGGCGCCGCTGCAGCACGGTGGCGGCGAAGCCAACCCGGTTGCCACGTCGGCCTTCGCCGGCTGCGGCGAGGCGCTCGGCCAGGTTCATCTCGTCTCGGACGTAATCGGTGACCTGCTCGTACAGCTCCCGCTCCAGCGGCGAAAGTGGGTACGCCACGGTGGTCGCCCGTCGCTCCGGGAACAAGCGCTTGCCGTCGAAGCGGAGGAGCCGCTCCTTGACCATGCGGCGGAGGAGGTCGGACACGTCGGGCACGGTTGCGTCGGTCGGGCGGCCCTCGAAGCGATCTGGATCGAGCAGGGCGAGGAAGAGCTGGAAGTCCTCGTCCTTGCCGTCGTGCGGGGTGGCCGTCATAAGCAGGAAGTGGCGCGACGCCTGGGCCAGCACCTTGCCCAGGCGGTAGCGGCGAGTCTCTTTGACCTCGCCGCCGAAACGGTGAGCCGACATGCGGTGGGCCTCGTCGACGACGACAAGGTCCCACTCCGTGGCCCGCAGCCGCTCGACCAGCTCGTCGTTGCGGGAGAGATGGTCGAGCCGGGCGATTAGCAGGTCGTGCTCGACCAGGGGGTCGGCCGTGGCGCTGGCCTCGATCATGTCCCGGGTGAGGATGTCGAAGCGCAGGCCGAACCGGTCCGAGAGCTCGTCCTGCCATTGGTTCACCAGCCCGCCGGGGGCGACGATCATGCACCGCTTCAAGTCGCCCCGCAGCAGCAGTTCCTTGATGTAGAGCCCGGCCATGATCGTCTTGCCGGCGCCCGGGTCGTCGCACAGGGCGAAGCGGAGTGGGTGGCGGGGCAGCATGGACCCGTACACGGCCTGGATCTGGTGAGGCAAGGGCTCCAGGAGGCTCAGGTGGACGGCCAGGCGGGGATCGAACAGGTGGGCCAGCCGGATGCGCCGGGCCTCGGCCGCCAATCGGAACAGGCCGGCGTCGGCGTCGAAGGTCCACGGCGCGGCGCGGTCTTCGACCGTCAGGCGGTCCTCGTCGGCTCGGTACACCAGTTCGCTGGCGACCTCACCGGATGGCCGGCGGACGGTGAGGGTGACTGCCGCCTGCCCATGAAACTCCGCCGCGACGATGGTGACGGCTTCTTGCGCCACGAGCCCTCGCAAGGAGGCGCCGGCGACGAGATCTTCCAAACGCGCCGTCACCTCGAAAAGCTACCAAGCGGGCGGGGCATCACCCCTCCTCTGAGCTGGCTAGAAGTGGCCACGAGTAGGGGTCGAGGTCGTGGGATTCTGCGAACGCCTGCCATGTCACAGTAGAAGCTGGCTGGGCGCCGGCAGGGCACCAGTACGAGATTGTCGAGTTGTAGTTCCAGTACGCGGTGGCTGGGCCGAACTCCCCGCCGAGTTCTCCGTAGGAGTAAAGGCGGCCGAGCACACCGGCGATGAACGACGAGGCGGTGTACTTCCGACCCTCGTTGAACCAACCGTGGCCGTAGATGCCGACGATGCGGTCGTACTCCTTCCGATGACGCAGTCCGAACTTGTACTCGACGACGCCGTACTCGACGAGCTCGTCGTCAGCGCTGACGAGCGAGGTAAGGATCTCGTAGAGCCCCAGGTCGGACGCAAGGCCCTCGGGATAGGGCGAGACCTTGTCGTCCTCGTTGACCTCGAACACGTACAGCCCATGGCTGCCCCGGCAAGTGAACTGCCACCCGCCCTCAGGGAGCGGCGTCGGCGGGTCGAACGAGTCCTGTGATGCGCAGAGCGGGCAGACGCGCGAAGGAGGCAGCGACATGCGGTCAGCTCTTGCCGCTGCGGAGAAGATCGGCATTCGCGGTGAACCAGTCGCGCCCTGCGGTCGTGAGCTTGCGCTTCTCGCCTTTGCTGACGAGGAACGGCTGGGCACCGCGGTAGAACCCCGCCGTCCCGCGCGGGTCGTAGCCCGCGTCCTGGGCTGCCTCGGACACCTCGGCCGCAGTCATAGTGCCGCCGTGGTCAACGAAGGCTTTCAGGAATGTGAGCTGCCGAAGGGTCGGATCGATCGCGCCATCGGCGTCTGAGTTGAGTATTTCGATTCGGAGTCGTCGGACCCTCTTCTCGAGGTCCTCCAACTCGCGAATGACGGCAGATGTAATCATCCCGGTCTCCCCTTCGGTTATGTGTTTCGCTATTGCGATTGTACGGCAGAACCGTCCACATCACAAGTGCGAATCGCTAGACCGATCGGCCGCCTGGCCCATCGAGGGGCGTCGGAGCGCATTCTCACCGTCCGGCGGCCGGGGCTGACCGCGGTCCGGGCCTTCCGCTCAGCGCCAGGGCATCGGACCCTCGGCCGGTCCCTTGTGAACGGGGGCGATTCTGACTGTTGTGACGCCGACGACCCCGGGCGTCTCCGTGATGATGACTGCCGCCCAGCCGAGCCCAGCGCTGCGCTCCCCACGCCGGACATCCGTCCACTTCAGCAGCTCCCCCCTACCCTCACGAAGCTCGGCATGATGGTCACCGCCGCGAGCGACTCTGCGACGATTCGGGTGAGCTGTCCTTTCGGGGACGGGAACCAGCGTCGGTGTCGACAACGAACGACCGCCAAGGGCTCAGGCGTCAGCGACGCGACTGGCCCGAACGTCCGAAAGAAACGCCTTCAGATCGTCCTCGGAGTCCCACAGACCGGCCCGGAAACGATCGAGACCCTCGATCGATGCGACCGGGCGAGCACCGGAACGTTGGATCAGCTCGTCAACGGCGCGCCGGGTTGTGTAGTCCGGCCGAAAGCGGACACTGAATCCGGAGGAATCCGGACACGCGTTCCGGTCGAAAGCGGACACTCGTTCCGGTTGATTCCGGACACCTGAAACCCAGCGCGACGGGGCGGCGCCTTGGTCCACCGAGGCGGGCACGCGGCCCTCTTGGATGACGACTTCCACAGTTGTCATTCGAGGGAGGACCGACGTGCCCAGGAGGAAGCTACCCATGCGAAAGATCACCGAGGTCCTGCGGCTGAAGGCCGCCGGGATCAGTATTCGCGACATCGCCGCCAGCGTCGGGGCGGGAAGGACGACCGTCTTTGAATACCTGGCCCGGGCCGAGGCCGCCGGGCTGGCCTGGCCCCTGCCGGATGGTCTCGACGAGGCGGCCCTGGAGGCCAAGCTCTTCCCGCCGCCGTGCGGTGAGTTGACGGCCCGCCGTCCTGTGCCGGAGTGGCGGGAGGTTCATCGGGAGCTGAAGCGGGGCCGCCATGTCACCCTGCGCCTGCTGTGGCTGGAGTGGCGGGAGGACCATCCCGAGGGATGGGGCTACAGCCAGTTCTGCGCCCACTACCAGCGCTGGCTCGCCGGCCAGGACGTGGTCATGCGCCTCACCTATGCCGCCGGCGAGCGCATGTTCGTCGACTTCGCCGGCGACAAGGCCACCTACGTCGACCCCGATACCGGCGAGATGTGCTCGGCGGAGGTGTTCGTGGCCGTGCTTGGAGCCAGCGGCATGCTCTACGCCGAGGCGACCCCGGGCCAGGACCTCGCCAGCTGGGTGGGCGCCCACACCCACGCCTGGTCGGCCTATGGCGGCGTGGCCGAGGTCACCGTGCCCGACAACCTCCGCGCCGGGGTGACCAAGGCGTGCTGGTATGACCCCGAGCTCAACCCGTCCTACGCGGAGTTGGCCCGTCACTACGGCACCGTCGTGCTGCCGACGCGCACTGCCCACCCAAAGGACAAGGCTTGGGCAACTGACTGCACCTCCTGGTTGGACGGAAGAGAAGACGTAGTGCCACGGCACGACCGTGATCACCGGCTTCGGCGAACCCGGACCCATCCTGCCTCTCGCCGGCGAGCCGCGTAGGCGCCGGTGCG
>DATLHA010000003.1:0-7884 GCA_035540095.1 Acidimicrobiales bacterium | reverse complement strand
CACCGGCCGGTCGAGGCCGAACTTCTCCCGCATGAAGGCGTAGTACTCCTCGTTGCCACTTTCGCCGGCCACGGCCACCACCGGGTCACCGGGGGCGGCGTGGACGACGGCGAAAGTGACGATGAGGATGCTCGCCACCGCCGGCAGCACCTGCAGCAGCCGGCGGACGACGTAGCGCCTGTTCACTACTTCCTACAGCTGGCAGCCTCGGCGAAGAGCCCGGTGTTCTCGTGGTTGAAACCGGTGCAGCTGGCGTTGAACGCCCGCAGGCCGGCGCTCTCGGTCAGCCACAGGTAGGGCAGGTCCCGGACGAGCTGCTCCTGCAGCTGGCGGTAGAGCGGCGTGCGCCTGGACGTGTCGGGCTCACGGGTGGCCTGGTCCAGCAGCTGGTCGACCTGGGGGTTGCTGTAGCCGGCGCCGTTGGTGAACGCCGTGGTGCTGATCTGGCGGGAGTCCACCTGGCGGCGGAAGCCGATGTCAGGGTCGTCACCGTTGCAGTAGGACACCACCGCGGTGTCGAACTCCCGCTGGTTGAAGACGTTGCGGGAGAAGGTGGCGTTGTCCTCGGTCTTCACCTGGAGGGTGATGCCGACCGCGGCGAGCTGGCCCCGCAGCTGCTCCCCGTAGGTGGTCTGGTCGCCGGCGAAGCCGTGCCAGTCGACCTCGAACCGGGTGCCGTCGGGGACGTTGGGCACGTTGCGGGCCACCCGGGCGCCACCGCCCTCGTCCCTCCAGCCCACCTGGTCGAGCAGCTGCCTCGCCCGGTTCTGGTCGAAGTTGGGGAGATTCAGACCGGTGGCCGCGGCCCAGGTGATGCCGCTGTTGATCGGCGACTGGGCCACCTTGCCCTGGCTGAACGACACGGTGCGGAAGGCCTGCTGGCGGTCGACGGCGTGCCAGAACGCCTGGCGGGTCCGCAGATCGGTGAAGAACCCGGGCCGGCCGGCCGGCGGCCTCATGTTGAAGACACCCGTCAGGGTGCAGTTGCCGCCGCCGGAGCCCCGGGGCGCGGTGGCGGTGCCGAGGGCCCGGTTGGCCTTGACCCGCTCGATGTCGGGGCCGGGGACGGAGCCGACCCAGTCGATCTCCCTGTTCTCCAGGGCCAGGAGCTGGGTGCCGGGATCGGGGATCACCCGCTGGGTCATGCCGTCCAGGTAGGGCAGGCCGGGCCGGAAGTAGTCCGGGTTCCGGACCATCTTGATCTCCTGGATGGTGTACGACTCCAGCTTGAAGGGGCCGGTGCCGACCGGGGTCTTGTTGGCCGGGCAGCCGGCGACGGTGGCCAGGTCGGTGCACCCCTCGTAGACGTGCTTGGGGATGATCGGGGCCTCGGTGACGTTCAGCTGCTGGAGCAGCGGGGCGTAGGGATTGGCGAACCGGAAGATCACCGTGTTCTGGTCGGGCGTCTCGATGGTGGGCTGCGCCGTCCCCACGGAGGCCTGGGTGCGGGAGTGCAGGCGCAGCAGCGCCCGCTCGAAGGTGAACTTCACGTCATCGGCGGTGAAGGGCCGGCCGTCGTGCCACTTCACGTTCTGACGGAGGTTGAACCGGTAGGACGTGCCCCCGCCCTCGATGGTCCAGCTCTCGGCCAGCTCGGGGACCAGCTTGCCGTCGGACCCCCAGCCGACCAGGCCGTTGAACATCATCTCCGAGGCGGTGTGCACGCCACCGTTGGAGGTCACCGCCGGGTTCAGGCTTCCCGGATCGGAGCCGATGGCGACCACGAGCGTGCCGCCCCGGGCCGGAGCCACTGTCGTGGTCGGGCCGGTCTGGGCGCTCGGCGTATCACCGTCGTCGTTGCTGGCGCAGGCACTGGCTACGAACATCAGCGCCAACGCGACCGCCGTCAGCTGCTTCTTCATGTATGTCCCCCAGACATGTCGTGTTGCTTCCCCTGCAAACTACTACTCCACGGGAATAGTGAACCGATCACCCCCTCCGTGGCCGCGCTAGGGTTCGCCCCGATGGACAGCCTCCGGGTTTCATACCGGCGCTGATGGCCCGGCTGACGGCTGAGAACCTCCAGCGGGCGCGCCAGCTCATCGCCCTGTACCCGCAGTCGCGTTCTGCCCTTCTCCCGATCCTGCACCTCGCCCAGGAGCAGGACGGCTGGCTCACGCCCGACGCCGTCGCCCACGTCGCCGAGGTACTGGATCTGGAGCCGGCGGAGGTCTACGGCACCGCCAGCTTCTACGACATGTTCTTCACCCACCCGGTCGGCCACCACCTGGTCTCGGTGTGCACGAACCTGGCGTGCATGATCAACGGGGGCGAGGAGCTGCTCGAGCACGCCCAGCATCGCCTCGGCGTCGCCCCCGGGGGAACGACCGCCGACAGCCAGTTCACGCTGGAGGAGGTCGAGTGCATCGCCTTCTGTGGCGCGGCGCCGTGCCTCACGGTCAACTGGCGCTTCTTCGGCAACGTGAGCAACGACGACTTCGACCGGCTGGTGGAGGACCTCGCCGCCGGCCGCCTGGCCGACGACGTCCCGCCCCACGGCACCCTGAACCGGGTCCGCCGCCAGGTCGGGCTCATGGCGGGCGCTGCCGTCTCCCCGGGTGACGACGACGACGCCAAGCCGCCGCAGGCCACCGCGAAGTGATCACCGACGCACGCGCCATCGTCTCGGCCCGCATCGGGAAGTCCCGGTCCTGGACGCTGCGGTCCTACCTGGACAACGGCGGCTACGACGGCCTCCGCAAGGCCCTCTCAATGGAGCCGGCGGAGATCGCCGAGGAGGTCCTCACCGCCAACCTGCTCGGCCGCGGCGGCGCCGGCTTCGAGGCCGGCAAGAAGTGGGGGATGCTCCGTCAGGCGGACCCCAAGTACCTCGTCATCAACGGCGACGAGAGCGAGCCCTGCACCTTCAAAGACCACATGCTCATGGAGGAGGACCCGCACCAGATCATCGAAGGGGTGCTGATCTGCGCCTACGCCATCGGCGCCACCCAGGCCTTCATCTACGTGCGGGGCGAGTTCGCCCTCGGCCTCGAGCGGATGTCCGCCGCCCTCAACGAGGCGTACTCCTTCGGCGCCGTCGGGCGGAACATCTTCGGTTCGGGCTTTTCCATCGACCTCGTCATCCATCCCGGCGCCGGCGCCTACATCTGCGGCGAGGAGACCGCCCTGATCGAGAGCCTGGAGGGCAAGCGGGGCTACCCCCGTGACAAGCCGCCGTGGTTCCCGGCCGTGATGGGTCTCTACAAGGCGCCGACCATCGTCAACAACGTCGAGACGATGTCGAACCTGCCGTGGATCGTCCTCAACGGCGGGCAGGCGTTCGCCGACCTCGGTATCGGTCGCTCCGCCGGCACCCGCCTGTTCTCGTTGTCCGGCCACGTCAACCGGCCGGCCAACTACGAGGTCGAGATGGCCAAGACGACGTTCCACGACCTCATCTACGACCCCAAGCTCGGGGGCGGCATCCGCAACGACCGCCAGCTCAAGGCGTTCGTCCCCGGCGGCGTGTCGGCGCCGTGGTTCGGTCCTGACCAGGTCGAGATGGCGCTCGACCAGGACCCGGTCGGGAAGGCGGGGTCCATGCTCGGCTCCGGCTCCGTCGTGGTCATGGACGACACCACCTGCATGGTGCGGGCGGCGTGGCGCATCACCCGCTTCTTCCACCGCGAGTCCTGCGGCCAGTGCACGCCGTGCCGGGAGGGCGGCGGCTGGCTCGACAAGATCATGCGCCGCATCGAGGAGGGCCAGGGCCGGGAAGCCGATCTGGAACTGCTCCTCGACGTCTGTGACAACATCGCCCCCGGTCTCGGGTGGCCGCCGCAGAAGACCACCATCTGCGTGCTGGGCCCGTCCATCCCCTCATCGATCGTCTCCGGCATCAAGATGTTCCGCGACGAGTTCCTCGTCCACATAAAGGACGGCAGGTGCCCCTTTGGCGGATGAGCCGATCAAGATCACCGTCGACGGCAAGGTCATCGAGGCCAAGCAGGGCGAGATGGTCATCGCCGCCGCCGAACGGGGCGGTACGTACATCCCCCGGTTCTGCTGGCACCCCCGCATGCGCCCCGTCGGCATGTGCCGGATGTGCCTGGTCGAGATCAAGGGTCCCCGTGGCTTCGCCCTGATGCCGGCGTGCTTCGTGCCCGTCGCCGACGGCCAGGAGGTCGTCACCGACTCGCCCAAGGTGAAGAAGGCCCAGGACGGCGTCCTCGAGTTCCTCCTCATCAACCACCCCCTCGACTGCCCGGTGTGCGACCGGGGCGGCGAGTGCCCCCTCCAGGACCAGACGTTCGCCTTCGGTCCCGGCGAGAGCCGCTTCGTCGAGGAGAAGCGCCACTGGGCCAAGCCCATCCCGATCAACCCCCTGATCGCCCTCGACCGGGAGCGCTGCATCCAGTGCTCCCGCTGCACCCGCTTCGCCGACGAGGTGGCCGGCGACGCCATGATCGACTTCATCGGGAGGGCCGACTCCACCGAGGTCAACATCTTCGCCGGCCGCCCGTTCACCTCGAACTTCAGCGGCAACGTGGTCCAGATCTGCCCGGTGGGAGCCCTGACCGCCACGCCGTACCGGTTCAAGGCCCGTCCGTGGGACCTCGAGGTGGTCGAGTCGACCTGCACCGCCTGCGCCGTCGGATGCCGGATGGCGCTGCAGTCGTCGGCGAACCGGCTGATCCGCCACCTGGGCGTCGACAGCGACCCCGTGAACCACGGCTGGCTGTGCGACAAGGGCCGGTTCTCCTACGAGCAGACCGACAACGCCAGCCGGCTCCGGAACCCCCTGGTGCGCAAGAACGGCCAGCTGGTGGAGGCGAGCTGGAACGAGGCCATGGTCGCGGCCGCCGAGGGGCTGCACCGGGCCGGCAACTCAGTTGCCGTCCTGGGCGGGGCCCGCCTGGCCAACGAGGACGCCTACGCGTGGGCCAAGCTGGCCAAGGGCGTGCTCCGCACCGACAACGTCGACTGCCAGATGGGCGACGGCCTTCCCGGCGAGCTGGTGCTCGGCCTGCCCCGGGCCACGATCGACGAGGCGTGCGCAGCCTCCGCCGTGGTCCTGCTGGCGCCGGACCTCAAGGAGGACCTCCCCGTCTTCTACCTGCGCCTGCGGGAAGCGGCGGTGGACGGAAAGCTGAAGCTCATCGAGATGACGCCCCACGGCACGGGCCTCGGCAAGCACGCCGAGCTCCGCCTGCGGTACCGCCCGGGGGAGGCGGCCGCGGTGGCTCGGGCTCTGGCCGCCGAACGGGTGCCGGAGGAGGGCGCCGGCGGTGTGACCGCGGCCGACATCGGTGCCGCCGCCGAAGTGCTCGGCGCCGCCGAGTCGGTGGTCGTGGTCGTCGGCCGGGCGTCGCTGTCGGAGTCGGGCGAGAGCATCGCGGATGCCGCCGGCGTGCTGGCCGCCGCCATGCCCGACGCCCGGTTCCTGTCCGCCCTGCGCCGGGGCAACGTGCATGGGGCCCTCGACATGGGGATGGCGCCGGGCATCCTGCCGGGCCGGGTGTCGCTCGACGACGGCCGCGACTGGTTCACCGCCGCGTGGGGCCAGGTGCCGGCGGCGCGCGGCCTCGACGCCGGCGGCATCCTCGCCGCCGCCGCCGACGGCAAGGTGCAGGCGCTGGTGCTGGTCGGGGCCGACCCGGTTTCCGACTTCCCCGACCGGGCACTGGCGGTCAAGGCCCTCGAGACCGCGGACTTCACCGTGGTCGTCGACCTCTTCGGTGAGGGCCCGTCGATCTCCGATGCCGACGTCGTGCTGCCCGCCGCCGGCTACGGAGAGCGGCCGGGGACGACGACGAACATGGAGGGGCGGGTCACCCGGCTCGGCCAGAAGGTGACGGCCCCCGGAACCTCGCGCCCGGACTGGATGATCGCCGCCGACCTGGCCCACCGGCTCGGCGCCGACCTCGGATTCCAGACCATCGACGACATCGCCGGAGAGATCGAGCGGCTGGCGCCCGCCCACGCCGGCCTCACCCCGCAGCTGTTGGCTCGGGCCGGTTACCGCGATGGGATCGTCGTCCCCTTGGGCGACACGAAGCCCACCGAGGGGGAGCGGGCGACGGAAGCGATCGAGGTGACGGCCAACAAGGCTCATACGGGCAACGTCGTGCTGGAGAACGACCCCGATGCCGATGCCCCTTTGGAGCCCGGCGGCCCGAGCGGAAGAGAGCGGGATGGTGGGGCCGTCGGACGGTCGCCCGGCGGTGCGCCGGACATGACCCGGCCGCCTCTCATCCGCCACCGCCCGCCGGCGCCCGCCCGCCAGGCGCCACCCGTCGACGCCTACTCTCTGCGCCTGGTGGCGGTCCGCACTCTCTACGACGCCGGCGCCCTCGTCTCGCATTCGCCGTCGCTGGCCGCCCTGGCCGAAGGCCCGTGCCTGCGGGCCAACCCGGCCGACCTGGGCCGGATGGGCGTGAAGACAGGCGACCGGGTCCGCGTCTCATCGTCACGCAAGTCGCTCGTCCTCGACGTCGCCGCCGACCCCCGGGTGCTTCGGGGCTCGGCCGTGCTGGCGTTCAACGCGCCCGGCGCCGGCGCCGCCGACCTCATCGACGCCACTCTCCCCGTCACCGATCTGCGGGTGGAGACGGTCAAGTAGTGGGAGATCCGCTCTACGCCGAGGGTGTCGACCTCACCGTCTTCCTCATCGTCGTCGGCAAGGTCCTGGTCGTCTTCGCCTTCCTCATGGTGTCGGTGCTGTTCATGGTCTGGTTCGAGCGCAAGGTCATCTCCGACATGCAGAACCGGATCGGCCCCGACAGGGCGGGACCGTGGGGCATCGGCCAGACCCTCGCCGACGGGATCAAGCTGTTCTTCAAGGAAGCGCTGATGCCCGACCGGGCCGACCGGCGGGTCTTCATGCTGGCCCCGTTCCTGTCCATCGTGCCCGCGTTCCTCATCTTCGCCATCGTTCCCTTCGGCGATGAGATCACCATCGCCGGCCGCCGGACGCAGATGCAGCTGGCCGACCCGCCTGTCGGGGTGCTCTTCCTGCTGGCCATGTCCAGTATCGCCGTCTACGGCATCATGCTCGCCGGCTGGTCGTCGGGGTCGAAGTACCCGCTGCTGGGCTCGGTGCGGGCGTCGGCGCAGATGGTCTCCTACGAGGCGGCCATGAGCCTCGCCATCGCCGCCGTGGTGCTGAGCGCGGGGTCCTTGTCCACCCGGGACATCGTCAACGAGCAGGCCATGTACCGCTGGAACCTGTGGGTGCTGGGCGTCGTCCCGTTCGTGATCTACATCATCGCCGCCACCGCAGAGCTCAACCGTCCGCCGTTCGACCTGGTCGAGGCCGAGCAGGAGCTGGTCGGGGGCTTCCACACCGAGTACTCCTCGATCAGCTTCGCCCTCTTCTTCCTGGCCGAGTTCATGAACGTCGTCACGATGTCGGCCGTGGCCGTCACCCTCTTCCTCGGCGGGCCCAACGGCCCCCGGATCGGCTTCCTACCGGACCTGTGGCCGGTGGTGTGGTTCATGGGCAAGCTCCTCCTCTTCCTGTTCGCCTACGTGTGGCTCCGCGCCACGCTGCCCCGGTTCCGCTATGACCAGTTGATGGACCTGGGCTGGAAGAAGCTGATCCCGCTGGGCCTCTACTGGCTGCTGCTCATCGCCTCCCTGCGTATCGGGCGCGACCAGGGCTGGAACTCCTACGTCGTCCTGGCCGCCGGCGTGGCCGTCGGCCTGGTGGCGTGGGCCGCCCTCGGTGCCGCCCTCCGGCGGGGCGAGGCCGTGGAGGCGGCGGCCTGATGGGCTACCTCGACGGGTTCAAGGTCACCCTCCGGCAGATCTGGGGCGAACGGGTCACCAACGTCTATCCCGACGAGAAGCGGCCCAAGCCCGACCGCTTCCACGGCCGCCACGTCCTCAACCGCTACGAGGACGGGATGGAGAAGTGCATCGGGTGCGAGCTCTGCGCCGGCG
>DATLHA010000002.1:0-7567 GCA_035540095.1 Acidimicrobiales bacterium | reverse complement strand
AAGACGGGCAAGACCGCCGTCGCCGTCGACACGATCATCAACCAGAAGGGCCAGGGGGTGAAGTGCATCTACGTCGCCATCGGCCAGAAGAACTCCACCGTGGCCGAGGTGGTCGCCGCCCTCGAGGAGTACGGCGCCATGGACTACACCGTCGTCGTCAACGCCCCCTCGGGTGAGCCGGCGCCGTTCAAGTACCTGGCCCCCTACACCGGCGCGGCCATGGGCGCCCACTGGATGGAGAAGGGCGACGCCGCCCTCGTCGTCTACGACGACCTCTCCAAGCAGGCCGAGGCCTACCGCCAGCTGTCGCTCCTCCTGCGCCGGCCCCCGGGCCGTGAGGCCTACCCCGGCGACGTCTTCTACCTCCACAGCCGCCTGCTGGAGCGCTCGGCCAAGCTCTCCGACGACCTGGGCGCCGGCTCGCTGACCGCCCTGCCGATCATCGAGACCAAAGAGGGCGACGTCTCCGCCTACATCCCGACCAACGTGATCTCGATCACCGACGGCCAGATCTACCTGCAGACCGACCTGTTCCGTTCCGGCGTGCGCCCGGCGGTCGACGTCGGCATCTCGGTCTCCCGGGTGGGCGGCAGCGCCCAGATCAAGGCCATGAAGGCGGTGGCCGGCACGCTCAAGCTCGACCTGGCCCAGTTCCGCGAGCTGGAGGCCTTCGCCAGCTTCGGCTCCGAGCTGGACAAGCTCTCCCAGGCCCAGCTCGACCGGGGCTACAAGCTCACCGAGCTGCTGAAGCAGGGGCTGCACTCGCCGCTCCCGGTCGAGGAGCAGGTCGTGTCGATCTACGCCGGCACCAAGGGCTACCTCGACGACATCCCCACCTCCGACGTCGGTCGCTTCGAGTCCGAGCTGCTGGAGGAGTTCCGCAGCCGCTACACCGACCTCCTCAGCGAGATCAAGGAGTCAGGGAAGCTCCCCGACGAGGACAAGCTGAAGAAGGCCATGAAGGATTTCGCCGACCGCTTCCAGCCCACCGAGGCCAGCTCCGGCGACGCCAAGTCCGATGACAAGAAGTCCGGCGAGGACAAGAAGTCGGACGAGGACCACAAGGCCAAGGACGAGACGCAGGAGATGAGCCCCAAGGACGGGGAGCACTAAACCGTGGCCAGTGGGCAGGAGCGCACCCTCCGCCGGCGCATCAAGAGCATCCAGTCCACCAAGAAGATCACCCGGGCCATGGAGCTGATCGCGGCCAGCCGCATCGTCAAGGCCCAGCAGCGGGTGGCGGCCGCCCGCCCCTACTCCGAGCAGATCACCGCGGTGATGGCCAACCTGGCCGCCGGCGGCGCCGGCCTCGACCACCCGCTCCTGCAGGAGCGCGACCCGATCCGCAAGGTCGGCTTCATCATCATCAGCGCCGACCGGGGGCTGGCCGGCGCCTACAACTCCACCGTCATCCGCACCGGTGAGCGGGCCCTCCAGGCCCACCAGGCCGAGGGGCGGGACTACGAGCTGGTCCTGTCGGGCAAGAAGGCCGAGGGCTACTTCCGCTACCGCGAGTACCGCATCGCCGCCGCCTACTCCGGCTACGCCGAGGTCCCGTCCTACGAGGACGCCCGCCGGGTGGCCCAGGCGGCGATGGAGCGCTACGAGAAGGGCGCCGGGGAGGAGGGCGGCGTCGACCAGGTCGAGCTGGTCTACACCCGGTTCTTCTCCATGGGCACCCAGCGGGTGGTCAACGTCCGCCTGCTCCCTCTGGAGAAGGAGATCATGGAGGACGCCGCCGCCGCGGCCGACGGTCCCCAGGCGGCGTACGAGTTCGAGCCCGAGCCCGGTCAGATCCTCGAGCGCCTGCTGCCCCGCTACGTCGAGGGCCGGGTGTTCGCGGCCATGCTCGACGCCGCCGCCAGCGAGCAGGCCGCCCGTCAGCGGGCCATGAAGGCGGCCACGGACAACGCCGAAGAGCTGATCAAGAACCTGGCCACCGTGGCCAACAAGGTCCGCCAGGCCGGCATCACCACCGAGATCATGGAGATCGTGGGCGGTGCCGAGGCCCTGCGATTAGCGAAGACCGGCGGCAAGGTCGAGTACTTCCCCGAGACCGTCCTCAGCCGCGACATCCTCGTCGACAACCTCGACCGTTCAGGAGCGTACAGATGAGCGAACAGACCGCCTCGAGCAACGGGACCAAGGACGGGCGCATCATCGCCATCGCCGGCCCCGTCGTCGACGTCGAGTTCCCCCCGGGCTCCCTGCCCGAGATCAACCACGCCGTCACCATGGCCGTCGAGCTCGAGGGCAAGGAACTGGTCATCACCGCCGAGGTGGCCCAGCACATCGGCGAGAACCGGGTGCGGGCCATCTGCATGAAGCCCACCGACGGCCTGCGCCGGGGGGCGCCGGTCACCAATACCGGCCGGGGCATCACCGTCCCGGTGGGCAACGGCGTGCTCGGCCACGTGTGGAACGTCACCGGCGAGCCGCTCGACGTCGGCACGGACGACCTCGGCGAGCTGCCCGACCGGTGGGAGATCCACCGCTCGTCGCCCCCGTTCGCCGACCTCGAGCCCCGTTCGGAGATGTTCGAGACGGGCATCAAGGTCATCGACCTCCTCGCCCCTTACGTGCGCGGCGGCAAGATCGGCCTCTTCGGCGGCGCCGGCGTGGGCAAGACCGTCGTCATCCTGGAGCTCATCAACCGGGTGGCCACCCAGCACGGTGGTGTGTCGGTGTTCGCCGGCGTGGGGGAGCGCACCCGGGAGGGCAACGACCTCTGGCTGGAGATGCAGGAGTCGGGCGTCATGGACAAGGCCGCCCTGGTGTTCGGCCAGATGGACGAGCCGCCCGGCGTTCGCCTGCGCGTCGCCCTGTCCGCCCTGACCATGGCCGAGTACTTCCGCGACGAGCAGGGCCAGGACGTGCTGCTCTTCGTCGACAACATCTTCCGCTTCGTGCAGGCCGGCTCCGAGGTGTCCACCCTGCTGGGCCGGATGCCCTCCGCCGTGGGTTACCAGCCCACGCTGGCCGACGAGATGGGCGAGCTCCAGGAGCGGATCACGTCCACCAAGGGCCGGTCGATCACCTCGGTGCAGGCCGTGTACGTGCCCGCCGACGACTACACCGACCCGGCTCCCTTCACCACCTTCACCCACCTCGACGCCACCACCGAGCTCTCCCGTGACATCGCCTCCCGGGGCATCTACCCGGCGGTGGACCCGCTGGCTTCGACCTCCCGCATCCTGGCCCCCGAGATCGTCGGCGACCGCCACTACCGGGTGGCCCGGCGTACCCAGGAGGTCCTGCAGCGCTACAAGGAGCTCCAGGACATCATCGCCATCCTGGGTGTCGACGAGCTCTCCGAGGAGGACAAGCTCGTCGTCCAGCGGGCCCGCAAGGTGGAGAAGTTCCTGTCCCAGCCGTTCTATGTGGGCGAGCAGTTCACCGGCGTCAAGGGCGTGAACGTCACCATCGACGAGACCATCGAGTCCTTCGAGATGCTGACCAACGGTGACCTCGACGACCTCCCCGAGCAGGCGTTCTTCAACGTCGGCGGCGTGGAGTCGGTACGGGAGAAGGCCCGCTCGCTGTCGAAGGAAGAGGCGAACGCGTAGTGACATTGCAGGTCGAGCTGGTCTCGCCCGAGCGCATCCTCTACTCGGGCGAGGCCGACATGGTGATCTGCCGCACCGTGGCCGGAGGAGAGGTGGCATTCCTCACCGGCCACGCCCCCTTCCTGGCCGCGCTGGAGACCGGCGTGGTGCGGGTCAAGACCGGCTCCGGCGAAGAGGTCGCCGCCGTCCACGGCGGCTTCGTCGAGGTCCGCGACAACCGGGTCATCGTTCTCTCCGACGTGGCCGAACTGGCCAAGGACATCGACGTCGCCCGGGCCGAGCGGGCCAAGAGCGAGGCCACCGGCGACGACGAAGAGGCCGTCGAAGCCCGGAAGCGGGCCGACGCCCGCATAGACGCGGCCAAACGCGCGTCCTGATCGCTTTGTGTCCGCTCAACTACCGCAGCGGTGGTTGAGCGGACAGAAAGCCGGTTGTCTCACCCGCCTGCCACGCTGGGCGGCGTGAAATCGGTGGACGTGCAGCTCAACCGGCTCGCCGCGGGGCAATACTCGCTGGCCCATCGCAAGCAGGCACTCGAGTTGGGCATGACGGCCCGCCAGATCGACGAGCGGGTCGCTTCGGGACTCTTCGCCCCGGAGCATCCGGGTGTCTACCGGCTTGCCAGCGCACCGCGCTCCCCAGCGCAGGCCACGCTTGCCGCCTGCCTGGCCGCAGGCGGCGGCGCGGTGGCCTCGCATCGGAGCGCCGGCGCATTGTGGCGACTGCGGGGGGTGGAGGCCGCTGCACCGGAGATCATCGTTCCGGCGACCAGGTGCCCCACGCTACGCGGCGTTCTCGTGCATCGAACCGACCGCCTGGACGATATCGATGTGTCCCGGCGGCTGCGTATCCCCGTGACGACGCCGGCCCGGACGCTCCTCGATCTGGGCGCAGTGGTGCCGGTGGAAATGGTCGAGCCAGCTCTGGAGGATGCGCTTCTGCGGCGGCTGGTGACCTTCAAGCTGTTGGTCGACACCTTGGAGCGGCTGGGTGGGCCCGGGCGGAACGGCGCCGGCGTGTTGCGGGCATTGGTCGAAGAGCGGGATCCGGCGACCGCGCCGACGGAGAGCATGTTGGAGGACATGCTGTACCGGGTGGTGCGGCGAGGCGGGCTGCCGGAGCCCGTGCGCCAGTACGAGGTGGCCGGCGTTCGGCTCGACGGGGCGTTCCCGGACATCCGGCTCGGCATCGAAGCCGACAGCCGCATCTGGCACGGGGGGCGGCTGGATGTGCAGCGCAACGCCGAGAAGGCCAACATCCTGCTGGCCCAGGGGTGGCGGGCCCTCCACTTCACCTGGTTCGACCTGACCCGCCGGGCCCGGTACGTGGTCGAGTCGATCGGTCGGCAGCTGGTGCTGGCGTGGCCCGCGTAAGGCTCGGAGTGGCCCTGCTCGTGCCCCCGCCGCTCGACAGGGAGATCGACGGGATGCGCCGGGCGCTCGACGACGGCACCCTCGGACGCATGCCGGCGCATCTCACCCTGGTGCCGCCCGTGAACGTGCGTGAGGACCGGTTGGGGGAGGCGCTCGCCGTCGTTCGCCGGGCCGCGGCCGCCACCCGCCCGTTCGCCGTCACCCTCGGCCCGCCGGCCACGTTCCTCCCCGACAGCCCGACGGTCTACCTCGCCGTGGCCGGCGACGTCCGGGCCCTGCGCGACCGGGTCTTCGTCGAACCCCTGGCCCGGCCCCTGACGTGGCCGTTCGTCCCCCATGTCACTCTGGCCGACGAAGCCCAGCCGGACAGGATCGCCGCCGCGCTCCACGCCCTCGCCGGGTACCGGGTCCACGTGACCTTCGAGCGGGTCCATCTCCTACGCGAGGGGCCGGGGCGGGTGTGGTCGCCCATAGCCGACGCCGCCTTCTCCCCTCCGGCGGTCATCGGGCGAGGCGGCCTCCCTGTCGAGATCGTCGTGACCGACTGCGTCGATCCCGAGGCCCGGGCCCTGGCCGGCGAGCCGCTGGTGGTCACGGCGAGGGCTGACGGGACGGTGGCCGGCTACGCGGAGGGGTGGTCGCGGCCGCCTGCCGCTCGCGTGTCGTCGCTGGTGGTGGACCCGGGCCACGCCCACCTGGGCGTCGCCGGGCATCTCCTCGCTGCCTTCCGGTCGGAGGCCGCCAAAAGGGGATGTGATGACGTCACCATGGCCCCCGACGTGGGGTAACGTGAGATACGGCGGACGGCCTGCGGATGACCTACGTGCGGATCACACCCCCTCGACCCCTCCTCGCCCTGGCAGCGGCGGCAATGGCAATCCTCGCCAGCCCCATGCCCGTCGCCGCCGCTGAGCTGCCGCCGGGTGTGACGCTGCCGCCTCGGTCGTCGGACACCACCACCACCGTGGCCACCCTGCCGACGACGACCGCGGGGCCGACCACCGTCCCGCCGACGACGGCGGCGCCGACCACCGTGACCCCCACCACGGCGCCGGAGACCAAGCTCATCCCCATCCCGCAGAACACCATCGTCGAGCCGGCCACGCCCGGCGGCGCCACCTCCACCACCACCAGGCCGGGTGACCCGCCCCCCGCCACCACGGTTCCGCCGGCCAGCCTCAGCCCGGGCCAGGCCGAAGCCTTCGTCCGTGACCAGGCCCGCACCGCCGCCAACTCCACCGCGGCGCTGATCGAGGCCCTCCGCCCGCTCCACAACCTCGGCATGACGCCTGAGGAGGTGTTCACCCTGGGCTTCGGGCGTTTTCCGCTCCTCGGCCTGGCCAACTGGAACGACGACTGGCTCGACTACCGCGCCGGCCCGCCGGTCCACGCCCACCAGGGCACCGACATCTTCTCCGCCTTCGACACGCCGGTGCGGTCGCCGGTCGACGGCGTCGTGCGCTTCGAGGACGCCGGCCTCGGCGGCAAGGGCGCCTTCGTGACCGCCCCCGACGGCACCTACTACTACATGGCCCACCTCAACAGCTTCAACGCCGAGCTGGCCAACGGCTCGTCGGTGAAGCAGGGCCAGATCGTCGGCTACAACGGCGACAGTGGCAACGCCAAGGGCGGCGCCCCCCACGTGCACTTCGAGGTCCACCCCGGCGGGGGTGCCGCCGTCAACCCCAAGCCGTTCCTCGACACCTGGCTGCAACAGGCGATGGACCAGGTGCCCGCCCTCATCGCGTCGTTCCAGGCGCCGCCGGCGGACGGGACGACCGACACCATCGACGGCGGCGTGCCCCAGATCCTCATGACCACCGGCCTGACCCGGCGGTTCTCGGGCCCGTCGCTGACCGAGCCCCACCACTACCGGCCGGCGGAAGACTTCAACCGGGCCGTGCTCGGCCCGCTGACGCCGGCGCCGCCGCTCTCCCCCTGACGGCCAGGCCGCCGGCCGGGACGGCCGGCGCGTTCCCCTGACAACGGCCAGGCCGCAGCCGAGACGGCCGGCGTTCCCCTGACACGGCCAGGCCGCCGGCCGGGGCGGCCGGCGCGTTCCCCTGATACGGCGACGCCGCCGGCCGGGACGGCCGGCGCGTTCCCCTGACACGGCGAAGCCGCCGGCCGGGACGGCCGGCGCGTTCCCCTGACAACGGCGACGCCGCCGGCCGGGACGGCCGGCGCGTTCTCTCTGCCGCCGGAAAAGCGACCTTCGGTCGGTTTTCCGGCGGTCAGTCGAAGGCGACGGCCGAGAACTGGGCGATCTTGTGCAGCGGGTGGCGGGCGCTGATGCTGCGCACGGTGCCCGACTTCGAGCGCATGACCAGCGACTGCGTTGTCGCACCCCGGCTGTCGTAGTGCACGCCCCGCATGAGCTCGCCGTCGGTGACGCCGGTGGCGGCGAAGAAGCAGTTGTCGCCCGACACCAGGTCGTCGGTGTGGATGACCTTGTCGAGGTCGTAGCCGGCGGCGAGCACGTTCTCCCGCTCCTCGTCGCTGCGGGGGGCGAGCCGGGCCTGGATCTCGCCGCCCATGCACTTGAGGGCGGCGGCGCTGATCACGCCCTCGGGCGTGCCGCCCACGCCGAAGAGGATGTCGGCGCCCGACTCCGGCCAGCCGGTGGAG
>DATLHA010000001.1:0-13628 GCA_035540095.1 Acidimicrobiales bacterium | reverse complement strand
CGTGCGATACTCGACTCACTGAAAGTGCCTCCTGCGTTGGTGGCTACGACGACGTCAGACATCGTCATCGTCCCAGCTCAGGAGGCCTTTCACGTGGATACGCGGCCTCGCCGCGATCAGTTCATCGGTGGATCAAGGCTTAGAAGAAGCGGCGGCGGCGGGGAAGGGGCCGGTCGTCGACGATGACGCGGTCGTCGTACCCACTGTCGTACACGGGCTGGCGCCGGTAGCCGTAGGACCGGCCCCGCCCGGCCAGCACCCACACGAGGCCCGCGGCCACCAGCACCGACAGCACGAAGGACCAGAGGCTGGTCAGGTTCGGCCCGAACAGCAACCGGCCGACGAAACCTCCGATGAACGCGCCGGCGATGCCGGCCCCGATCGTCGCCCCGATCCCGATGGGTGCGTTGGGGACGATGACACGGGCGACGGCGCCGACGATCAGGCCGATGAAGGCGAGGACGAGGACGAACACGAGAAGGGATTCGATTGTCATATGTTGCTGATCCCCGGCCAGCCGGCTCACGAAACGTGACTGGGCGCCCGCTCAACGTGTGACTCGCTCAGAGGCCGGTCACCGCTTCGGATGCCAGGTCGACGACCACTTCGCGCCGGCCGCCGCCGGCCACCGCCACCTCTGCGGAGCCGTCGACCGTCCCGATCACCGCGGCGTGGATGCCCCGCTCGAGGAAAGGGCGGGCGCAGTCGTCCTCGCCGCCCGCCGGCACGCACAGGAGGAAGGCGAAGCACGGGAAGGCCGTCAGCCACTGGGACAGCTCCACGCCGGCGGGCACGGGCACCGCGTCGAGGTCGACGGTGACCCCCAGCCGGTTGCACTCCAGGAGCATGGCCAGTGAGCCGACGATGCCGGCCATGCTGACGTCCTTGGCGGCCACACAGGAGCCGGCGCCGGCCACGGTCGCCAAGGTTCGGACGTCGCCGGCCAGGCGCTCGCCCCGCTCGTCGAAGGAGGCGAAGAACGGGAAGTCCTGCCGCATGGCGCCCTCCGTGACGCACGCCAGCATCAGGCTCTGACCGGCTGCGGCATTGCGGACCGACAGGACCTGCTGTGCCCTGCCGAGCCCGAAGGCCGACAGCGCCGGCGGGCCGTCGTGACGGGTCAGGTGGCCGCCGACGATGGGCACGTCGTAGAGGCCGGACGCGTAGCGCATGCCCTCCAGCGCCAGCCGGGCCACGTCGTCGGCGGCCACCACGGTGTCGACGATGGCCAGGGGCACGGCGCCCATCGCCGCCAGGTCGTTCACGTTGGCCAGCACCGCAGCCACGCCGGCGCCGAAGGGGTCGGCGGCCACGAAGGCAGGGAGGATGGCCTCGCCTCCCACCACCAGGGAGCCGTCGATCACCGCGCCGTCGTCGCCCGGGCCGGCCAGCCAGTCGCCGGCGCCGAGCACCTCTCGGACCAGGGCGATCGGCGCCTTGTTGCGCAGGCCCGGGTTGGCCCGCAGCGCGTGCACCAGGTGTCCGATGTCCATCGGCCTCCGTTCCGACTGTTTGCACTAAAGTAGACAGCTCTCTACCATAGGACTTGTGGGTACGCCCTTCCCGCTCGACCTTCCCGAGCGCCCGCCGAAGCCCCGGCAGGTGGGAATCACCCACGTGCTCGACAAGGGACTACCCGCCCACGAGCTCACGGGCGTGCTGGAGACCTGCGGCGCCTACATCGACATCTGGAAGTTCGGTTGGGGCACCGCCTACCTCGATCCGGGCGTGGAGTCCAAGCTCGACATCCTGGCCGCCAACGGGATCCTGGGGTGCGTCGGAGGCACGCTCCTCGAGGTGGCGTGGGTGCAGCGACGGGTGGAGGAGTTCCTCGACTGGGCGGCCGGCGTCGGCTTCCCGTGCATCGAGGTGTCGCGTGGCGCGGCGCCGATGCGGCCCGACGAGAAGTACGAGCTGATCCGCATGGCCACCAGCCGGTTCACCGTGCTGTCCGAGGTGGGGGCCAAGAAGGCCTCCGACCAGCTCTCGTCAGCGCAGTGGGCCGAGGAGGTGGCCTCCGACCTGGCCGCCGGCGCCCGCTGGGTGCTGACCGAGGGCCGGGAGAGCGGGACGGTGGGGATCTACGACGCCGCCGGCACCGTTCGCGAGGATCTGATCGCCGCGGTTCTCAACGCCGGGGGCGTGGATCGGGTGGTGTTCGAGACGCCCAGGAAGGACCAGGCGGTGTGGTTCATGCGCCACTGCGGGCCCAACGTGAACCTGGCCAACATCCCCGTCGCCGAGGTGCTCGGCGTGGAGACGCTCCGCCTCGGCTTGCGGGCCGACACGATGCAGCTGACCCCCAAGGCGGCCCTGCGCCTGTGAGCAACATCGTCCCCGGCCAGTACCGGCGAGTGTCGGTGGCGACGGTCGACGGGCCCCTCACGGCCGAGGCGCTCACCGACCTGTTTCTCGGTCGCGAGGCGTACCGCCACACCCGCTTCATCGTGGCCCGGGCCGGCCGGGACACGGCGCTGGTCCGGGTCACCAAGGCCGACGACACCTCGCTGTTCTCGCCGATCACCTCCGTCGAGGTGCTGGCCCTGCCCGATGAGTGCGTGTACGTCGTCGCCCCCGACACCGACACCGGCGTCCCGAGCGCCCTGGGCCGGGTAGCCGGCGACAGAGCGGCTCGCTGCGTGGTCGTCGAGGGCCGTTACCACCACGTGAGCTTCATCCTCGACCCCGCGCCCATCCGCATCCGGGTCGGCGACGTCGTCCCGCCCCGGCCGGCCAAGCTGTTCGACCAGGCCCGCCGGGTCATGGAACTGGCCGAGGACCTGCCTCCCATCGAGCTCGTCGCCGATGTCGTCGACCTCGTCGACCTGGCCGTGGCCCACCCGGCGGAGCGGTACCTGGTCCCGTGCCGGGGCTCGGGCTTCTGCGTCGAGGGCCCGGGCACGGTCGCCTTCCTCGACGAGCGGCCGGCGCAGGCCGACTGGACGTTGCTCGGTTGTGAGCGGTCGCGTGGCATCCACGAGTGGTTCTACGGCGAGCGCCCGAAGGACGCGGTGGAGCTGTGCCCGCGCCAGCTGTTCCCGGCCGACGGCCGGCCGCTGCTGACCAAGTGCTGCCTGCTCGAGGACACCATCGCCGACCAGGGCGTCACGGTGGCGGTGCCGTGGGGTGCGTCGCTCGCGCAGGTGAAGCAGGCCCTCGGCGCCATTGCCAAAGCTGCGGAGCCGGCGTGGGCGCCCGCATAACCGAATCCGACCTCTACGCCCACCTCTGGTGCACCGACGAGCTGCGGGCGGTCTTCGACGAGCGGGCCCGCCTCCAGTCCTGGCTCGACATCCTCGCCGCCCTGGCCCGGGCCCAGGCGTCGGTGGGCATCATCCCCCCGGAGTCGGCGAAGGAGATCACCGCCGCAGCCGACGTCGACGAGCTGGACCTGGCCTTCGTGGCCGAGGAGACCCGCCGCACGTCGCACTCCACCCTGGGGCTGATCCACGGCCTGCAGCGGGTGCTGCCGGCGCCGGCCTCCGAGCATGTCTACCTCGGCGCCACCGTCCAGGACGTCACCGACACGTGGACCGCCGTCGCCATGCGCGAGGCCGGCCAGGTGATGTGGCGGGACCTGCGGGCCGTCGAGGCGCTGCTCGTCGACCTTGCCGACCGCCACCGCGACACGCTGATGGTGGGGCGGACCCACGGCCAGCCCGGCGCACCGATCACCTTCGGGTTCAAGGCCGCGTCGTGGGCCGACGAGGTGCGCCGCCACCTCGACCGCCTGCAGGAAGGCCGGCCCCGCTGGCTGGTGGGCCAGCTGGGCGGCGCCGTCGGGGTGCTCGGCTTCTTCGGCGACGACGGGCCGGCGGTGCGCGCCGCCTTCTGCGCCGAGGTGGGCCTCTCCGACCCGGGCATCTCGTGGCTCACCGCCCGGGACCGGCTGGCCGAGTTCGCCCACGTGCTGGCCATGGTCTGCGCCACGGTGGCCCGGATCGGCAACGAGGTGCTGGAGCTCCAGCGGCCGGAGATCGGTGAGCTGCGGGAGCCCACGACCACCGACTCCGTCGGCAGCATCACCATGCCCCACAAGCGCAACCCCGAGCGCAGCGAGCACCTGGACACCCTCGCCCGCCTGGTCCGGGCCGGCGCCGGCGTGCTCCTCGAAGGCATGACCCAGATCCACGAGCGCGACGGCCGGGGATGGAAGGCGGAGTGGGTCGCCTTTCCCGAGGTGTGCCTGCTGGCCGGCGTGTCCCTGCAGACGGCCATCGGGCTCCTGGCCGGCCTGGAGGTCGAGGTCGAGGCCATGGCCGCCAACGTGCCCGCCGGCGCCGGCTCCGAGCGGGTCCTGGCCGCCCTCACCGCCCGCCTGGGCAAGCACGAGGCCCAGGCCCGCATGCACGCCGCCATCCACCCCGGCGCCGGCCAACCTGCGGCCCTGGAGGACACCGGCCTGCTCGACGCCGAGGAGCTCCGGGCCCTACTGGCCACGCCGGCCATCGCCGGCGCCCGGATCATGGTCGATGGAGTCGTGGCCCGTTCCCGGGCCGCCCGCCTGGCGGAGACCGACGCATGGGCGTGACGCTCGACCGCTTCCCGCTGGCCACCCTGCCGACGCCGCTGGTGCGCGCCCGCCGCCTGGAGGCCCGCCTCGGTTCGCCGCCGATCTACGTCAAGCGCGACGACCTGAGCGGCTTCGCCGCCGCCGGCCACAAGGCCCGGCCCCTGGAGTTCATCGTCGGCGCCGCCCTGGCCGGCGGCTGCGACGTGCTCGTGACCGGCGGCGGGCCGGGGTCGAACTTCTGCTCCGCGGCGGCCGCCGCCGCCAGCGTGGCCGGCATCGACTGCGAGCTGGTCCTCTACGGCGACGAGCCCGCCCGCCGGCACCCGAGCCTGGCCCTCGCCCTCGCCTGTGGAGCCAAGGTCCGCTACACCGGGGACCCCGACCGCAGCCGGGTCGACACCGCCGTCGCCGAGGTGGCAGCCGAGCTCGAAGCCGGCGGGCGCCGGCCCTACCCCGTGGCACGGGGCGGCGCAGTGGCCGCGGGCACGGTCGGGATGGTCGTCGCCGCCGAGGAGCTGGCCGGCCAGCTCGACAGGGCGGCGGTCGTCCCCGAGGCGGTGGTGATCGCCAGCGGCTCGGGTACCACCTGCGCCGGCCTGGCCGTCGGCACCGGCGTGGCCCGTGCGACCTGGAGGGTCGTCGGCGCCTCGGTGAGCCGTCCGGTCGACCGGGCGCGCCGGGAGATCACCTCCCTGGCCGCAACGTGCGCATCGCTGCTGGGCATCGCCACCGGTGAGTTCGAACTGGTCGACGCCCGGGGCCCCGGTTTCGGGACGGCGTCGGAGGCGGGGGAGCGCGCCGCGGCCATCGTCTTGACCACCGAGGGACTCCTGCTCGACCCCGTCTACACCGCCAAGGCCTTCGCCGTGGTCCTCGACCTCGTCGAGGCCGGCGCCGGCCCGATCGTGTTCTGGCACACCGGCGGGGTCCTGGCCGCCGCCCACCACCTGGAGAGAGAGCGATGAGCGACGTCACCGGCGCCGAGGCGGTCACCGGAGCGCCGGCGCCCGAGCTGATCGACTCGGGCTTCACCCTGGAGAACGCCGACGCCCCCCTGCTCCACCACGGCCTGAACCTGGCCGACATCGCCCACGTCCTGGACCTCCGGGGCCGGCGGGTGGTGCCCGAGAGCGCAGCCCGCCAGCTGCTGAGCCTGCTCCTGGAGGTCTACGCCACACCGCCCGAGGACTTCCCCTACGACCCCTCCCACGGCGAGGCCTACAACTCCCGCGAGCACTACTTCGCCTCCCGGCTGGGCGACGTCGCCGGCTGGCTGCACGCCGGCCGGCCGCGACGGGAGGCGACCCGGCTGTCGCTGCGCCTCCTCCTGCGCCGCCAGCTCGTCGAGCTCGTGGACGACGCCGCCGGCTTCGTCGACAGCGTGGTCGCCCAGGCCGCCCGCCACGCCGGGACCCTCATGCCCGACCAGACGTACCTGCAGCAGGCCCAGCCGTCGACCTTCGGCCACTACGTGCTCTCCTTCGCCTACCCGACGCTGCGCGACGCCCGGCGCCTGCTCGACGGGCTGGCGTGGGTCGACACCAGCCCGGGGGGCGCGGGCTGCGTCAACGGCAGCCGCCTGCTCGAGGACCGCTCGGTGATCGCCGGCCTGCTGGGATTCGACGGCGTGATCGAGCACACCCGGGACGCCATGTGGCAGGTCGACGGGCTCATCAACATCCTGGCCACGACGGCCAGCATGCTGTCGAACCAGAGCAAGCTGGCCGAGGACCTCGAGATCTGGTCCAGTGGCGAGTTCGACTACGTCGACCTGGACAGCGGCTACACCCGCTCCAGCGTGCTCATGCCGCAGAAGCGCAACCCGTACTCGCTCTCGATCGTCAGGGGCGCCTCCGGCATCCTGATCGGGCGCCTGGGCGGGTTCCTGGCCGTGGTCAAGAGCCCCTCGGCGCGCAGCGACAACCTGATCTTCGCCTACGGCGAGGTGCCCCGGGCCCTGGAGCTGGCCGGCCGGGTCACCCGCCTGATGAGCGGCGTGGTCCGCACCCTGACCGTCAACGCCGGCCGCATGGCCGACGCCCTCACCTCAGGGTTCACCCAGGCCACCGACCTGGCCGAGTACATCGTCACCGTGTGCCGCATCGACTACCGCACCGCCTACGTCATCGTGGGCCGGACGGTCCGGGAGGCGGCGGGCAAAGGGCTGCGGGGCGTGGACATCACCGGCGAGATGCTCGACAACGCGTCGGTCGAGCTGGAAGGGCGCCCGCTCGGCCTGGCCGGCCACGACCTGGCGCCCGTCCTCGACCCCCGCCGGATCGTGATGACCCGCTCGGCCCAGGGCGGCGCGGCGCCGGAAGCGGTTCGGGCCATGGTGCGGACGTGCGAGGCCGAGGCCGGCGCCCTCCACGCCGAGGCCGCCAAGTGGAAGTCCACGTTCGACGACGCCGAGGCGGCGCTGCTGGACGCGGCCCGCAAGGTCACCGAGAGCAAGGAGGTCGCGTCATGACGGTGGTCGAGCTGCCCGGCGAGGTGGAGGTGGTGAACCTCGGCCTGCCGCTGTTCGCCGACGCCGTCCGCGAGCAAGGCCGGCCGGTGGTCCACGTCGACTGGCGACCGCCGGCCGACGGGGAGCCCGAGCTGGTCGCCGCCCTCAGCCGCCTGTACGGGAAGCGGGCGGCGGCCATCGAGGAGGCCAACGCCGAGGTGACCCGCCGGCTGGACGAGGGCACCCCCATGCTGGTGGCCATCGAGACCGCCGGCGAGGTGGTGCCCGGGATGGGGGATCGGACCATCATCCACTGCGGCCCCCGCATCGACTGGGACCGGGTGTGCGACCCGCTGCGGCGCTCGGTGCGGGCCGCGGTCATGGCCGAGGGCTGGGCAGACTCACCCGACGGGGCCGAAGCCCTTCTGGCCGCCGGCGAGGTCCGGCTGGAGCCGGCCAACCTCCACCAGGCCGTCGTCCCCATGGCCAGCGCCGTCGGCCCCTCGATGCCGGTGTTCGTGGTCGACAACCCCCAGGGCGGCACCCGGGCGTACTCGGCGATCAACCAGGGCCCCGGCGAGGTCCCGTGGTTCGGCCGGGAGACGCCGGCGGCGGTGGAGCGGCTGGTCTTCCTGCGGGAGGTGGCCGGCCCGCTCCTGGCGGACTGCCTGGCCCAGGTGGGCCAGCTCGACGTCTTCGGGCTGGCGGCCCAGGGCCTGCAGATGGGCGACGACCTCCACATGCGCACCCAGGCCACGACCAATCTCTTCGTGCGGGCCCTGCTGCCCCAGCTCATCGGCCTGGACGCCCCCCGGCGGGCCGAGCTGGGCAAGTTCCTCGCCGGCAACCACCTGTTCTTCCTCAACCTGGCCATGGCCGCGGCCAAGTCGCTCACGCTCTGGGCCGAGCAGGTGGAGGGCTCGAGCCTGGTGACGACCATGTCCCGCAACGGGACGGACTACGGGATCAGGCTGTCGGGCTCCGACGAGTGGTTCGTCACCGCGTCGCCGCCGGTGGGCAACGCCATGTACTACTCGGGCTACGGGCCCGAGCAGGCGGCGCCCGACATCGGCGACAGCGCGGTGCTCGAGCTCATCGGCCTGGGGGGCTCGGCGGCGGCGGCGTCGCCGGCGGTGGCCGCCTTCGTCGGCGGCAGGATGGCCGACGCCATCGCCACCACCGAGGAGGTCGACCGCATCGCCGTCGCCCGCAGCACCCGGCTCAAGCTGCCGACGCTCGACTACCGGGGGACCCCCATGGGCATCGACGTCCGCAAGGTGGTCGAGCTGGGGATCACCCCCAAGGTCAACACCGGCATCCTCCACGCCAGCGAGGGCACGGGCCAGGTCGGCGCCGGCGTGGCCGAGGCGCCCATCGCCTGCTTCCGGGACGCCCTGCTGGCCCTCGACCGCCGGCTCGCATGATCGAGGTGGGCCTCGGGGCCCAGGAGGTGCTGGAGGCCGGCGGCCGGGGCACGGTGGCGGCCGTGTTCTCCAAGGCGGCCTACCTGCGCCTGCCCGCCGGACTGGTCGCCCTTTGCACCGCCGAGGTGCCGTCGGGGCCGATCCACGCCCGGGGGCCGTTCCCGATCCTCCGGCTGGCCGCCGGCGAGGCGGTGACCGTCGACGGGTCGGTGGCGGGGGTGGACCTGGCCGGTGCCCGGGTGTGGCGCGGCGAGCTTCCGGACATGGCCACCGTCGACCCGAGCATCTTCGCCCGAGCCCCGGCGTCCGCCCTCGCCGCCTACCCGGAGCGAGCGGCCCGGGCCGCCGAACACCTCGCCGGCGGTGACCTGGCCGGCGTGGTCGGCGCGCTCTCGGGCCTCGGCCCGGGGCTCACCCCGGCGGGCGACGACGCCCTGGCCGGCATCCTGCTCGTCGCCGGGTCACACGACCGGGCGGCGGCGATCGACGCGGCGGCGCGGGCGAGAACCAACGACATCGCCCGGGCGTTCCTGGCCTGGGCCGCCCGGGGCCAGAGCATCGAGCCCGTCCACCGGCTGCTGGTGGCCGCCGACCGCCAGCAGGCGGAGAGCGCCGTGGCCGACCTGCTGCGGTTCGGCCACAGCTCCGGCGCCGACCTCCTCTTCGGCCTGCGGCTCGCCCTGGGTGTCCGGATTGCAACGCCGGCGTGAACGGGATGTGGCATTGCACGGCCCTGCAATCTCTGTGCAACGTCGATGCGCCATGCTGGCTTCTTCCACCGACGAGACCAGTGGAGGCGTCCATTGCCCAAGTCATCGTGCGCTCGCCGACCTGCCGCCACCTGTGCCTGCCGCTTTGCCGGCATCGCCCCCCGCCACCATGACCTGCTGCTGAACGTCGAGGTCGATGTGGCCACGACGGTCGAGCTGATGGAGCTGGCGACGACCTGGGAGGAGCTCGACTACAGCGACCAGGCCGTGATACCCCCGTGTGACTGGATGGACTTCGCCGCCGCCCACAACTGGCGCGACCCCGAGCTGGCCTTCCGCCTGTTCAGCCTGGCCATCGACGTCGCCGCCCGGCGGGGCGAGCCGGCGCTGGCGGGGAGGGTCTGGCGGTGAAGAAGCCGGGTTTCAGGCTCGGCATCTACGTGTTCAAGGACGCCGAGATCGTCGACTTCGCCGCTCCCCACGGCGTGTTCTCCGTCGCCCGCCGCTACGACCCCGAGCTCGACGCCTTCTTGATCGCCGATGCGAACCGCCCGGTGCAGGCCCAGGCCGGGTTCACCGTCCTGCCCAACTACAGCTTCGGCGACCAGCCCTCCATGGACGCCTTCCTCATCCCCGGCGGCTTCGGGACCCGGACCGAGGTCTACAACGGCCGCCTGCACGATTTCATCCGGGCCCTGCCGGAGACCACCCTGCTGACCAGCGTCTGCACCGGGTCGTGGGTGTACGGCCGCATGGGCCTGCTCGACGGTCTGCCGGCGACGAATCGCAAGGAGCCCGACCGGGTGGAGTCGGGCCCCAACGGCAAGGTCCCAATCGACCGGCTTGCCGACATCGCCCCGGCGGCCAAGATCAGCCGGGCTCGGGTGGTCGACGCCGGCCGCATCATCACCGCCGGCGGCATCACGTCGGGGATGGAGATGGGTTTCCACCTCCTCCGCCGAGCGGGGTGGGAGGAGCCGGTGATCGCCGAGGTGGCCCGGGTCATGGAGTACACCGCGGCTTACGAGGTCTACCGCGACGACCGGGAGGGAGCGTCGTAGTACCCCCGGCGTCGTAGAGGCGGAGCCGCCCGGCGGAGGACGACGCCGGCGACCCGCTCCTTCAGGCTCGAGGGATGAGCCTTGCGACCGACCGAGTGCTGGGGCGCCGTGCCCGACGGGGGGTGCTCACCGTGCACATCCTCGGCGCCGGCGCCTGGATAGGGATCGACGTCGTCCTGGGCGTGCTGGTCCTCACCGCCGTGCTGACCGAGAGCACGGCCACAGAGGCGCTGTGCTACCGGGTGCTCGAGCTGTTCGCGGTGTGGCCGCTCCTGACCGCCGGCCTGGCGACGCTGGCCAGCGGCGTCGTGTTGGGGCTGGGGACGAACTACGGGCTCATCCGGTACTGGTGGGTGGCGGTGAAGCTGATCCTCAACGTCATCCTCGTCGCCCTGGTCGCCTTCGCCCTGCGCCCCGGACTGGCCGAGGCCGCCGCCTACGGGGAGCTGCTCGCCGCCGGGGGGTCGGGTGGGACAGACGCGGGGAACCTCGTCTTCCCGCCGGTGGTGTCCGGGATGGCGCTGGTGACGGCTACGTCCCTGTCGGTGTTCAAGCCGTGGGGCCGGCTCCGCCGGGCGCGATGACCCCCCCACTCGCCTATCCTTGGCCTCTCCGCTTCGGGAGGTGGTCTGTGCCCAATCCCAGCCTGCGACCCATCGAGCGCCGGGTGCTCCGGCTCGCGGCCGATGGCGTCGACGACGAAGAGATCGGCCGGCGCTTCCGGCGCAGCCCCGAATGGGCGGGCCGGGTCCGTTCGCTGGCCGAGATGCCCCGTGGCAGCCGCCAGTTGCAGGGCGACGTGCTCCGCCCGCTGGAGCGCCGGGTGCTGCGCTGGCGGGCCTCCGGCGTCGACCTCGACGCGCTGTCGCCGAGGTTCCGCCGCACGCCTGAGTTCCTGGGCCAGGTCGAGTCGCTGGCCCACTACAAGCTCCGGGGGCCGTCCTAGGGCCCGCCCGGCTCTACCATCCTGTGGTGGACACGCAGGGGCCGGGATGACGCCGGCGGAGGCCTTTTCCGATCTGGTCGGCGAGCTCGACTACCCGATGATGATCGTGACCGCCGGCGCCGGCGGCGAACTGGCAGGGTGCCTGGTCGGCTTCGCCACGCAGTGCAGCATCGACCCGCCCCGGTTCGCGGTCTGGCTCTCCCGGAAGAACCACACCTTCCGAGTCGCCGGCGTTGCCGGAATCCTCGCCGTGCACTTCCTGGCTGCCGGCGACCGTGCCTTGGCCGAGCTGTTCGGCGGATCGACCGGCGACGACATCGACAAGTTCTCACGGTGCCGCTGGCGGGAGGGGCCGGGCGGCGCGCCGGTGCTCGAGGACTGCGCTCGGTGGTTCGCCGGCGAGGTGATCGAGCGGTTTCCCACCGAGGACCACGTCGGCTTCCTGCTGGCACCGGTGTCGGTGGAGAAGGGGCCGTGGGACGGGCAGCTCGGCTTCCGGACGGCGCGCACGATCTCTCCCGGCCACGACGCCTAGGGGTCGTCAGCCGCCGCCCTCCACGAGCACGACGTCGATGTCGTCCACCGCTCGCATGGTGTTGGACACATAGCAGACCGCCGACGCCCGCTCGAGAAGGGGTTCCATCTCGGCCCGGGAAAAGCTGGAGCTGACCTCTACCCGCACCTTCACGAAGCTGGGGCCTTCGTACTGACCGACGGCGCGGACGCGCAGGTCGGGGAGCTCGATGCCGCGTTTGCGGGCCACGTGGTAGACGGCCAGGGTGAAGCAGGACGCCACCGAGGCGAGGTACACCTCGGTGGGCTGCGGGCCGGCGTCGCCGCCGCCGGCGTGAGTGGGCTCGTCGACGACGATCACGTGGTCGCGGGCCTTGACCGTGCACCGGTAGCCGCCCTCCCAGGTGGCGTCGACCGAAAGCGTCTTGGGCCCGTCAGTGGTGGTGATCGTGGCCCTCGTCGCCGCGGCCGTGGCCGTGGCTGTGGTCGTGGCCCGCCGGCCGGGCGTCGAGCTCCTCGGCCCGGGCCCGGAGCTGCTCGGTGCTGACCACGCCGCCGGCGTCGAGCACCCGCTCCAGCGCCTGCAGCCAGCACCGGTAGTAGCTGAAGGGCTCGTCGTCGGTGGCCTCGCGTTCGGCCTCGGCCACCGCGGCGATCAGCTGCCGGCGGAAGTCCTCCCAGTCGAAGACGCCGCTGGCGTTGAGGGACATGGCCAACCCGAAGGCCCGGCTCTCCCACGGCTCGGCGAACACGAGCTCGCCGTTGGACCGGGGCGGGGCGGCGGGGCCGTCGACGTCGAGGACGGCTGAGGGCTGGGGCGCGGGCACGGTCGTTATGCCGGCGCCGCGACCTTGGCGATGCCGACCATGGCGTCGCGGGTCACCAGCGCAGCCAGCTCCTCCTCGGAGAGGTTCTCCGTGCCCGCCGGCCGCTCGGGCAGCACGAAGTACCGGACCTCCGACGAGCTGTCCCAGATGCGGATCTCGACGTCGTCACCGAGCGACAGGCCCAGCTCGGCCAGCAGGGCCCGGGGCTCGCGCACCAGGCGGGAACGGTAAGCCGGGTCCTTGTACCACGTCGGCGGCAGGCCGAGCAGCGGCCACGGGTAGCACGAGCAGAGGGTGCAGACGACGGCGTTGTGCTCCGTCGGCGTGTTCTCCACCACCACGATGTGCTCACCCTGGGGCCCCTTGAACCCGAGCTCGGCCACCGCGCCGGTGCCGTCCTCGAGCAGGCGGGCCTTGAACTCCGGGTCGGTCCACGCCTTGGCCACCACCTTGGCTCCGTTGAGGGGCCCGATGTCGGACTCGTACATCCGGATGTAGGTGTCCATCACCTTGGGGTCGACCAGCTGGCGCTCCAGCAGGATGGACTCCAGCGCCTCGGTGCGCAGGGCGACGGGCAGCCGCTTGGACTCGGTTTCAAACGTCACTGGTTCACGCTCCCTCTGGGAGCAGGTCCCAGTGAGTGATTATGGGTCGGCCTCCCGGGCCGCTCATGCAGGCTCCATGTAGTCCTCGTAGAGGTCGAACCGCAGCTCGAAGGACTCCGCGTCCGGGCCCCACAGCTCGTGGGAGTCGAACGACACGTTGTAGACGTGCTGGGCGTTCTCGGCGACGAAGTGGGCGTTGGTGTCGGGGAGGACCTGCGCCGGCTGGATCATGGTGACCACGCCGGTGCGGCCCCGGACGTAGCGGGCCAGGCGGGTGTGGCGGGGCGGGTGCATCAGCTTGGCCCGGACCCTGTCGCCGACCGCGTACTTGGGCGGGGTGTCGATCTGGCGGATGGAGCCGGCGGCGGTGGGCTTGTAGTCCGGCTTCCGCGGCTCCGGGGCGGGCGGCTCCTCCACGCCCTCCTCGCCGGCCAGCTTGCGGGCCCGGGCCTCGACCGCGCCCGGGGCGATGATGGCGCTCTCCTCGAGCATGTTCTCGGCGCACTTCAGCCAGCGGCCGTAGTAGCCGTCGAGCAGGTAGTCCAGCGGGTGCTGGCACTCCAGGGCGTAGCGGAAGGTG